>NZ_FNKP01000003.1:1071682-1428910 GCF_900099835.1 Paraburkholderia fungorum
GCTGTCCACGAGGAAAGTTTCTTCGCGGGGGTCGAGTTTGCGGCGATGCGTGTCGGTGAACATGGGTACCTCGGCGATTGCCGCTTCGGTTTTGATGTCGCGGAACTTGCCGCATGTACTGTTCCCGGTCGTCTTTATTTATATGGGTCGGAGCATGCTCACCCCCCTGTACGGCAGTCGATCTGATCGGCGTGAAGGTCGCCGCTCGCAAGGCGCGGCAATGCCACGTAAGTCGCTCACCCACTCACTTGCGACAAATGTGTTTTAGGAAAATCGTGCTGGCGTTAGAGAGGATCCGGTTTGACATCAGCCCATGCTCACCCGCGCAAATGCTGTATGCGCTGTAAAGATGGGATGGAACGCCCCTTGCGCAGGAAACCGTATCCTAGATGATTTGGAGCTAGACAATGCATTGGATAGATCCCACATGTCTGCCAGAAACCCAAGGAAAGGTGACCCAGTTTCTGTTAAATCCCCATGGAGAGCTGGATGGGCTCGTTCTAGGCAACGACAGGCAGGTGCATTTTCCGCCTCACTTGTCCAGACAGGTTGCCAAACACATCAGCGTTGGCGAGAGAGTTCGCATCCGTGGTGTCAAGCCGCGCGGTGTTGAAGTCCTCGCCGCTGTTCAACTGACATCGAGCGCCGGTGTCGTGATTCTCGATGAGGGACCGCGCCATGGGGATGCGAAGCATCACGAGTCGCGTATCGACGGGCGCGAGATGGAGATTAGCGGCGAAGTCAGGCTTCCGCTTTATGGGCCTAAAGGCGAACTGCGCGGGGCTCTGCTGACCGACGGTACGTCGGTTCGAATGCCTCCGCATGCCGCCGAGGTACTGTCCGGTTACCTCGTGCCTGGCGTCCACATACAAGTTTGGGGACATGGCGTGAAGAACAAATATGGTCGAACCATCGAGGTCGATGACATTGCCGAACTGGTCGATGCAGAGGATCCGACGGGTGCGATTTAGTTGCCACTCGAACGGATGACGGTATGGTTCTGCCTCTCCTGCCATAGTTCGATAAGGTCAAGCGAGTGCGCAGCACGGTCGGTCTGAACATAGCGTTTTTGGACGTTGAATTGCGAATTCGATTTGAAGCCAAGGTCAATTACGCTGATGTTGTTTGCCAAAATACTGGGTAGACATGTCGCTTGCAAATTTGTTGGAGGTCTAGATGATTGATACTTATGTTGTCAAAAGCGGTGAGAAATTTCTTGGCAGCGGGGAGGATGGCGATATCGGGCTCGCGCCAGTGTTGAAAGAAGCTAAACGCTTCCTTTCTCGTGAGGAAGCCGAAGAGGCTGCGGACAGATACGCTGATCCTGGATTCGAGATCCTCAAGGTTGATGCGTCGGCCCTTTGACTCAAGAGCCGGTGCACCAGATATGACAACGAGTTGATCCTACGGGCATCGTCACACTTTGGCTATTGCACACCTGCTGAAAACGCGCGATGGTTCGAATCACTCACGCGTTAAGGGCGCAAGACGCGGAGGAAGTCTACGGCTGGCTAAAGCGAAGCACGACGCAGGGCGTCACAGGACAAGATTGCCTGTGCGCTGTGCGCGTCTCACGCATCCGTTGCAAGATTGTTCTCATCCTTAACAAAAGATTTTCTAGGAGAATTGAAATGAAGAGCGACGCAATTTTCTACGCACTTTGTGCAACAGCAATGTTTTCTTCTTCCGCGATGGCGCAGAACAATCCACCGAGTTCATCTCAAGGGTCGAACGCTGGGGACAATGTGCAATCGGCACCGGCGCACAAGTCTTCCTCCCATGCGAAGAAAATAAAACCATCCAAAGGCGAAACTGCAGGCAATTCCACGCAGCCAGGAGGTACCGCGACCCCGAGTGGCCCGGGAGCACCTGTTAGCGCAAGCGGATCAGGGAGCTAATAGTTAGAAGCGGCGGGGACGAAGGTTCAGGGGCCCAACTGAAAATCGTTAAATTTTTGTGCCAGCGACGCTGAGGATGGGCAGACAAGGATTTGGGGAGATTCGAGAAGGATGTGTGCAGAGATCGGCACAGCCTTTGGTGCTTCACGGCTCTTCCTGGTCTGCTGAAGCGCGTACGAAGAATATCGTAGAGCGAAAGAATCGTTATCGGAGGCAGGCGGCTAGCCGTTCGATGTTTGCCGGCTTGCAGATGCTGATGAAGCTGTTATGGCGGGCCTTCGTTGGGCGCTCACAATCCTTTTGCTCGGTTGACAAAGTGCTGCCCGCTAGTCGCTTCAAAGGAATGCAAAAGGGCTGCCGGTCAATATCTAAAGCCCGCCGGACGTTAGGATGTGTACGTGTAACTCGGAAGTCGTTGCCTCTGATGCATCAGCGCGGAACTAGGAGTTCGACTTGTGCGGGTCGCTCAAGCTCTGCAGGAGTGTGGCGAGATGGCAAGGATCTGCCGGCTTTTCGCATAGAGCGTCAAATCCGGCAGACTTGGCTTGCGAATAGTCGGATGGAGTATTGGCAGCGGTGTATGCGAGAAGTATTGAATCTGCAGTGAGCGGGTCCGCACGAAGCCGCCTGGCCACGGCGAAGCCTGACATGTCCGGCATCATTATGTCCAAGATGATATAGCTTGGTTGCCAAGTGGCGGCAATTTCAAGCGCAGCGAAGCCGCCGTAGGCTGTATGCGTTGCAAACCCAAGCAAATCAAGGCATAGCGCAACTGCGTCCGCAGAATCGACGTAGTCGTCAACGATCAGGACTCGCCGGTTTGCAATCAAGGGGCGTCGCGGTCGCGACATCATTTGGCAGCGCGGCTCGCGCAATTGATACGATTCGATTTGTGGCTCCCAGTTTGAACTTGCCAGTTTCGCGATTCCGCCTCGATCCTGAACTTATGCCGCTGTGCAGATAGTACGGTATTGCGTGCGTAGTGCGGGAAGTGAGCGAAGGTCTATTTCAGATAGAGCCTCGACCGCAAGCGATCCGGCCGCCAGCCATTGGTTTTCAATGTGCGTGCGTTTGAGCTTGCATTTCGTCGCAAGCATTTCATCACATCGTGCCCGGGATGCAGGGGCGATTGATTGGTGTACTGCACTGATAGCCAACAGACTGACAGCCACGATCAGCACCTTCGCCACCGGTCATTTCCAGAATGCGGTCTGCAGAATTGCCGTCACTATCATCGACCGGAATTGCGCCGATCTTCTCTGCCAATTTCAACCGATCTGGATGGCTGTCGACGACCATTATCTTGCTCGCCCCCTTGATTTGCGCCGAGAGTGCTGCCATTAAGCCAACTGGCCCAGCACCATAGATCACGACACTTTCGCCTGGCAACACACCGGCCAGTTCAGTAGCGTGATAGCCCAGCGGGAAAATGTCAAAGAGCATCACATAGTCATTCTCTTTTTCTTGAGCATCGGGCGGTAACACGAGACAGTTGAAATCATCGAACGGCACGCGCAGATACTCCGCCTGGCCGCCGCTACACGGTCCTATCCCGCCGAATCCATACGCTGCACCGGCCACGCCCGGATTCGCGGTGGATTCATGCAGTTGTCGCATACGCCACAGCGCCGCAATGCGAAGGACAAGCAGAACATGTAGTGTGACAATAAGGCGGGGAAACCGACGAGAGCGCCTTGCTCTTATCTTCTGCGTGACGGCAGTGGGCTCGCAAACGGGTTAAAGCCTGAGGCCGCGCCGGGACGCTTAGGGGTGGCTTTGCCGCGCTTGCCCGTCGAAGTAGCGCTGTCCGACAATTGAGCGAGGAGTTCGTCACTGCCGACGTCACTTTCCGCTCGCTCCGGTTTTTTTCGGGCGGTGCGCTGCGCCTTCTGCGTTTGCGTATGCGGTCGTTCGTTGCTTTGAGTCGCGCTTGCGTCAGCCAGATGCGCGACGATCGCCGCAAACGATTTCACAACGGAATTCTGCGGTGCCGACGGCATCATTGTCGAGACCACGATCTCATGCAGCAAACGGCCGTCCACGGAATGCAATGACGCCACTGTTTGCCAGTCGACGTTGTCTACAGCGAGCGCGCCGATCACACGTTCCAGGACCGCAGGCGACAAAACCCCGCCGTCATACAGACTAACGACGACACGTTCGATTGCCCGGAACGGCGTCGAGGCGGAACGGGTTGGCACAATAGATCCTCACCAATTTAAGTATGAAAAAAGATGCACTCCGAGCAACGCGGCTGACATAAGACAACAGCCCAATGGTGCAGTGAACTGACACGAAGGAGGCTGTGGGGGTAAGGAGATCGTCCACGGCAACAGTGCAGGAACATGGGTGCAATCCGTTCGGCATGTGAGCATAACAGTCGGGTTCGCGCGCTACATGATCGTCACCTGGACTGCTGACCTGTTGCACATCAATTCACTTATGTTCAACAGGACGACCGACCGCGTCTTTGCCGCGGCAGGCCGCCATCAGCTCACGAATTGAACAGTCGCGAAAACTACCCGTGATTTATATCCACCGAACCGGTGCAATGCACAAGCGCGACGAAACTCCTTGTGTCGGCGCTCTGGTCCGCGGTTCGAAACGGAACGACCCAGAGATGGTTTTTATCGTCCCAGTGAGATCCTGCCTGAACCTGGACCGCCTTGGCTTTTAACGATGGGTCGCCGGTGGCATTGATCTTGTTCACCAGCGCCTCTTGCCGCCATTCCGAATCGTGAGTCGAACACTCTCCCGCGTCGGCGGGTTTGCGCGACCAGGGCTTGAGCTCGGAGATAACGAAAGTCAACAGGATCAAGACTGCGCAGACGATAGCGACGACCTTGGCATTCTTGCGTTCTCGACGACCAGTTGCTTGCTGCATTAGCGACTCCTAAAGTTGACGACAGGAAGGGCTTCTCTCCTGCGAATGGGTTCGGTTTTTGGTTAGCAAGCGTCGCGCCCACGCCAGTCAACGGCTCGTTGCTTCGAAAACTGAGCGCCGTCCTTCGATCATTCGTGAGCAAAATTCCGGTATTGCACTGGATGCTTTCCGATTCTCAATTCACCCACGTCGCCGGGTGCGCCCTGAAAAACTCGCGGAGCTGATTTACTTACTTGGCTACAGCGCTAACCAGGCACCAGACACTCGCCCGAACGTGGCTCCCGCGAGCGAAGAGCGCGTATCATTTCTGGCTGGCAATCCAAAGGATGTCGCTAATGTCCGAGACCCGTCGCGAATATTCCGAAGGCCGCAGCGAGACGTCGAAATATCGACACGACTATGGGCTTTGGGCGCTCACTTTCAGCTACGTACTGAGTCAGTTTTTCCGCAGTTACGTTGCGGTCATCTCGACCGAATTGATCGCGGATTTCAGATTCTCACCTGAAATGTTTGGCTGGTTCGCCGGCGCTTTTTTCCTTGTTTTCGCCGCTGCGCAGATACCGGTCGGCATGCTGTTCGATCGCTTCGGGGTCCGTACGCCGACCGCGATGCTGATGGGCATAGGCGCGTTCAGCGCCGGCTTGCTGGCGAGCGCAACCAGCGCCTGGCTCGCGATCCTCGCACAGGCGGGAATTGGATTGGGCTGTGCACCGATTTTCAAGGGCCTGCTCAACTATGTCCTTGCCAATGGTGCCGGACCCTCGCAGACCCGCGCGGTCACCACCGCGAGCGCTGTCGGGATGGCGGGCGCGCTGGCCGCCGCGTCGCCATTGGGACAGATCACCGCGCATGTGGGATGGCGACCTGCCATGACGGTTGCGGCAGCGGCCATGTTCTGCTGCATGCTTGGTGTTGCCCGCTTCGTGACACATCGGAAGCCGCCGGCTCTCGCGAATTCTCCAATAACGGCACGCGGCGCCTCGGGCCAGAGGGGGCGCCGATTCTGGACGCTTGCACCGGCATGTCTTGCGATGTCCGTGGGTAGCACGTTCCGTACATCCTGGGGCGGCCCCTATCTCGCGGACGTTTTCCATTTCGATATCGTGGCGCGCGGCAACGCGATGACAATCGCCAGTATCGTTGGCACAGGCGCGTCGTTTTGCATTCCGTTTATGGTGCGTTTCTGGTCGCCAAAGCGTATTTCTTTGAGCTGGCTATTGGCCGGTGCGCTTGCAGCTCTGGTGCTCGCTGTTCTCCCTGACGCAAGTAGTGGGCTCGGTGTGGGACTGATCTGCGTGCTGTTTTCAGTAGGAGCGATCCATCCGCTCGTGATGTCGCAGGCGAGAGCGATCGTGCCCGCAGGCAGGCTAGGGCTCGCTTTGGGATTTCTAAATAGTCTCGTATTCCTGGGCGTCGCGTTAGCTAGCGGAGGATTTGGGAAGATTGCCGCTGCATTCAGACACGAGCACGTCACCGCCGCCCAGATTTATGCGCCCCTGTTCATGGCCGCTGCAATGCCATTGTTGATAGGCGCGGCGGTGTACGTTTTCAGTCCCGCCGCCAAAATCCAACATTCGGGCAACGGGCCGTGATCTTTCGAGCGCGGGAGACTCACGGCGAGCAGAAAATTATTCGCGGCATCGCTACGCGAATATTCTTGGGCATTTGCCCGCGCCGATTGCGCTGCATGTGCCGTTCTCGTCTTTTCGACAGACCGTGAGCAAATGCCCCCGACGCAGGTATGCAATGTCCAGCACGGCAGTTGAGACGGTTTTTAGCATCTTCACCTCTTCACGCCTTTAGTTTGTCCGGTGTCGTAATCGGTTCGGCCGGATCGACGTGAACCTCCAGTAGCACAGTGCCGGGCGACGCAAGAGTCGATGCAATCGCCACCTGTAACTGCTGCGGGTTATGGCAGCTCGTGCCTACGGCGCCGCATGCCGCGGCGACTTGCGCAAAGTCGATACCCCCCAGCTCACAACCGTAAGGCGGATTGCCGAGCTCCTTCTGTTCAAATACGACCTCCGCGAGCATGTCGTTGCGCATCACGATGATCTTGATCGGCAAGCGGTTCATCACCGCTGTCGACAGTTCGGCCATCAGCATCGCGAGTCCGCCGTCGCCGACGATCGCTACCACCTGTCTGCCGGGATTTGCCAGTTGAGCCGCTATCGCAAACGGCAATCCGGGCGCCATCGTCGCAAGCATTCCCGTGGCAACCAGTTGCTGCTCGCGACGCAGCGTCAAAAAACGCGCAGCGAAATGGGTGTTAGCACCACAATCGAGGCAAACAATCGCATCGGCGGCCAGCGTGTCGCTTATCGCGCGGATCACACGTTGTGGCCGTATCGGCGTGCGCTCCGATGAGGCGACTTGATCGAGCAGGGCGTTCCATTGCGTCACCTGAGCCTGAATCTCGCGAAGAAACGTATCGTCCTTCTGATGAAGCAAGGGTAGCAGCGCCCGCAGCGTTTCCTTCGTGTCGCCGACCAGACAGACTTCGACCGGATAGCGCAGGCCAATCCGCTCAGCCTTGATGTCCACCTGAACGCCTCGCGCCGTGCCGGGCTTCGGGTACGAATCGACCCACGGCATCGTCGAACCGAGGATCAGGACAGTATCGCAGCGGTGCATCGCTTCTTCGGAGGGCACGGTGCCGAGGTGGCCGATACCGCCGGTTGAGAAAGGCGAATCGTCGGGAATCACGCTTCGTCCGAGTAACGCTTTGGCCACCGGCGCATTAAGCCGGGTCGCGATCTGCTCCAGTTCTTCGGATGCACCGAGCGCGCCCTGGCCCGCCAGAATCGCCACTCGGCTGCCAGCATTGATGGCATCGGCGGCCGCCCGCAACTGCGCGTCGGCGGGTGCGGACGCGGGCTGACGCCACGCCGTCGACGTGCGCAGGCCGTGGTTTTCCATGGACGCTTTGTCATCGGCGAGACGCATTGCCTGAATGTCCTTCGAGATGGCCAGATGCGCGACCCCGCGCGCACCAAGCGCGCTTCTGCACGCGATGTCCGTCACGACGAGTGCATGACGCGGCCCCGTCACGGTCGTGTTGTACAACGCGACGTCCTGCATCAACGCGGGCGTGTCGACGCCCTGTTGAAAACGTGTACCCACGAGGTCGTGAAAGGTGAGCCCTGTGATCGCGAGGACCGGTGCGCCGTCGAAATGCGCATCGTAAAGTCCGTTCATCAGATGCACTGCGCCGGGACCGGTCGTGGCGAGACAGACGCCAAGACGGCCGGTCGCCTTCGCCCATCCCGACGCCATGAACGCGGCGGCTTCCTCATGACGCACGCCAATGAAGCGGATCGTGTCCCTATGTCGCCGTAGCGCTTCGATCAGCGGATTGATGCCATCGCCAACCATCCCGAAGACGTGATCGACGTTCCACGCCAGCAGCGTCTGAACGACTACCTCGGCGGTCGATGCATTGTCGCCGGGTGAAAAGGGCGGCTGCGGTGCCGCGCTGACGGGTTGTCCGGATGATGCCGCGGGTGCCTGAGCCGCGATCGTCCTCACGGCGAACAGACCCGCTCCGCCCGCCGCCGCAGCTTTCAGCATCATGCGCCGTCGCTCGGAACTCGGTGCGCCATCGCGATTGTGGGCGGCCGGGGGCATGTCGTGATCGACGGGCGTCGTAAGCGAATCGTGTGGGGAGGCGGGCTTGAGGATGGAGGGCATAACAGAACTCCCGATTGCGATGCGACGGAATGCCAATCAGCCTTCGAGCAAGTGTCGGTCCTGCGATGCTTAAGAGTGACTGCACTACGCTCAATTGTGGTGACTTACCAGGTACGTCGCCTGCTATGAGATTCATTACATTGCTGACGCTGCCGGAGCTTGCGCTAACCCAGAGTCCGGCTTAGGGAGGATGAAATGAAACGGTCAATCCTGGTTACGGTCGCTGCGGCTCTCTTTGCGTGTGGTTTAGGCGCGTGCAAAGCGGCGCATCACGCGGGCAACGACAGCATGCGCGCCTTCGGTGGAATCGTCGCCGCGATGCAGACGCGACTTGAGCTTTAAGGTCTCTCGGTAGCGCGCGTCTGGATGCTTTGCTCGCCATTCTCACTCCACGTGAAAGCTCTGAGTAAAGCGCTAGTCGGCAACCAGTAATTGCTGGTGGAGTACACCGACGCTGGCAACCGAACGGTTTGCGGCACGTATTTGAAGGACTGCCTTTTTCGAATGGGCAGAAGAAGGACAAGGGTCAAAAATGAATTCCTCCGCCCATATTCGTGGATCGAGATTCGCGACAGCAATATTCGATCTGCTCAACCCGATCCCCTACGGCCTCTTTGTCGGCACGCTCGTTTTCGACATAACCTACGCCGTCACCCGGAATGTATTCTGGGGAAAGGGCGCAGCATGGCTGGTCACGACGGCCTTACTCTTTGCTGTGATTCCTCGCCTGATCAATCTGGTCCACGTCTGGATCTCAGCGCGGCGCGCGGTGACGGCCGTGGAGAAATTGGACTTCTGGTTAAATCTTCTGGGCATCGTGTCGGCAATCTTCAACGCTTTCGTCCATAGCCGCGACGCCTACGCCATGGTCCCCGCGAACGTCATTCTGTCGGCGATTACCGTGATCTTGTTGAGCGTTGGGCAATTTGCTCTTGGGTTCAGCGGGTTCCATTCGAAGGGGACGGCTCATGACTAGAACCTTCCTGAGCAGTTCATTGGCAATGGCGGTTGCGATTCTTGTTGGCGGTTGCAACGAGCAGGCCACCTATGATCCGTCCAGGCAGGCAGGGGCAGAGCCACCGTTGCCTGGCGCTCACAATTTTCTGGCCCCTCCGATACAGGTACCCAAATATGTCGGATGGCAACCAGGCAAAAAGCCGAAGGTAGCGGAGGGTTTGCAAATCGAGGCTATCGCGTCGGGACTCCAGCATCCGCGCCAGGTCTACGCGCTGCCGAACGGCGATATCCTGGTCGCTGAATCGAACAGTCCCGATGCGGAACCTGTGACCACGCCGAAACAGTTGATAGCCGGCATCATCACGTCGCGGTCCGGCAAAAAAGCGAAAGGTGCCAACCGCATCACGTTGTTGAGAAAGCGCACTGACGGCAGTGGGCGCTGGGACAAATATGTGTTCATCGACGATCTGCATTCGCCCTTCGGCATGCAACTGATTGGCAACACACTTTATGTGGCGGATACCGATGCGATTCTGAAGTTTCCATACCGCGCAGGCGAGACGAGTATGTCAACTCCGGGCGTGGAACTGACTGATCTGCCAGACAAGATCAACCATCACTGGACTAAAGCGTTGCTCGCGAGTCCCGATGGCAAGCGACTGTATGTAGGTGTCGGCTCTAACAGTAACGTTGGCGAGAACGGGCTGGACGTTGAATATCGACGGGCCAACGTACTGGAGGTCGATATTGCAACAGGGGGAAGTCGTATCTACGCGTCCGGAATCCGCAATCCGACTGGACTGCAATGGGAACCTCAAACAGGCCGCCTGTGGGCGATCGCGAATGAACGCGACGAAATTGGCGCGGATCTTGTCCCCGATTATCTGACGTCGGTCCGTGAAGGCGCGTATTACGGCTGGCCATATAGCTACTGGGGCCAGCACGTCGATCCGCGTGCGCAGCCGCAACGTCCTGACATGGTGGCAAAGGCAATTCGACCGGACTATTCGATTGGCTCGCACGTCGCGCCACTCGGCCTGCTTTTTTATACCGGCAATAACCTGCCCGCTCAATATAGAGGCGGTGCTTTTATCGGCGAGCATGGTAGCTGGAATCGGTCCCCTCTAAGCGGCTACGCTGTCGCTTACGTCGCCTTTCAGAACGGCAAGCCTGTTGGCACGCCTATACCGGTCGTTACCGGTTTCGTTTCTGATGACGAGAGAGAATCGTACGGCGCGCCGGTTGGACTCACGCAGGATCTGGATGGCGCCCTGGTGATTGCCGATGATGTCGGCAATACCGTGTGGCGGGTCACAAGAGTAGGGGCGTAGGGCTGACTGGTTCTTGACATCAGTAGATGCGAGCTTGCCCGCACTGCGTCATTGCGTCGACCGGCGGTCAAACTCGGGCCGCCCTGAATGCCTCCGCGCCTACTGCACTGACGACGCACCGCTCGCCGTCGCATCGGGCGTGCTCACGGTGGGTGCCTCGCTAGTCACCGGCGAGGGTGCGCTCGCGGGAGCTGCCTCGGTTGCGCTATTGGCCGCGGCGCTTGTGCCCGGCGTCCCACTTGGCCCGGCGGAATTGCTCATTACGCCGCTGCTGCCCGAACTCAAGGCGTCGTTGCCGGAGTCATTGCTTTTCTTGCAACCCGGGGCTGCACAAACGACCCCCGAAATTGTCGCGATCATCAGCGCTCTTCTCAAGCTCCTGTTCATGGCGAATCTCCGTGTGACGTAAGACCTATCAAATGACGCAACGGATGTGCCTGTCGCGCCACGCCCGCGCTGATTGCCCGCGCAACGACGGCGCGCAGGCTTCGAGTCCAACCGTTCCTGATGGACTGGTGCAGCACGAGGTATGAGCGTTGCTCGGCAGATCGTATGGCTGCGTTCACTCGCGCAGGTCGGCAAGATACTGTCACGGAGAAATTCATGGCTCAAATGCGCGCATTTCGTATTCATCGCTTCGGCGGCCCGGACGTACTTCGGTCGGAAAGGATCGATGTTCCGCCGATCGGCCCGAATGAAGTGCTGGTTCGCGTGAAAGCTGCGAGCGTCAACCCCGTCGACATCAAAACGCGGGATGGCAAATATCCCGTGATTGGCGAGGACAAGCTTCCGTTTACTCTCGGACGCGATTTCGCAGGCACGCTTGAACGCGTGGGGCAGAGCTTGTCAGGCTGGGAACACGGGGCGGAAGTGTTTGGATTCGTCGGACAGGGGCAGGGAGCGTTGGCCGAGTTTGTCGTCATCGTTGCGAGTGGGCTGGCGCCGCGACCTGCGTCGATGGACTCGACAGCGGCTGCGGCGGTTCCCCTTGCTGCGCTCACTGCCTGGCAGGGACTGTTTGACCAAGGCGGACTACAGAAAGGCCAGCGCGTGTTGATTCACGCGGGAGCCGGAGGCGTCGGCCACCTGGCGGTGCAATTTGCCCGGCACGTCGGTGCGGAGGTGTTCGCTACTGCGACAGGCGACGGGGTCGAATTTGTGGAGTCTTTAGAAGCCGATCATGTCATCGACTATAAGAAGCAGCCGTTTGAAGAAGTCGCGCGAGATATGGATCTGGTCTTCGATCTAATTGGGGGCGAGACACAAAGCCGTTCATGGCAAACGGTCAAACGGGACGGCACGATGATTTCGACGCTGACGGAGCCTTCCGCAACGGAAGCCGCCAGACACGGCGCCCACGCGGCGCGTTACACGGCTCGCCCGGACGGAGCGCAGCTTGCGGAGATAGGCCGCCTGATCGACGCGGGCGAGGTAAAGGTCAACGTGATCGCAACCTATCCTTTCGCGTCCGCTGCTGATGCGCTGGCAAGGCTTGAAAAAGGGCACGTCCACGGCAAAATTGTCGTGAATGCGTTCGACGCTTGAGTCGATAGCGTCGCACGCGACGCCGCCTCGACAGACACGAATAAGAGAGATTTTGCCGCGATTGCTACGCAATGGCGGCGGAGTTGTGATGAAGCCCGGTGCCGATTTAACGGAAGCGAACTGTGGCTGTTAAGTCTTCAAGAACTGACGCCGATGTTTGCAGAGAAGCCGGAAAGCGCAAGACGCGGATTCAAGGGCAGCCCATGGCGGCTATCGTAAGGAGCGCACGATGCTCGAATTTACCTGTCGCATTCGAACCCCGACACTCGAAATTTGCTACGCCGACGCCGGGCCTCCGAACGGTCCGCCCGTCATCCTGTTGCACGGCTGGCCCGATGCCGCACGCGCATGGATTCCTGTCGCGGCTCGTCTGAACGCTGCGGGTTTTCGCACTATCGTGCCTGAATTGCGGGGTAGCGGTCGCACCCGTTTTATTAGCGATCGCACGGTGCGGGACGGGTCCGGCGTCGCGCTCGCACAGGATGCGATCGATCTGGCCAACGCATTATCGATCAATCGATTCGATTTGGTCGGGCATGACTGGGGCGCACGGGCTGCCTACACAGTGGCGGCGCTTTTTCCCGAGCGCGCGAAGCGGATTGCAGCGCTTGCGCTCGCGTTTCAGCCGTATGGCCGGTTCGCGTTGCCCGGGTTCTCGCAGGCGCGGAAGTTCTGGTATCAATGGTTTATGGCGCTGGACGGTGGCCCAGATGCCGTGGGAGCCGATCCGAAGGGATTTGCGCGCATTCAATGGGAGACGTGGTCGCCGCCGGGCTGGTTCGATGACAACGAGTTCTCCCGCACGGCCGAGAGTTTTGATAATCCCGACTGGTTGGCGATCACGCTGAACGGGTATCGCCGCCGCTGGCGGCAGGACGAGGAATCCGACCCGGCGTATTCGAGCCTGCGTCAGCAACTCGCAACCATCGGAAGTATTGGCGTGCCGACGCTGATGCTGCAGGGAGGCGCAGACCAGTGCGACGAACCCAAGGAATCCGACGGCCTGGAGAGTCATTTTGCCGGGGGCTACCGACGGATTCTGATCGACGGTGTCGGACATTTTCCGTCGCGGGAAGCCCCGGATGAAGTTGCCAATGCTTTGATAGAGCATCTTCGGTAAGGCCCGCCGGGGTTATTACTTCCAGTCAGGTGGTCGCGCTGAAACTATGTCTTAAGACAAGCGCCAAGCCGCCCTAGAAGCGTCATCCAAAGCTTGCAACTGTAACGCGCGGTAGGGCCTGTTTTTTGCTACCGCCCCTTATAGCCGTGCGGGTTCAATGCGGCTATCGAGGCGCAATCAGCTGCGAGTTCCGGGAGCCAACAGTGAGCGACGGCGGAACGACAACGAAACCAGTTCTCTGTGGCGCCGAGCCATGGCTTGCGAGTGGGTTCGTGCTGGCTATCACTCCCAGTCGCGCTGAATCGGCATCCTTGAATTATTTTTTCCACGCAGCCGGTCCTGCCAGTCGGCCGACGATGTATCTCGGCTGGACAATGACCGTTGTCGCGGTGGCAGTGACGATCATCATCGGCGTCCTGCTGGTCCTGGCGATTGTGCGGCGGCGTCAGCCGGCGGATCCCGGCAGCCTGAATGCCGAATCGGGCGGTATGCGCTGGATTTATGTTGGCACAGGAATATCGTCGGTCGCGTTGCTGGCAATGCTGGTCTACATTCTTGTCACACTCGAATCCGTCGCATCGCCTGCTGTGCATCCTCAGTTGACACTGACAGTGACGGCATACGACTGGTGGTGGAAAGTCGACTACACGGACGACCCCGACCCGTCCCGCGACTTCAGCACGGCCAACGAGATTCACATTCCTGTCGGCGAACCCGTGAAGGTTCTGCTCAAAAGCGCCGATGTCGTACACGCATTCTGGGTTCCGCAACTCGCGGGAAAGACGCAGACGATTCCCGGTCAAACGAACGAGCAATGGATTCAGGCCGACCAGCCCGGCATTTATCGCGGGCAATGCTCGCAATTTTGCGGGGCGCAGCACGCGCATATGGCTTTCGAAGTGATCGCACAAAGCCCCGCCGACTTCGATGCGTGGCGCAGCGCACAGGGCCGGAATGCCGCCTTGCAGCAGCAGGAAGCAGACGCTGCCGACATCGCCATCGGCAAGCACCTGTTCATCGATCGTTGCTCCGGTTGCCATACGATTCGTGGCACCAACGCAAACGGCTTGCAAGCCCCTGATCTCACGCACCTCGGCTCGCGCCGCACAATCGCAGCCGGAACATTGATCAACGCGCCGGATCATCTGCTCGACTGGATCGAACACGCGCAGCAGATCAAGCCCGAATCGCTGATGCCGGATATTGCGCTGACCGGCGCGGAAGCCGAGACCCTCTCGGCATATCTGGCGACCCTCCATTGACGAAGTTTCTGCCGACGACACGGAGCGTTCACGATGTCCGACCGCACTGCTAGCGCTTCGTCGCCGCAAGAACCGCAGCGCGACACACGCAATGAGTCAGCCGCTTCGCCGTCATTGGCGCGTAGGCCACAGACCGGCCGGGTGCTGGCGGGCAGTGCCGAAGAAAAGCGTCTGCACGAGATATGGGAGACGCCACCGGGCTGGCGCGGATGGCTGTCGAGCGTCGATCATAAAACCATCGGTTTGCGCTATCTCGTCACCGCCTTCGTGTTTCTGCTGATGGGCGGCGTAGAGGCGTTGATCATGCGCATTCAACTGGCGCGTCCGAACGCGACAATACTGACGCCCGAACAGTACAACCAGCTCTTCACGATGCACGGCGTGACGATGATTTTCCTCTATGCGTTGCCTGTGCTGTCGGGTTTCTCGAACTATCTGTGGCCGCTAATTCTTGGCGCGCGCGACATGGCGTTTCCACGCCTGAATGCGTTGTCGTACTGGGTCTTTCTGTTTGCAGGCATTTTTCTGTACGCGAGTTTCCCAACGGGGCAGGCACCGGACGCGGGCTGGTTCAACTACGCGCCGCTCTCGGGTCTCGAATACAGCACCGGCCCGAATATCGATGTGTACGCACTCGGCATGGTGCTGCTCGGCATCTCGACGACGGTCGGCTCGATGAACTTCGTAGTGACGCTGTTGCGGATGCGCGCGCCGGGTATGTCACTCGACCGGATGCCGGTACTGGTGTGGGGCACGCTCACCGCATCGGGCGGTAACCTGCTGGCGGTGCCTTCGGTCAGCCTTGCATTCCTGCTGCTATGGATGGATCGCCGGATCGGGACGCATTTTTTCGACGTGCTGAACGGCGGCCGTCCACTGTTATGGCAACACCTGTTCTGGATCTTCGCGCATCCGTGGGTCTATGCGGTTGTGCTACCCGCCATGGGCATTGTGTCCGATGCATTGCCGGTGTTCTGCAGGCGGCCGTTGGTCGGCTACGGGCCAGTCGCGCTTTCCACTGTCGCGACGATGGTGATCGGCTTTGTCGTGTGGATTCACCATATGTTTGCGACCGGTATTCCGGCGCTTGCGCTGTCGTTCTTCGGTGCGGCAAGCATGGTCATTGCAATTCCGAGCGCGGTTGCCACGTTCGCATGGATCGCGACCATCTGGACCGGCAGACCCGTGTTTCGCGTGCCGTTTTTCTATTTCGCGGGATTCGTGTTGCTGTTCGTGATTGGCGGCGTGTCAGGCGTGATGACCGCTGCCGTGCCGTTCGATTGGCAACTGACCGACACGTACTTCGTTGTCGCGCATCTGCATTACGTGCTGCTCGGCATCAACGTCTTTCCGGTGATTGGCGGCATCTATTTCTGGTTTCCGAAATTCACCGGCAGGATGATGAACGAGCGCTTGGGCAAGATTGGCTTCTGGGTATTGTTCGTCGGCTTTAACGTAGCGTTCTTCCCGATGCATATCGCGGGCCTGTTGGGCATGCCGCGCCGCATTTACACCTATCCGGCCGACATGGGCTGGAACACGGTGAATCTCGTCACGTCGCTCGGCTCGTTTCTGTTCGCCGTGGGTGTGTTGATCTTTCTCGTCGACCTCCTTGTCAGCCTGAAGAACGGCCAGCCCGCCGGCAACAATCCATGGGACGCGCCCACGCTCGAATGGTCGACCAGTTCTCCGCCGCCACCGTATAACTTTGCTGTCGTGCCGACGCTCGCGAGCCGTCATCCGCTGTGGGAGGGCCGCACCGACGAGCCGGGCGTGAGCATCCAGACACGCTCGCGTCTCGACGAGGGCTACATGCTCGCGAACGGGCGTGAGGCTTTGGGCACGACTGCGCTCGAAGCGCTGCCCGACGTGATTCTGAAGATGCCCGGCGATTCGTATGCGCCATTCTGGCTCGCCGTATTTGCAACGCTCGTATTCGCGGGCCTCGCCGTCGGCGCGTGGATAGTGTCGGGCGCGATGCTGGCGGGCTGTGCGCTATCGATCATCGCGTGGTTATGGCCGGAGCGTGCGTTGATCCAGCGCGAGCCGAGCGCCGTGCACGACGCGGGAGCCTGATATGAGCGACGCCATCGATCTGAACCAGTCACCGGATGGAGCGGCCGAATCGTCGCGTCTTCTGCCGGTCGGCAGTGCCGGAGAGCGCTCGGGCGGCTGGTGGGGATGCCTGACCTTGATTGCTACCGAAGGCGCGCTGTTCGGCTATCTGATCTTTTCGTACCTGTATCTGGCTTCGCAAAGTACCCAGCACTGGCCGCCCGAGGGGCTGCCGAAGCTGGGACTCGGTATCGCGAACACGGTCATCCTGCTATCGAGTAGTGGCTTCGTGTGGCTGTGCGAGTGCTGCGTGCGGCGCAGGCGTTTGCGCTGGGGCGTAGCGTCGATGGCGGTGGGTGTGGTGCTCGGTTGCACGTTCATGGGTATTCAGTTGATCGAGTGGCACGATCATCCCTACGGGTTGACGACCCATCTTTATGGCTCCCTGTACTTCACGATCACCGGCTTTCACATGGCGCACGTGGCGGTCGGCATTGTTGTGCTGCTGCTCCTGCTGCTATGGACGGCACTCGGTTACTTCGACGAAAAGCGATGCGCCGCGTTGACCATCGGCGGACTGTACTGGCATTTCGTCGATGTTGTCTGGCTCTTCATTTTCAGCACGCTGTATCTGTCGCCCTATCTGTTCCGGGGATGGTCATGAGCGAAGACGTCGCGCCTCGCGAGGTGTCCTTTCCGTCGATGCGCCAGATAGTGGCGGGATTATTGATCGCGCCGTTCGCGTGGCTTGTACAGATGCTCGTTGCCGAAACACTGGCGGCACAAAGCTGTTATCCAGACAGCGCGCCACTTAACGCACCATTGTTCCCGTGGATGCGCACGGCTCTGTTCGTGCTCAGTGCGCTATGTTTGCTGGCGGGGATCGCGGGCAGTCTGCTCGCGTGGCGCAACATCCGGCGGATCGGACCAAAGCGATGGGGGATATTGGGCGGCACCACGCGAACCAGAGCGGAATTGGCGTGGTTCGTGAGTCGCGTCGCGGCAATGTGCAGTGCGCTTTTTTTGTTCGCGCTGATCGCGACCGATGTCGCGTTGGCGATCGTGTCGCCGTGCAGGTGGTGGTGATCATGTGCCGCCGCCGCGAGAGTCCGATTCGCAATTCTTCCGCTAACCGGTGTGGATGGAAGCGTGCGGTCATGGTTTCGGCTGGTTTGTCGCTGGCTCTGGCTTTCGCATCAGCGCGCATACCGGTGGCCGCAGCGAGCGCTAGTAGCGCAGGCGCGAGCGCCCAGGCGAGCAGCGCAGATGCCGCGACCATTGCTCGAGGCGCCTATCTCGCCAAGGCGGCCGATTGTGCCGGCTGCCATACCGCCGCGCCGCGCGTGACCCAACCAGGCGGATCGCCAGCATTGTCGGCGCCTTTCGCTGGCGGCCTCGGGATGGCATCACCGTTCGGCACAATCTACTCGTCGAACATCACGCCCGATCCGCATGCCGGTATCGGGCGATATAGCTATGACGACTTCGCCCGGGCGCTACGCCAGGGTATCGCACGCGGCGGCAAGCGGTTGTATCCGGCGATGCCCTATCCGTCATTCAGCAAGATCACCGACGACGACATGCACGCGCTATACAGCTATTTCATGTACGGCGTACAACCTGTTTCCACGCCCGCACCCGAAACCCGCTTGCCATTTCCGTTCAACCAGCGTTGGGCATTGATGTTCTGGGACTGGACGTTCGCGCCAAGCGGCGCGTTCAAACCGGAGACCGGGCGTGACGCGCAATGGAATCGCGGTGCCTATCTGGTTCAATCGCTCGGACACTGCGGCGCGTGCCATACGCCCCGCGGGCCCGCGTACGAGGAGCGCGGCTATAGCGAATCGCGCGATGCGTATCTGACAGGCGGTACGAACGACCACTGGTTCGCGCCAAACCTGACGGCGGACCCCGGCTCGGGTCTCGGACGAAGCTCGGTCGAGGACATTGCCGCGTTTCTCAGACACGGCCACGGCAACGGACTGGTGACGTTCGGCAGCATGGTGCAGGTTGTGGAAGACAGCACGCAGTATCTGAACGACGACGATCTCACCGCCATTGCCGTCTATCTGAAAAGCCTGCCGCCGCGTGCGTCGAGCGGCCACTTCAATGCGCAATCACGCGCCGCGCTGCAAACGGCACAGTCGTTGAAAACGGGTGATGTCGAACGACCGGGCGCGGGCATCTATGCGACCTACTGCGCGCGTTGCCATCAGATGGATGGCGCGGGCGTGCCGCAAAAATTTCCGCGCCTTGCTGGCAATCCCGCAGTTCTGTCAGCATCGACCACGTCACTCGTGCGCCTGCTAGTGGAGGGCGGCGGCAGTCCGCACACTGAGCAGGGACCCGAGTCGCGCAAGATGCCGTCGTTTGCTGGCAAGCTGACCGATGCAGAAATGGCGTACGTGCTGACGTTCATTCGCAATACATGGGGCAATGCAGCAGAGCCTGTGACCACGCGCGACGTGTCCGACGTACGCGTCGCGCTACACAAATGAAGCAACTCGGGGAAGGGCACGCAAGTACCTCCGGCGGCACGCGCCGTCACGATGCGGACTTGAATTGCTTGTGCCGCCGGCAGCTTGCTCTTCTTCGCATGATGCGACAGCGGAATCGACAGATTGCGTTCCAATTGATGGCCGGCGATGCATCCGGCGGGTAAGTCGAACGCAATGATGCGAAAGCTGTCCACGCGTCGCTGCACGTGATCCGGCGAGACGGCTTCCAGCGACACCTCCGAATCGGCCGCAAGACCCTGTCGCTCGATGTCCTGCTGGTTCATCAGAAGCACCTTCGACGAACGGGCCCGGCGGTTGACGAAGGTTGTACTGAAGTCATCCGCCTGGCGCAGCGGTGCTGCCGCCCTGATCACGTATCAGGCGGCCGGCAGTACCGATCGCGAAGTGAGAGAAGATGGATATAACTGCCGTTGGAATCAGCATCTGTAACGGCGCAATGATGTGGAGGGAATATCGGGCCCGCTGGGCACGGCGGTTGCGCATTCCACGCACAACCCGCGAATTCCCCACATGGAGTCTTCATATGAATACCGCGTCTGCCATCCACGCGCTGCCGTTTGATCCGACGTATGAACAAATACCCGAAGATGAAGCGGAAACGACTCGCCAACTTGTCGAGGCGATGCACAGTATTCTGGAAATCACCTCGCAGGATTACCAGCATGGCGTCCGTAGCGTGCACGCGAAGAGTCACGGTCTGCTCGACGGGGAACTGAGCGTTCTTGCCGACCTGCCGCCGGAACTCAGCCAAGGCGTTTTCGCACGCCCGGGCACTCACAAAGTCGTGATGCGCCTGTCGACTAATCCCGGCGACATCCTGGACGATAGCGTTTCAACGCCGCGTGGACTGGCGCTCAAGATTGCCGATGTAGAGGGCGCGCGCCTGCCAGGCAGCGAAGCGGAAACCACCCAGGACTTTGTGATGATCAACGCGCCGGCATTTACGGCGGCGACGCCCAAGGACTTTCTTTCGAGTTTGAAACTACTGGCCAAAACAACCGACCGTGCGCCGACCGGTAAGAAAGTGCTGTCGGCTGTATTGCGTGGTGCGGAGAAAGTGGTCGAGGCGGTCGGTGGCGAGAGCGGCACGCTCAAAAGTCTGGGCGGACATCCGGAAACACATATCCTCGGCGAGAATTTTTTCACGGCCGTCCCGTTTCTCTATGGCAAGTATTTTGCCAAGCTAAGCGTCGTGCCGGTCTCCGAAGAACTTACCGCTTTGACTGACGCACCACTTGATGTCAATGGTCACCCGAACGCGCTGCGCGATGCGGTGAACGAATTTTTCGCCACGCGCGGCGGCGAATGGGAGGTCCGTGTGCAACTCGCGACCGATATCGGCAAGATGCCGATCGAGGACGCTTCGGTTAAATGGCCGGAGGACGAAAGCCCTTATATTGCAGTCGCGCGTATTCGGGTACCGGCGCAACCTGCATGGACAGAGGCTCGGTCTGCCGCCATTGACGACGGTTTGTCGTTCAGTCCGTGGCATGGCATTGCGGAACACCGACCGCTTGGAGGTGTGATGCGCTCACGCAAGCCGGCCTATGAAATGTCGGCGGAATTTCGGGGGCGCTTCAATGGGTGCCCCATACACGGGTAACACCACGTTAATGACCGGCACACTTCGCGTAACGATGCGCGGGTCCGTTTGTTGCGGACCCGCAAGTGTTCAGCCGTGCGCAATCGCAGGCTGTGTCAGCGGCGATCGCGCAAGGAGCAGACGGCATGAGCACGGACAGCACAATCAAGGAATATAAAAACGCGGCCGGTGGGTGGGGCTCGTTGAAAGCGGTTGCCACGATTCTGATTCAGGAGCACGTCGCGCTGCATGGCAGCGCGATTCTTTCTCACCAGAACAAACCTGACGGCTTCGCCTGCGTGAGCTGTTCGTGGGCCAAACCGGCTGACCCGCATTTGTTCGAATTCTGCGAGAACGGTGCGAAGGCGACCGCATGGGAGATCACGAGCAAACATATCGATCCTGATTTCTTCGCGCAGCACACACTGTCCGAACTCGAAGCGTGGAGCGGCCTGGAACTCGAATCGTCGGGACGGCTGACCGCGCCGATGCGCTGGGACCCCGCCACCGATCACTACGTGGAAACAACATGGGAATACGCGTTCGCCGACATCGCAAAAGAGTTGCGTGCAATCGAACCCGATGAAGCCGTGTTCTATGCATCCGGACGGGCGTCGCTCGAAACCTCGTACCTGTATCAACTTCTCGCTCGCATGTATGGCACGAACAATTTGCCGGACAGTTCCAACATGTGTCATGAAAGCACGTCCGTTGCTTTGCCCAAGACCATCGGTTCACCTGTTGGCACGGTCACGCTCGCCGACTTTGAACACACCGACTGCATGTTTTTCTTTGGCCACAACACCGGCACCAATGCGCCGCGGATGCTGCATCAATTGCAGGATGCACGCAAGCGGGGCGCACACATCATCACGTTTAACCCGATTAAAGAGCGCGGGCTGGTAAGTTTTGCGAATCCTCAATCGCCGCTCGACATGCTGACGCCGGCGCAGACGCACATCAGTACGCAATATCATCAAGTGCGCATTGGCGGCGATGCAGCGGCCGTGGCAGGTCTGTGCAAACTGTTGATCGAATGGGATGACGCGGCACAACGAGATGGAGCGCCTCGCGTGCTCGACGCGGCGTTCATTGCCGAACACACGGAAGGCTTCGAAGCATTCGCTGCGGCAATGCGTGCAACTACTTGGGTCGAGATCGAGTCTCGCTCGCAATTGACGCGTGACGCACTCACTGCGGCCGCCTCGGAATACGCCCGCGCGAAGTCGGTCATGGTGCTCTACGGGATGGGAATCACACAGCATCGCAATGGCGTGCACAACGTTCAGATGCTGTCCAATCTGCTGCTGTTGCGCGGCAATATCGGCCGGCCTGGTGCAGGTATCTGCCCGATACGCGGGCACTCGAACGTGCAAGGTCAGCGCACGGTCGGCATCACGGAAAAGCCGGAACTGGCGCCGCTCGATACGTTGAAAAAGCTGTATGGTTTCGAGCCGCCGCGCCACAAAGGTATGAGTACCGTAGAAGCCTGCCAGGGTGTGCTGGACGGGAAGGTCAAAGCGTTCATCGGGCTCGGTGGGAATTTCCAGGTGGCGATTCCGGATCACCATGTGATGGATGCGGCGTGGCGCTCGCTGAGGCTGACCGTGCAGATTGCGACGAAACTCAATCGCAGTCATCTGCTGCATGGCGAAGTCGCTTATCTGCTGCCGTGCCTCGGGCGCATCGAGATTGATCAGCAGGCGAGTGGCGAACAATGGGTGAGCGTCGAGGACAGCACGGCGTGCGTCCACGGTTCACACGGCTATGCAGACCCGGCCAGCAAAATCCTTTTGTCGGAGCCGGCCATCGTGGCCGGTATTGCCAAGGCGCTGTTGCCGCGCAACCCAAAGGTCGACTGGGATTCGTGGGTCGCCGATTATGCGACGATCCGCGAAGCGATCGAGCGGACCTATCCCGATCAGTTCGCTGACTTCAATCGGCGCTTTTGCGAACCCGGCGGTTTTCATCGACCGATACCGGCCGCTGAACGCAAATGGAAAACGCCTAATGGCAAAGCAAATTTTGTGGTGCCCGATACGCTCGATGAAGACGCCGATATGCCATCTAGCGGTCCCGGCGTGCTTCGTCTGATGACAACGCGTGGCGACAGCCAGTTCAACACCACGGTCTATTCGCTGGACGACCGCTTTCGTGGCGTGCTGGGTACGCGTAACGTTTTGCTGATGCATCGCGACGACATGATGAGACTCGATCTCGCGGAGGGCGACGAAGTGTCTGCCGTGACCGATTCGAAAGACGATGTGATACGCGAAGTGGGTGGTATGCGCGTGCATGCGTTCGATATTCCGGCCGGTTGTGTCATGGGCTATTACCCCGAATGCAACCGGCTCATCCCGTTATCGCATCACGCCAAGGACAGTCTCGTGCCGGCGTCGAAATCGATACCGGTGCGACTGCGGAAATCAGAAGTAATGGGTGCGTGATGGCTCGGCTGGTAAGTATGTGAATATCCCCGTTCGATAATTTAGGCCCGGTTCGCTCGGAATTGATCGGCGCGTGCGTTTTCTGTCATCGAAACATCGGTAGGGATCGGGTGTATTACTTCGCCGGCAGATAGTTTCGAAGCAACGACTTTCTCGAATTATTCATTCTCACTCTCACTCAAAAAAGCGCAGTTCGGTCGTTGTGTCGCTTCAACGCAGAATGTTCGCTTTCTGTGAAAGCCACGCTGGCAGAGCTAACCGAACGCACCGGCGCCCTTATGGGGCGCGATCCTTGAGTTGGCCGTCGCCAGAAGCGACCGTTCCGGCGTCGCTAATAAACATTGAACAGAAGATTCGATCTTCTCTTTATGGCGAGCGGCAGATATTGCTGACTCTCAGCTCATGGTTGCCTCAGCACAACTCGGCGAAGTCGCATCAAACTGAGATAATTGAAACGGTAAATTTTTTTAGATGCCGACGTTGGATAAAGGGCCGCCGCCGCGGCCTGCACGAACCGAACGGGGCGCGATAACCCCCCGTTACCACGGCAAAATAAAAAGACTGAGGCGGCGGCCCGGTTTCGGCCAGCGGCAGTCGCTCAAGCTCCATCAAGGCAGATGGTTACCGCCCGTCACGCCATACACTTCGCCCGTTACGAAACTCGACTCCTGCGACGCTAACAGCACGTAAATTGGTGCGAGTTCCGCGGGCTGTCCGGGACGCTTCATCGGTGCCTCCGAGCCGAATTCCTCAACTTTTTCCTGGGGCTGTCCGCCGCTCGGCTGAAGAGGCGTCCATACCGGACCAGGTGCGACCGCGTTGACACGAATGCCCTTGCCGATCACCTGTTTTGCGAGTCCATGCGTGAAGGCCGTGATGGCTGCTTTGGTGGAGGCGTAATCGAGCAGACCGGGGCTTGGCTGATAACTCTGGATCGACGTCGTGTTGATAATGGTCGCGCCGGGCGGTAGGTGCGGCAGAGCCGCCTTGCACAGCCAGAACATCGCGAAAACATTGGTGCGGAAGGTCGCCTCCAACTGCTGCGTAGTGAGATCCGCGATATTTTCGACAAATACCTGCTTACCCGCCACATTCACCAGAATATCAAGGCCGCCTAGCTGTTTGACCGACTGATCCACAAGCTGGCGGCAAAAGGCCTCGTCGCTGATATCGCCGGGGATGGCGATTGCTTTTTGGCCCGCTTCCTCGACAAAACCGACTACCTCGCGTGCGTCTGCTTCCTCGCTCGGAAGATAGTTCAGCGCGACATCTGCCCCTTCGCGGGCGAACGCAATCGCAACTGCCCGCCCAATTCCGCTATCGGCGCCAGTGATTAGCGCCCGCCGGCCAGCGAGCCGGCCAAATCCCTTGTAACTGGTCTCGCCGTGATTGGGCTTTGGCGTCATTTTTTGCGCGAGGCCGGGCGCAGATTGCGGCTGTCGCTCGAATGGCGGCTGAGGATATTGCTTGGTGGGGTCCTGCATGCCAAATTGATTGCGGGTTTCAGACATAAGTAACTCCTGATGCGATACACGAGATCGGGGAATCTCTGTGGCGTCTTGGGCTAACGATGCAACCAAAGACGCCCAGGACGAGGTGCTACCGCTCCCGCAAGTCGTGTTCCTTACGGCCGCATTCGCACATCTGCGGTGACACGTTGCTCGCTGCGACACGTCCGACGAGGTTTGAAAAGTCGCGGAAGAGCGAGCCAATCCGCTATGGAACGGGTATGTCATTTGCTCATCCTGTTTTCATCGACCGGATGACCCATGTACAACGCGAGGCGCCATGAACACCGATTCCAGACAGCCTGACAATTATCAGACAATTGAAGTTCGCAAGGGACAGGTCACGGAAAAGATGTCGCGCGAAGCGTTTCGTGAACGTTTTATGGGGCGTTTCTACGACCCGGCTTTTCGTGTCGAAGATGCGTCGCTGTCGCGGCTCGAATCGATCGCATGGGACGCGTATTGCGAGTCCCGAAAGTCGCCCGTGACCGACAAGGCGGGTCTCGGCTTTGCAGATCCTGACTACGATCTTTCGGTGGAGTGGCGAACGGCCAGTGAACGCATCAAGGCCGCGCAAAAAAAGCAGCAGGATAAATCGACGCGTTCACGGGTATTGATCGTCAATGCGTCATCACGCAACGATTTCACATGCCCGGGAGAGATGTCGAAGAGCTTTCGACTCGGCAAGCTTGCGCAGCAACGATTGGAGAGCCATGGCATTGAAGTGGATTTTCTCGACCTCTCACGTCTGAATTCCGAACACGATCTGCATATTCATCCGTGCAAAGGCTGCGTATCGACAGCGATGCCACTATGCCATTGGCCGTGCAGTTGCTATCCCAATCATTCGCTTGGCCTCGTCAATGACTGGATGAACGAAATCTATGAGCGCTTTGCGGCGTGCCATGGAGTGCTTTTCGTTACCCCGGTCTACTGGTATCAAGTCACAGGTCCTCTGAAGCAGCTCATAGACCGCCTGGTGTGCGCGGACGGCGGCAATCCTGATCCGACATCGACGCACGGCAAGAAAGCCGACGAAGCCAAACGCATCGAACTGGCGGGTTGGGATTATCCAAAGCACCTTGCCGGGCGAGCTTATGGGCTGGTGGTTCATGGCGACGTCGCGGGTATTGAAGGTTCCCGCCGGGCGCTAACGGACTGGCTCAACTGGATGGGCTTTATCGAAGCCGGCGCCAAATCCAGACTCGACCGGTTTATCGGTTATTACGAGCCGTACGCGACGAGTCATGCCACGCTCGATCGCGACAAGGATATGCAGGACGAAGTCGCTAATGTCGCCGAAGCGCTCGCTAATACGGTTGGCCGGATTCGTCAGGGCTTCGAAGAGCCGGACAATAGTCTTGCTCCCGTTCGCGCCAAATGAGGTGAGGGACGGTCGTAACCTGTCAAAGGTTCGCTCGCCCGGACCTGAAAAGGATGATGGATGGAAACCGGAAAAATCGCTGTCAACGCAAACCGACGTCGCCTTGGTGAGTGGCTCCCGAGCCATGAACAACACCTCGCTCGATACCGGACAGAGATTACGAAAAAAGCGCGCGAGCGTGCCGCAAGCGCGAAGTGTTCCAGTGCGGTTGCCGATCTGGCGGCGTTGATTACCGGCGATCCGGTGCTTCGAATGGACCTGACGCGGGCCATCGAACAGGCACGTGACGCAGGTTACGTTCTGGGCTATAGCAGCATCGAAGAATTGATCGATGTGATCGACTATCTGATGACGTATGCGCCGCCGTTCAGTGAGACTAGCCTGATTCATTGCCCCTTGAATGCGTTGCTGGACTGGCCAATGTGCATGCCGTCGGGCTATGCATTGTTTCGCGATCCGGCGCTGAACACGCATCTCAAGCGCGTGCTGAACTGCTGGTGCGGTTTTCTGAGTGGTCCGCATTCGCGCGAACATCTGAGCGCTTCGCCACCCGACGGCTGGTTCTCCCCCGAGGCTGACAAGCGGATCGGACTTTCACAATTCATTTGCGAGCCTGATCGACCTTACTGGGGCTTTGCGTCGTGGAACGATTTTTTCACACGACGCTTTCGCGAAGGCATGCGACCTGTCGATGAACCGGGCAATAAGAAGGCGATCGTGAGCGCGTGCGAAGCCGCCCCTTACAACATCCAGCACGACGTCAAACTCGACGACACGTTCTGGATCAAATCACAACCTTATTCATTGCGGGACATCTTTGCCGCGAAGCACGATGAACTGGCGGCCACCTTTGCAGGCGGTTCGGTCTATCAGGCCTTTCTCAGCGCCTTTAATTATCATCGCTGGCACGCTCCGGTGAGTGGCGTTGTTTGTCACGCTTACGCCGTCGATGGCACCTATTACTCGAACGCCGATTCTGAAGGTGAGGATCCGGGTGGGCTCAACGACTCGCAAGGCTACATCTCGGCCGTGGCGGCACGGGCAATCATCGTCATCGAATGTGATGATCGCTCGATTGGCAAGGTAGCGTGTATTTTTGTCGGCATGGCTGATGTCTCCTCTTGCATCATCGAAGCATTGCCTGGTGTGCGGGTACAGAAGGGCGATGAACTTGGATTTTTCCAGTATGGAGGGTCGACTTGCTGTCTCGTATTTGGTCCGGGCGTAATCAAAGGTTTTATCCCTCAGCCACCGTTCGACGACAAAAGCGCGCCGGTCAAGGTGAACTCGCTGATTGCCACTGCCAGATAGCTCGACGAAGCGACTCCGAAGTTGAACAACGCTAGACCAGATTTTTCGGGCACGCCTGCTGCTCGACTGCAGGGACGGTCGCCACAACGGCGAGCGCCGTTCTCTGGAGATCAACATGAAAGCACTGGTGTACGAAGGCCCCCGTAAAGTCACCGTCAAGGAAATGCCGGACGCGAAAATCGAGCGTCCTAATGACGTATTGGTGAAGATCACGACCACCAACATCTGCGGCTCTGACCTGCATATGTACGAAGGCCGTACGAATATGGAATCGGGCCGCATTCTCGGTCACGAAAATCTGGGCGTTGTCACTGAGATCGGTAAGGGCGTCGAGCGGATCAAGGTAGGTGATCGTGTTTGTCTGCCCTTTAATATCGGCTGTGGCTTCTGCAAGAACTGCGAGCGTGGCCTTACGGGCTTCTGTCTCACTGCAAATCCGGGCGTGGCCGGCGCAGCGTATGGCTTCGCCGGAATGGGACCGTATAGTGGCGGGCAGGCGGAATATCTGCGCGTTCCATTCGGTGACTTCAATTGCCTCGTCCTGCCACCCGATTCGGAAGAAAAAGAAAATGACTATGTGATGCTGTCGGATATTTTTCCGACCGGTTATCACGCGACCGAACTGGCCGGTGTTCTGCCCGGTGAAAGCGTTGTGATTTATGGCGCGGGGCCGGTTGGCCTGATGGCGGCGCTATCGGCGCAAATCAGGGGCGCCAGCAAGATCATGGTCGTCGACACGCATCCTGATCGCCTGAAGCTGGCTGAGAAAATCGGTGCGATTGCCGTGGATGACACAGACGGCAATTCGGCTGAACGAATCCTTGAAATGACCGGCGGCGAAGGCGCAGATCGCGGTTGTGAATGCGTCGGTTATCAGTGTACGTGCAAGGGGCACGAGGTGCCGAATGCGACGATGAATAACCTGATCAAGGCAGTTCGGCCGACGGGCGGCATTGGTGTGGTGGGCGTTTTTGTTGCGGAAGATCCGAAGGCCGAAGATGAGCTCGCCAAGAAAGGGCAGGTTGCACTTGATTTCGGTCAGTTGTGGATGAAAGGCCAGAAGATCGCCACGGGGCAGGCCAATGTCAAGGCATACAACCGTCGTTTGCGCGATCTGATTGCAGCCGGTAAAGCGAAGCCCTCACAGATCATCTCGCACGAACTCCCGCTGGAACAGGCTGCCGACGGTTACAAACACTTCGACGAACGTGCCGAGGGTTGGACGAAGGTTGTACTGAAGCCCGCGGCCTGACGTCCGGCGGCCCTGCTGTCAAGCCATGGAGGGGAACCTCGTGCCCGATAGGCACGGCGGTTGCGCATTCTGCGTGCAACCCACGAATTCCCCACATGGAGCCTCCACATGAATTCCGTTTCTGCCATCCACGCGCTTCCGTTTGATCCAACCTTCGAACAGATTCCTAGAGAGGAAGCGGAAACGACCCGTCAACTTGTCGAGGCGATGCACAACATTCTCGAGACCACGTCGCAGGATTACCAGCATGGCATGCGCAGTGTGCATGCGAAAAGACACGGTCTACTCGATGGAGAACTGACAGTTCTTGCCGACCGATGAGATGAGGCGCAGCAACATCGTCATCACGTCCGAGGCAGGTCTGCGTGCGTGGATGGCTGGCCGCTTCAGTATCGAAACGGCGCGGCGGGAAGAACTCTTTATGTTCGCCGCTCCTGCGCATTCCATGCTTACTGTCACGCAGATGTTGGCCGTTTCCAACCCGGCGGTCGTGAGCAGTTGATATGGTAGTGATCAAAGCAGTCATAAAACGGGCGTAGATGCCGCTTGCTTGTCAGTAGCTCGGTTGTCCCGTCCTCTGCCCGGCCGGGGTTCGGCTGGTTGCGACCTTCACCTACCCGTTGTCGACGTCTCCGGTACGTGCAATCGGCAGACGGCCCCTGATCAGCCACTACGTGGTTGGCTTCTCGTTGCCGCTTAACGCATCAACCAGATCCATCAGAGCTACTGGCTTCACGAAATGTCGCTCGAAGCCGGCCGCGCGCGAGCGTTTCACATCATCCGCCTGACCGTAGCCGCTTAACGCGAACAGTCGAAGGGCCGCGTGCTGCGATTGCCCTCGCAGCGCGACAGCCAGTTCATACCCATCCATTCCGGGCAAGCCGATGTCGAGTACTGCAATGTCAGGCCGGAACTGGGCTGCCAGATCCAGCGCCTGCAACGGATCGAATGCCGTCGCCACATCGAATCCCACGTCTGCCAGGAAGGCTTCCATGGAAAGCAGGCCATCCAGATTGTCGTCGACCAGAAGAACCCGCGTACCCGGGCGATCCGATCGGATTTCGGGAACCCGCCCCCCTTGATGAAGCGTCCTCGCAACCTCTTCACCGGATGCAAGGGGTAGCGTCACCGTGAACATCGAGCCTTTACCCGGGCCGTCACTCGAGGCGGAAACCGTACCTCCGTGCAGTTCGACCAGATTGCGGACGAGCGCCAGACCAATGCCCAGTCCTCCCTCCGAACGGTCGATCGTGGTTCGTCCCTGCTCGAAAATCCTGAACAGCTTTGGCATCAATTCGGCACTGATGCCAGCGCCATTGTCGGCAACAGTGACGGCGATCTGGTTATCACTGGCTTGCGCATTGACCCAGATTTCTCCGCCGACGTCGGTGTATTTGGCGGCATTGTTCAGCAGATTACTGAATGCCTGGGTCAGGCGCGTCAGGTCTCCGTAGAGCAGAGCGCCGTCGTCGGATATGGCGACCGACAGCCGTTGCTGGCGCTGCTCGACGAGTGGACTGGCCGCTTCGACGGCCCGCGTGATCACCGAGCCGATTCGCAGGCTTTCGCGCGATAGCTCTATTTTTCCGCGGGTGATCCGGCTGACATCGAGCAGATCTTCGACAAGACGGGAAAGATGGGCAACCTGCCGCTCGAGAATCTGGTGATACTTGTCGGCCGTGTTGCCGTTCTCGCGCCGGATCAGACCCAAAGCGGTCGAGATGGGCGCCAGCGGATTGCGCAGTTCGTGGCCGAGCATCGCGAGAAACTCGTCTTTCGATCTGTTTGCCTCTTCGCGCTCGTGCGCCGCCCGCGCGGCGAGGATTCCGGTGGCCGCCTGGGAGGTGGCGGCCCGCAGAAAGGCAACCTGATTGACAGTCGGGAAGGACGGCGCCAGCGCGCCAAACCAGATGCTGCCGTGCCCTGAGCTGAAACCCATGCTCAGCCGTAGCATTCTTGTCTGCCCGAGCGGGGTGTCGTTCAGACTGACGCGTGTCCCAATCGGAATGTGATGCCATCCCTTGATAGCTTCCTGCCAGCCGGTCAGGTCGTCCCCGCCGACCTGCGTGCCGCGCACTCGCAGCTGTACGAGCGGGGGCGTGTCGGGTAGTAGTGGAACGTCGACGTAGCAGATGTCCAGAGGAACGATCCGCTCGATCGCCTGTGCCATCAGCCCGACAATGGCCGTACCGTCACGTCCAGGCCAAAGCGCCGGCAGCGCGAGCAGGCCCATCAGGTCTCTTAGCGCGCTTTCCGGGCTCTGATCGCCATATCGATCGCCGCTCATTTGGCCCGTCTTGCCATACTTGCATCATCCACTACGGCGTTATGCGGCTGCCCGCATTCTGCGAGACTCGAGCTCCTTCAGCATCTCCGAGGGCGGGATAAAGAAGGGGTTTTCCTGCACGACACCATTGATGAGCGTAAGCGGATGCGTACGCAAGACGTCCATGAGCATGGCGCCAGAGAGTTTGGCCATATCGTAGACGCACACGGCGGGCTGACGGTTACGCTCGATAATCTCGTTCACCTCTGCTTCGTATTCGATCAGATCGGGCGCGGTCGAGAGGTCTTCGAAGGCCCAATCCATGTTTCCCATGATGCGAAGACGGGTGAAGCCCGCGTCCCGTCCAGACCCTGTGAGCCGATCGACCATGTCCAGCATGCGTTTCTTGTCAAACTTGCCCTCGTCGTCGAGATACGCCTCCGGCCAGGTGACTACTTCCAGCTGGCCGCACGCCTCGCATTCGTGGGTATCGATACCAGAGGCCTCCAGCCTCGCCCGATGGTCATCGGCAAGAGCCGGATCGACGATGTGGAAATTTTTTTCTCCAGCTTCCACTGCCTGCCGATAGTAGGGAAGGAGAGCCTCATATTCCTGTTCGCGGCTGTCGAAAAACGCGCAAACGTGATAGGCATCCATCAGCGTACCGGCGATAGCGATACGGTTGTCCATTGCAACTCCTCAAGGTGGTTAAGAATTGCCGGGCACGGTGCCAGTCGGGAATTTCACCGGAACGGAAGCTGCAGCATAGATCTATTCTATGGCATCCAGGGCGATCAAAGCCTTGACTGCAAAGAAAGTCGCTTAAGGATGTGGGCTGCCCCCACGACATTGATAGGAGGGCTGTGGAGCGTCCGCAAAGGTCAGTCCGGCCTGGACACTCTACCGGGAACGTTTCAACCAAGGATATTGCAACGTTGTAATGGTTAGTAATATGCGATTCGCATAAACAGGATTGAACGCGGTGTGCGGGCTTGATCCGGCGATTTGGCGCACGTATGGTGTGCGATCCCGGCAACTGGTTAACCCTAGATACCGGCAGTGTGTTTGAGGGCCCGCGCATTCCGGCGGGCTATTTTTTTGTCCAACTTTCCGTTCAACATTGCGAGGCGAAACAGGCCTCTTCAATGTTCGTTGGGGACAAGCTTGACGCGTGGGGTATGAGATAACCGGCGGCGACGCCAGTTTGGTTGTGGCTGAGGGAGTGGATTGGATGTCGAGTTGCTTGACGTCACTCTGCGCGGAGCGTGCCTTTCCCGATCGCGGAAAAATTTGTCGAGCCGCGCAATACCTTTGCCGTTCTTCTGTGGGTATTCGTCTTCGGGCCTTGAGCCGCCTCTATCAAATGCCACCTCTTGGAGAAACCTTGTGCGCCAGAATCGTCGGAGCAGGCGCTGTCAGAAACTCTCGAGCCGAAAATTTCTTCGTCCGTGAGGTGATGCTGCGGTCAATATCGGTACCTGCAACGGCTGACTCCATCTACAAGAGGTCGCGCTGACTTAACGTCCAACGACCGGTTGTGCCTCCAAAGAGTCGATCCAGGCAATCGCCCAGTTAATGGCATGCTCGACTGCGAGCGCTTCGCGGGCGAAACAGCCTAGGTCCGTCTCGTCGATGAGATCAGGCTGTATGTCGTCAGCCAAATTCCCCGGCGCAACCCGCGCACGTGCTTGGAACTTCCCTTCGAAGATGTCCGGTGTCGCATCAATAATCCATCTTTTATATTGAAACCGCATTCGTGCACTCTCCGCTAAAACTTGGGATTTCTTGCTCAAGACAGCCGAGTCTATTGGAAGCACGTACTTCCGGGGGCACCAATGAGTGATCAAAATTGGTGGGGCGTCTCAGGCGACGAGCATAATGTGATCGGCTCTGTCACTTTACCGGACTGTGTTGGTGCAAATCTGACAGATCGTCTCGCGCGATACACAAGCATCGATTCGACCCGAGTGGTGCTTCTCGGACCTGGAGCACACGAACTTGAACACAAAATCGCTAAGCGAAACCTTTGACGAAAACGATGCGACGCCAGTTCCTTCGGGCGTACCGGGTCTTGATGACGTCCTGTCTGGCGGGTTTCCTGCAAATCGGATTCATCTGCTGGAAGGCGCCCCAGGCAGCGGTAAAACAACCTTGGCACTGCAATTCCTTCTTGAGGGAATCAAACGGGGCGAAAGCGTGCTGTATATCACCCTGGCTGAAACCAAACGGGAGGTGTTCGCCGTTGGGAAGTCGCATGGATGGGTCCTTGACGAGTTGAACATTCTCGCATTTACACCACCTGAGTTAAGTCACGATTCCAGTCAGCATCAGAGTGTCATCAATATCGCCGAGCTTGAGCAAGGCGAAACCCTCCAGGCCATTTTGGCTGAACTGGATCGGATCAAACCTGTTCGTGTCGTTCTGGACAGTTTGTCTGAGATACGCCTGCTGACCCAAGGCGCATTGCGATATCGACGGCAACTTGTCGCGCTCAAGCGCGGGTTTCTGGAACACAACAGCACGGCCTTACTGCTTGACGATCTCAACTACGAAGTCAACGGCTTGAGTGTTCACAGCATGGCTCATGGCGTTGTCAGTCTGCAGCAAATGACAAAAGAATTTGGCCCTGAGCGCAGGCGCTTGCGTGTCTCGAAAATGCGCGGAGTGAAATTTAAAGGCGGGTATCACGACTTTGCGATTGAGCAAGGCGGCTTGCTGGTCTACCCACGGTTAGTCGCGGCCGACCATCCTCATATTTTCGCGGAAAGCGAACTCATCGGTTCCGGCATTGACGGGCTCGACACGATGATGGGGGGCGGGATCGATCGTGGCACCAACCTTCTATTGCTCGGCCCGTCTGGCGCGGGCAAGTCCACTTTGTCCGCGCGTATCGCCCTGACAGCCCTTCAGCGCGGAGAGCGGGTGACGTTCTTCAATTTCGATGAGGCTGAACGGGTTCTTCTCAAACGATGTGCGGGCCTGGGAATGGATCTCGCACCCTACCTTGAGACGGGCAGGCTCATGATGAAGCAGGTCGATCCTGCCGAATTGAGCCCAGGCGAGCTTGCGGGAATGATTCGCGATGCAGTGGAAGAAAATGATACGAAAATGGTTGTTCTTGACAGCCTCGGCGGATATTTGCACGCGATGCCTGAAGAGCGTTTCATGCTTTTGCAGATGCATGAGCTTCTTCTCTATCTTAATCAGCACGGGATCGCAACCGTGCTCGTTCTCGCGCAGCACGGTCTTATCGGCGAGACCAATGCACCGGTCGATATGACCTATCTCGCCGATGCGATCCTTTTGCTTCGTTTCTTTGAGGCGGACGGACGTCTGAGGCGAGCTATATCAATGATCAAAAAGCGCACCGGCGCGCACGAAATGACGATCCGCGAGTTCATGATTGATAAAGGAGTGCGCATCGGTCAGCCGCTCGAACGGTTTAGAGGGTTACTGCAAGGGTCACCGGTTTACAGCGGCGAAGGTAGCGCGCTTTTTGAATCGCCAACGGGGGGGCGACTCTAGAGCGTGCTGTGGCGGACCTAAACGGACTGGCGCTGTCGGTCCAAAACAGGGGAAGAGCGGCCACTCCAATGTCGAATCAATGCTTCGTGCAGACGTCGGTTTGTGGCCGATTTGGTGAGGTCGCGATCGACCGCTTTTTGGCAAGCAAGCTGCAAGAAAAGACGGAATGGGATCTTTTCGTGAGAGGGCGGTTGGATGTTCCAGAGACAAAGCGAGGTATATCTAGTTTCCCCCGTGATCGCAGTTTTGATCGTGGTGACTATGACACCCATGTGCTGACGACTCGCCAGCGGTCATATAAACCCACGTGTTGATCGCCGGAGCGGGCGCTCTGTCCATTTTCGGTATCAGTGAAGCAATCTCTGCACGTACGCCGCTGTAGCTATTGACCCAGCCTCGCCGTGCGCGCGCGGTCTCATAAGCTTCCTCGTTGACGAACATCGCAACGGCATAACATTCGAAGCGACTGCTCAACCGATGCCGATGCAGCGAATCAATGATCTGATCTGCCGTGTAGGACACGTCGACATCATTTGTCCCGTAGTCACGTCTGAGCAGAAACAGAAGCCGGCGCAGGTAACTCTTTATGGCTCGGTGACGAAAAAAGCGCGTTAGCATTTTCCCACCTCATGCGATCAGAAGGTGAGGAGAGAGTAGCGCATCTCGATCCCGTTGATGAGCAAATTTCAGATGTCGAGCGACCGGCCGTGACGTTTTCAAACGGCTGTTTCAGGTGAGTTCGATCCGGCGGAGGGGCGATTAGTGGCTGAGTGTGTGTTTGATCGGCTTAGGACTGCAATCGGCCACTTTGAGACGTTCGCCATGGCCTCCCAGAACGTCAACAATCAGTTCATACGAGCCATAACAAAAAGCAGGCGCAGAACGTTCTTGCTTGTTTCCTGCGAGGCGTGGGAAGCTGGATTAGTCACTTACCAACGCTATGGCCGTTGGCTATTGTTGATATTCAATTCGAAGATACTGCTATCCTTATTTGATACTAGGGCGCGAATCTTCTTACCGGACGCCGCGTCGACACATTTCATATAAACACCGTCGTGCGGCGCTTGTGAAGAATTGTAAGACCTAGGCGTGCAATCCACGTCTAAATGGCTGTCGGTCGACTTCAACATCCCAGCCCAGTTCGGTAGCGACGGGTTGTACGAAACAACCAACTCGGCCTCACCTACTGAAAAACCATTGTCGAATGCTTGCTTCTCTAGCGCGACAAGCAGGCCAGAGAATTTCCACCCGCATCTGCCCGGCAAGAACGCGTCGGTATTCATCGACAACACATACGAATCGGCCTTCGAGGTGATGGCAATCGGGACCGCGACGGAATATCGGTCGCTCACTCCTTCCAGCCAGTTGAACGTGTAGTTGCAGTTTCCATCAGCCACAGGGTAGATCTTGGCACGCGTGGCAATCCAATAGGCGAAAAACCTCACAGGAACGCCAGGTTCAATACGACCGTGCACCTCAAGCACTTTGGATGGATTGGGGTTGGCAGTTGGATAGTCCCTGTCCCCGGGCGTTACATTTGAAGCGCAGCCACACAGCATGACGACCAGGGTCGTAAAGCCATATATCAGTAGTGTTCTCATATTCATTTTCAGGGAGCTTGCTGCAATACAGTTCCTTGGGCGATTAAGACCCCATCCGATCGCGGACATGCAAATCCAGAATTGCATCAAGGTGGTGGCGATTCCTAGGCGGTTGCCTGCATGGAAATTCACAAGTTTGATACACCGTCCGCTGAGTTTAACAGCGTGGCAAGGCGGCGGAATTCGCGATTTTTGAGTGTCCGTTTTGGGCAATGCGAAGGTCCCTTGCGGGTCCGAAAAATGCCCGTCGCATAAGGCGCTGATCGGCCACTTTCGGCCAGTCACGATCGCCGATAGATACTCGTTTGATTGTCGCGTGTGCACATGAAAGCGGGCATAGCACCTACCGATGCCAATGGCGCGCGGCTAGGAATCCGAACGGTATCTTACAGGGAGCGCTATGCTAACGCTCACGTAGCAGCGCAGCGCATTTTTCCGAGAAGATTTATTTCACTTTCCGGGCCAGCGGAGAATCACATGGCGAGTGCCGAAAAACATCATTATGTCCCGCGCTTTTACCTGAACGGATGGACTACGCCGGACGAATCGCAAGCTCTTCGCTTAACGCGGTTCCAATGGAAAGGCGACAGATTTTTGATTGAGCGTGTTGTGCCTCGTTCAACGGCATGCCTTGACAGGCTATATTCACTTGAGGGTGTCCCGGTTCAGGAGCAGCAACGGATAGAAACCGACTTTCTGGCCAAGATCATCGATGACCCCGCTGGCGGCGTGCTACATCACATGCGAACAGCAGGACGTGGGCACGACTTGAAGCAAGATCAGCGGTCCGCTTGGACGCGCTTTATCATGTCGTTGCGAATCCGGTCGCCGGAGATCATGGCGCAACTCAATTCTGAGGCTCCGGCGGAACTGCGCAGAAACCTTGAAAGCGACCCCGAGGAATACGACAAACTAAAGGAAGGAGGCGATGCGGAATCGCTTTTAGAGTTTGTCGAAGCATCTGCCCCGGGATTCATTGAGGACTTCGATAAGCGGTTGTTACCGGGGCTGATAATGGATGACAAGGCGTTTAAGCGAATTCATCAAATGTGGTGGTGGAGCGGAGACTTCAGCGACTCAAAGGTTTCACTTTTGACGAGTGACCACCCTGTAATCATCATGCCCGGCATTGACCATCCGGGTTGCGTGCTTGCTTTGCCAATATCGTCAACGCTCGTTTTCTTCGCTTGCCCAGATGAGCGAGTAGTTCAGTTTCTTTTGCATTGGGAAAAAACCTTACTTGTTGAATGGCTTAACGCCACAGTCGTCCGGCTTGCAGCCGAGCAGGTCTATGCCATTGATGACAGTCAGGCGGAATTCGTCCGAAATCTATTGAAGAGACCGGCAGTCGATTGAACACGCATGCTGCCCGTCCGGCCTAGTGTAAGCGCCCGGTGATGGCATCTTGAATCGACGCGCCAGCCTTGGGAGCATCGTGTCCACTAACGAATAGGTGGACAAGTGAACACTATTGACCAGGATGCTCCTTCGGGTCGCCGCAAGCGGCGGCGATACACGGATGAATTCAAAGCGGGAGTCGTGGCCGCCTGCCAGGGACCAGGCGTGTCGGTTGCCGCGATCGCGTTGATGCATAAACTGAACGCCAACTTGCTGCGGCGTTGGTTGGAGAAAGCGGAGAGCGGCGCAACGCCGAGGGGCAGTGACGTCGTGGCAATGAAGCCGTCAGCGGCGGCGCCCCTACCACCTGCTTTCGTCCCACTTCAACTGAGCGACGCGAATGATCATCAAAGGAAAATTCGCGTCGAGATGCGGCGGGGCCAACAATCAATCACGGTCAACTGGCCGACGTCAGACGCGGCCCAGTGCGCCGAGAAGCGTCGTTTAGCTGTGGGAGCCTCCCGCATGAATTTCTGGCTGAGACATTTGCGCGACAAGAGGCGCGTATCGCTACACGCCTCGCGCCGGGGCGTCAGGCTTACTGGACGTTGACGTCGCCCGTCTGGGCGATCTTGGTCAATGCATCCTTCTGGTAGGCATACCAGGCAACAAGGCACTCCTTGTCGTGGCACGTCTTCTCGCGGTAGTTCCATTGCTTGCGAACGCGCGCCGCAAATGCGTCCTTGTTAGTTGCGGCGACTTTGGCCTGTTGATAGATATCGCCGAGTTCGCGGTCGGATGCCGCCAGATCGGGATCGTGGCAGATCAGGTATTCGGTGAGCGTGCGCGCCGCCGAGCAATCGAAGCTTGTCTGGTACGTTTGATCGGATGCTCGCGCCGACGATGCCGGGCCATAATCAGTCGATGACGCTTGGCTCGGAGTTTCCGCCTGAGGTGCGACTGGCGGCGGGACAATCTCGGGGGCCGATCCCTGCGATGCCGACACTTGCTGCACAGGCTCTTGCGTCACTGGAGCCGGCGGTGTCGGCGCTTGCTGCGGCATGGCGATGCTGTCGCTATCCTGACCGTACGGCGTCAATTGTCCATTCACCGCGTCCTCCAGCATTGCACCCATGATAGAGCTTGGGTCTGCGGGGAGCGTTTCGGTACTTACCACTTCATCTCCCATCAGGACCTCGGATTTGGCGTACTTGCAGGGGGACTGGCAGCTGACGCGATTGGCAACGGCCGAATTACTCGGATCCTTGCCCAGAATCAGGATGATATAGGTGCCGTTCTTGTTCCCTACATAGCGCATCATTGCGAGGGACTTCACTGCCTTTCCTTGCTTGATGTCGTCCTCGTTCAGCGCACGTTCGTACCCGTATGTGCCGTTGTCGACCATTGCGTAATTGTGGTGCTGCGGAGGAGCTTGCGTCTCCGCTGCCATCGGCGCGCTCGCTGTGGCGGGCTGCAATGCCTGCGGCGAACTATCGGCCGAACCTTTGCCGCATGCTGCCAGTGCGAGCACGGCCGCACCCCCTATGATTGCTGCTGCCAACTTCTTCATTCTTTCCCCGTATTTATGGTTGGTTCGCCGAAAAGTATGCCCTTGCGTACCTCCAGCTGGCAAGAAGCGCTCCCTAATTTTTATGCGGCAAGGATAGTTTGTTGTTGTTGGCATCTGATACGCTCGCGACCTGCCGCCGCATCCGCATCGGCTCAAATGTCCGTTTATGCGGCCAGCGTAAGGCTGCCTCCCTTGCCCATTCTGAAGTCGAAACTGTCAGTGGGCGGATGGCCGAAACGGCCACCCGCCGCCGTCGGAACCCGAAATACTGCGGACGTCTACGCGAGCCCGTCGAATGTCGTCGAGATCCGGCAATTTGCCTGCGGGGGCAACTGCGCCAGCCGTTACAGCTTCCAACCAGTCACAGCTTTCGGATCGGCTCGAAAGGCGGTTAAGGGTCGACTGCGGAAGCATGCCCGCCGATGGGATCGCAGCGCTCACCGGCGTCCGACGGATTTCCGGCATCGGCCAGGAACCGCCGGTCGCACCTGTCGTCGCCCGGAAGTTCAAAGGTCGGTTACCCCGCTGCAACTCGCCATCCAGTTGCAACGAACAAACGCTCCATCATCAGCCTAAGCCGACGTCTGACCGTCGGCGAGCGGAATGCCGCGAGTGACGATAGCAATGGAATCCGCGCCGTTGGCAGTGCCGAAGGCGCGGGCGGCTCTGGCATTGCCCAGCTGCGCCGTAAGTTCTGCGTGAGTCCGCATCTCGCCGAAGGGAATTCCAAGCGCAGCATCCCAGATTCTTTTCTGGAAATCAGTGCCAGAGAAATCCAACGCCAGATCGAAATGCGCGCGCTGGCCGTCGAAGTATTCGCTGAGTTGCCTTGCGGCGTTCACCAGGATCGGGCGCCCGGCGTCTTCCGTCATGGATTCCAGGCGCCCGCAACTATTTCTTTCGACTTCCCGAAGAATTGCCGCGAGGCGATTCTCGTTGGCAACGAGCTTGAGCCTTCCGATTGGGGAGTCGATCACTTTGAAAAAAAGCGCCATTCTCGTTTCCTTGACGTTCTGCCCGAATTTCCGCGACTGCGAACTCTGTTGCGTCACGTCTGTTTGTCGAGCCGCAGTACGAGATTTAGACCGTGTAGCTGGCAATATGAGTGTTGCCTTTGTCCGCCGGTGCATCGGGCGTGACAATCAGCCCCTTCTTGAGAATGAAGCAACCCCATCCGCGAGTTTCGCCGGTGATGATCACCGCGTAGACCTTCTTCGCGCGCTCGTAGTATTCCTTGCGTGGAATGGTCGTCATCTTCAGCGGCTTGCCGAAGGCTGCATCAATCTCCCGTTGCACTTCCCGTTGAACGCACGGAAGCTCGTCCGGTGCGTTGTCGACCATCATGCGTTCGGCCGGGTTCGGCACGAACTCGTCCAATGGAAACACGGAAAGGATCGCTTTCGCGGCACGGCCGGAATCGGCGCCGTCCAGATGCAACGGCTTGCCGACGACAGACGCGCGGCCGGCGGTATCCGCGGGATAGTGCGCATCGACGACGGCGATTTCGTCACCGTGGCCCATCGAGGACAGGGCGTAAAGTAGATCGGGCGTCAGGAGGGGGTCCACGTTCTTCAGCATTTTTTGTTTCCTTCAGAAGAATTTCGTCAAGTCAGTTGCCGATTACGCGCGTATCGCACTGGACACTTATCGCGAGCGCTATCGGTGGAGTGACTTTAAGTCCGTACCGTGTGCAGAAGATCTTGAATACGGGTCCCCGGGTCCGCATACGTGCGTCGCTGGACGAGGACGAAAGGAGACCCCGCCGCCTACGAAGCGAGCGAGGCCAGCTCGAAGAGTGTTAGGCGGCTGAGCGCCTACCTGAAGAAGCGCCGCTGGTCAGCCGGCTGTTTTTCCTTCCGCGAGTGCGGTTTCCCGGTACGCGCTTGGGTCTACGCCATAGATCTTCTTGAACGTGCGCACGAAACTGCTGCGGCTCTCGTAACCCGCGTTGGCCACGACGGCTTCGATGGTATGGCTGCCGGCCTTTAATTGTGCCGCTGCCTGACGCATGCGCAGGTCGCGCAAGACGGCCATGGGTGATTTCCCGACCACGCTCGAGAAGCGCGCCATGAAGGCTGAGCGGCTCAGAAACGCGCACTCGGCCAGGCTTTCTACTGTGTGATTGGCACCGGGATTGCCGACCATCATGGAAAAGGCACGGGCGACTTTCGGGTCGCTCAAGAGGGCGAAACGCTCGACCCAGGTGTTGATCGACGTGAGCGATCGGCGCAGCAACGCGACCACCACCTGCTTGAGAAGCGCCGAGCTCATTGCACCGGCACCGATCTCCTGGTTGAGAAGTTCGTCAACGGCGGAGTTGAGCTTGTCGTAGAGCCGGTCCGCAACCGTGAACTGTTCGACGATGGGCTCGGCCAATCCTTCGAACAAGCCGGTTGAAGAGCCGTATTGCGCGCGAAAATATCCGCAAATCATCACCATTTCCGGCTCATCGTCGTCGTCGCCTGCCCGGAAGCGCCGGATGCCGTCGCTTGTCGTCACGTTTTTGCTACCTTCGACGCCAATGATGGGCCTGGAGGCGTTCCCTGAGTTCGATTCGAGAATAAACGGGGTATGGGGCGGAACGACGATCAGCGTATGCGGTTCGACGTTGATCTTCGGCGCGCCGTTGAATGACATCCGCCCGTTGCCTTTCAGAATGTAGTGGATGCCGGGCGCGTCGTTTCCTCCCAGCTCCAGCCGGTATCCCTCGTTGACGACGCACTCGGAGAGCGCCACCACCTCGACATCCAGGAGCGCCATCAGGTTGTTCAGATCCGGGGGCGAAATACGGGAGACGGGAGGTGCTTTCATTGATTTCTGTTCCGCATGGGTGCAAGTGGGTCGGCGACCGGCAAGGAATTTTAATCGTCTTGCGTGCCTCCGGTGGTCCGGCTCTGGTGTCCAATCGTCCGGAACGTCCCAAGCTTACCCCTCGTTCCCTGTACGTACCGCCGCATGAGCGGAGGAGAGATTGCCGACTACCTGGGTGGCGGTTTCCGCAACCGCGTGCAGTGGCATCTCGATGCGTGAGCGCTTTTCGCTCAAGAACTGTGGGTGCCTGGACGACGCGAGAAGCTTTCCCATAGAGACATCCACGAAGAACCCGGATCCGGACGATTGGACACACGAAACGGCTTTCTCACGTCGCGTGCCGGGGTAACCTTGGGGAGTGTGAAATGCAACAAACCTGCACGTGCAAGCGCGAATTGACGTGCATAGCCTTCGCCCACGCACTACTCATCGAGGCCAGATCATGGGATTACCCATACAGCAAGATCTATTTGGCGCCGCGCAATCGCTGACGACCGCAAATTTCGATTTCACCTCGGCCAGGCGGCAAGCGTTAGACGCTCACACCTGGATCGAAGTCGTACCAGGCTGGATGTCGGGCTCGCACGCGCTTCTCGATCGACTCGTCACGTCGGTCGCATGGGAGCAACGCGATCGCCGTATGTTCGAACAGGTGTTCCGTGAGCCTCGGTTGACGGGAGAATACCGGGATGTTCGGGACGCGCCGGAAAGCGTGCTACTCGACGCATGTCAGGCATTGTCCGAGCACTACGCAATCCGCTACGACGGCCTGTGGATGAACTTCTACCGCGACGGACAGGACAGCACCAGTTGGCATCGAGACACGATTTCACGGCATCGTTCCGAGACGATTGTTCCTGTGCTGACGCTCGGAGCAACGCGCCGCTTTCTGATCAAACCGAGGGCAGGGGGCAAGTCGTTTGTGTTCAGGCCGGCATCAGGCGACTTGATCGTCATGGGAGGCCGGGCCCAGACCGACTGGGTGCATAGCGTGCCCAAGGAACCTGACGTTGCTGAACGCCGGATCAGTATCAACTTTCAAAGCTCGGCTCAGGTGTCCGGAAAGCCGTTGGGCGTGAGATAGGCGTGCGAGTGAACTGACGCGGTTGCGTAGGGCGATGAGCAGTCCAGGTCCAGCTGTTCGATGAACGCTGCCTTTATGCGGATTTCGACACGATCTACGGCGCTGGTTGTAGCAATGTGCCTGACAATCCAGGAAATGCGTCCTCGTGTCTCGATTCACGGCCCCGCCATAGCACTTCAGCATGCGCTCTCTATACTCGAATCGTATCCTGCGTTTCGTTGCGAAATCGGCCATTATTTGTTACAGAGGAAGCAATCATGAACACGGTCACGAACAGGTTCACAAAGAGCTACTACTACAAGGACGTGCCATCCCCGATTGGCGGTCTGCGGTTGGTCGCTAGTGACGACGGCCTCTCCGCTATCCTCTGGGAGAACGAAAAAGCCGACGCGAAGCGTGTTCCCCTGAACATCGTCGGCGAAGACAATAGTCATCCGATCCTCATTCAGACCGAACGTCAGTTAGGCGAATATTTTTCTGGTCAGCGCAAGAGATTCGACGTCAAGATGGATTTCGCCGGCACGGACTTTCAGAACAAGGTTTGGGAGGCGCTGCTGAGTATCCCTTTCGGCGAAACCCGCACTTATGGAGACATCGCCCGGCAGATCGGAAACCCGAGGAGCATACGCGCCGTTGGGGGCGCCAGTAACAAGAACCCAATCGCGATCATCGCGCCCTGTCACCGTGTGGTTGGCGCGTCCGGTGACTTGACCGGCTTTGCCGGCGGCCTGAAGGCGAAAGCGCAATTGCTGGCGCTGGAAGGTCTCAACGGGTTCCGGCACAAGGCTGCCGCCTGATGCCGTCTGCAACGTCTGGCTGGAATAAAGCGCTGGCCCGCAAGGGGCAACTGGACGGGAAATTCCTGATTGGCGACATGAAGGCGGGCATTTACGGCCTGCCGTCATGCACGGTCAGATTGCCGAAGGATGAAGACGTCCAGCTTTTCACGACCGAGACATCCGCAAAGAACGCCGGTCTGCGTCCTTGCAAGATCTGTCGCCCGGACCGCTTTCATGATGGAGGGAAGGCGAGCCTGACGCTTTTTCACGACCTCCAGCGCGGCTTCTCGACGAGCCCCACCGAATTTGCTTCGTTGCACGATTTGGCGCAGCGCGCCAATCTTCCTGCCGATCAACTGGAAGATCTGTTTCGCGACCACGCGCACATGACGGCTGCTCAGTGGTTGCGCCGAGTTCAGGCTCGCCGCGCCGCCGAAGGGATCGTCGCCGCGCGACCACCGGAGTTCGCAGGTGCGGACGCCGGTTTTCCTTCCACGAAGATTTTCGAGGAAGCGTTTATCGCCGAGTACGCGATGTTGCCGTCCGAATATAGCGTGATGGACGTTAAGAAGGGTTTTGCCCTGCACCTTCCGGAATCCTATCGTCCGGATGAGGCAGTCGGCTATCACGGGCGCGACGCAAACAGCCCGAGTGAACGCGCCGAGGGGCGGCGAATCTGGAAGGCGTTGCACACCGCAGATGGTCCCGCCATCATCGAGATTGCCATTGGCTCCGATCGCGCGACGGTGAAAGTCACGACGGAGAAGAACCTTGGCCGCGAGAGCATGGCCTTTCTGCAACGATCGGCGCTACGAATGCTGGGATTGTCGAACGATATCTCGGCATTCGAAGAGCGCCATCCCGAGATCGTTAAAACGCGCAGAGGATTGCGCGTCCCACTTCTGCCGAGCGCCTTCGATGCGCTTTGCTGGGCCATCACGGGTCAGCAGATCAATCTCGCGTTCGCCGCCACTTTGCGGCGCGACATGATCAACCTGGCCGGGGAGAAGATCCACGGCATGCGGGTGCATCCCACGGCCGGGCAACTCGCCAATCTTGGAATTGAACCGCTCCGAAAGATCCGCTATTCCGGCTCCAAAGCCAACTACATGATCTCGTTCGCCGAACAGATTGCCGGCGGCCACCTGGATATCGAGGGGTTGATCGACGGCTCGGCGGTTGCGGCGCAGGAGGCTTTGGTCTCGCAAAAAGGCGTCGGAATCTGGACGGCGCGCTACGTGATGATGCGAACCGGATTCGCCGACGCAGCACCCGTCGGGGACAGCGGCCTGGCAACCGCGCTGCAGCGTCTTTACCCGTCCGAAGCGCGTCCCGACGCGGAGGAAGCGGGTCGGTTGATGTTCAGGTTCAGCCCGCACCGGAGTCTCGCCAGCGTGCACCTGTGGGCGTCGCTGGCCGACGAGAAGTAGCCATCCGGTGGCGCCGGGTTTTCGCTGCCGTGCAGAAAGTCCGCGAGCGGTGCTCAGGCATCTTGAAAGCGGCGCCATCAATTTCCCTCCCGTTGTGAGAGGTCGACAATGAATCGGTCACCTACCTCAACTGGAGCAAACAATCATGGCACACACCACCGTCGACGTCGGCATTTCCCGCCACATTTTCAAGTACAGCGACGCGCTGATCATCGAACCGAATCAGCGTTGGTACATCACTTCCGGCACGCCCGGCATGGACAAGAACGGCAACTTGCCTGATGGCATCGAAGCGCAGGCTCGCCTTGCCTGGGGCAACATCCTCGAGGGTCTGGAAAAGGCCGGCATGGGTCCGCAAAACATCGTCAAGGTCGTCTCGACTCTGATCAACAAGGACGACATCCAGACCTATGGTCGTGTGCGCGCGGAGATCCTCGGCGACGTGCGACCGGCTTTCATGTTGTCCGTCGTGAACCAGATGGTCAATCCGCGCATGCTGGTTGAAGTCGAAGTGTTCGCTGCGGGGAAGTGAACATTTTCCATCCAGACGCCTGATTCACGAGGGATTCACCCATGGTCGAGCCGCGTTTCCCACTGCTGCCGTATGACGTCCTGACGTCTGAGCAGCGCACCATTCACGATCGATTGTCGAGGGGGCCGCGTGGTGGCGTCAGCGGTCCTTTCCGGGCCTGGCTGTATTCGCCGAAACTCGCCAATGGTCTGGTGGAGGTGGGTAACTATCTGCGGTTCGATAGCCGCCTGACGAAGCGCATGATCGAGCACACGATCTTGCTGGTCGCCTCCGAATGGAACGCGAGCATTGTCTTCGCGCATCACGCGTCACTGGCGATTGCGGTTGGCCTGTCGGAAGAAATCGTCGAGTCCATTCGCACGGGCCAGCGACCGCCTTATGCGCAAGAAGAGGATTTCGTGGTGGACGAGTTCGTGCGGTGCCTGCTGAAAGGCGGTGAGATCGACAGCGCGACGTGGGAGCGGTGTGCGGCAGTTCTCACACCCGAGACCATGGTCGATCTGATCGGGCTCACTGGCTACTACGTCATGGTCGCGATGACGACGAAAGCTGCGAGGTTGTAGCACAGGCGGATCGGCGTCATCGAAGGCTGCGTGGTCGGCGCAAGGGATGTGACGCGCGGATTGACACCCGCGGGCTTTTTTCAATGGAAGAGGAGAGCAACAGATGAGACCGGTCCGTACTGTTCGTGGTCTGGAAAACCTGGGTCGTACTCGTCTGTCGCGCAATTTCTTTATGCGCGAATTCATGTTCAGTGAAATCGCGGCCATCAACGGGTTTCCGAATCTTCCGGACAATCCGGATCTCGCTGTCGACGCAGGTCGGCACCTTTGCGAACTGTTGCTGGAGCCTCTGCAGGCAACATTCGGCCGCATCTCTCCACGATCCGGATACAGAGCACCGGAGGTGAACGAATTCGGCAATCTTCACGGCCTGAGTTGCGCATCCAAAGAACGCGATCGCGCGCGCCATATCTGGGACCAACACGATGCCGCGGGTCATTCTGGCGCGATGGCCACCATCGTCATGCCCTGGTTCGTCGACAAACTGGCCGAGGGGGGACGTTGGCAATCGCTTGCATGGTGGATTCACGATCACTTGCCCTACAGCGAGCTGCAGTTCTTTCCAAAAATCGGCGCTTTCAACATTGCCTGGCATGAGATGCCGGCGCGTTCCATTTACAGCTGGATGAAGCCGCGTGGTTTGCTGACCCGTCCCGGATACGAAAACCACGAGGGCGATCACAGTGACCAGTATCAAGGATTCCCGCAGTTGGTCAGATATGAGCCCATGTATGTTCGATAACCTCGTGACTGGAGTCCCGGATATGCAGCTAGAGCCAGCCGGAAATAGACGCCGCGCGACATTTCCCGGACCTTCTGCGAGACCATGAAGAACAGACTGTTCGTCACCGGAAACGATTGACAGGAGACGAGTCATGCCAACCACCGCATTTGAATTCCGTTCGATCCGCGACACCCGCCGCGAAGCCTTGACTATTCGCGATATGGAAAAGCAGATGCGCGCGTACGCCGACGGCACGATTCAGAAGGCGCCGTCCATTCTCTTCAACCACCCATGATGACCAGGAACGCCCTGGTCGCCTGACTGAGTCCAAACCCCGCTGCTGACTCACGCCAACTCACGAGGAAATGACAATGAGCACACTCGACAAGGTATTCGCCGACCTTCATCAAGGCAACCCGATCCTGAACCTGCCTAACGCCTGGGATGCGGGTAGCGCGCGCATCTTCGAAGCGCAAGGTGCCAAAGCAATCGCCACCACCAGCGCGGGCGTACTCTGGGCGCTCGGTTATCCCGATGGAAATCTCGCACCGGCAAGGCTGCAGGCGGAAGTGGCTGCCGCCATCACTCGCGTGATCCGCGTACCCCTGTCGATCGATTTCGAAGCCGGCTACTCGGACGACCCCCGAACAGTCGCGGAAAATATCAAACCCGTCTTGGACGCCGGCGTCGTCGGCATCAATATCGAAGACGGTCAGGACGCACCTCCTGTGCTGGCGGCGAAAATCGAAGCCGTGCGGGCTGCTGCGGAAAAGGCCGGTATTGCCCTCTGGATCAATGCGCGCTCCGACGTTTACCTGCAACAACTGGTCGATGAGCCGAAGCGTGCTGAAGAATCGATCAAGCGCGCCGAACTGTATGGCAAAGCGGGCGCCAATAGCATCTTCCTCCCGGCACTGACCCATGCCGACGACATCAAAGCCGTGGTCAAGGGTTCGCCAATCCCGATCGCGCTCATGGCATGGCCCGGCCTGACTGATTCCGCGGAACTGCAAAAGCTGGGCGTGGTCCGCTTGTCCTCCGGCTCCGGCATTCCGCAAGTGATCTGGAACCACGCAGCCCGTCTGGCCAGGGCTTTTGTTGAAAAGGGCGAATCTGGCCCGATGGCTGTCGACTATATGGCCCACGGCGAGTTGCAAAGCCTGTTCGCCGAACGCAAGTAAGCCTGGATAGTCTCGCAGCGGGGGGATCGCTTCGGCTGCACTTGCTTTTTCGCTTGATTTGCACCGAATTCCGAAGGGTCGGTTTCTGGCTAACCGCCTACTTCACCCAAACCTACAAGATGTTGTTCGATGCAAAGGCGCGGGCGGCCGTGTTCGATGGCGTGCGCGTCGTGGCATCTATAACACGAAGACCGAGGAAGAGGAGATCCACATGGGAAAAAGCCAATCTGGAGACTCGAGTGCGACCGCACCGGGTCGTATCCATATTCATAGCGATTTGGACTTTTCTCTATAGTGCAGCCGCAAACGGCCGAACTGCGTCAGGGAGCGACCTAAGCAAGATCGGGTAGCTGACTGCCCGCGATGGCCGAGCTCTCGTCTTCCGACAGAACTAAAAAGGATGCCTGCTGTACCTCGAAAGCGGCCCTATATATCGCACTTGCTCGAGCGGCTGCAACAACGGGTCGATATGACTCATTCGCCCCATGCATAAGCGGCCATCCGTTACCACCAAGGCAACGGAAGAGGTCGACCATTCGGCTTATGACAGAGGTGAGAGCGAAGCGTTGATAATCTGCCACTATAGTTGCCAGAATATGCTCGTCTTCGTCCCCGATACGTTGTTCTTCATGCAAAGCGCAGATGTTACAGCGAGTGAGATCATCGCGGAGACCATCCACCCCGAACACGACAAGGCGCACGAGGATTTGGGCGCTTCGCCGTGTGCGGCTCGACGCTACCGTGTCGCATCGGCTAGTGCATCCGGAAAACATTGTGCTAAGAAAATCGCGCCAACGATTTTGCACGCGCTAGACTGGCGAAATTTTGTTGGCCGTCGGGATCGCTACGAGCCGACCACGTGGATCCGTGCCTTACGGAGTAGGGCATGCCCCTTCCCATGCGCGCTGTAACAGCGCCCTAAGCGGTTCTTTCTCAACCGGTCGTGGGTTCCAATAAGGATTCGACAGAGCAACCTCACAAGCGCGCTCGAGATCGACTTCGCGCAACCCGATATCGCGAAGACCTTGTGGAACCCCAAGTTCTTGATTGAGTTGGTAAAGGCCATCAGGTGCCGACTTGACGTCCAGTGCCCTCGCTATACGGCCCATCGCATCTTCCGCCACGGTGCTGTTATAAGCAAGAGTATGTGGAAGAACAATCGCGTGCGTCTCTGCGTGAGGGAGATTAAATGTCCCGCCTAAGGTATGGCATAGCTTGTGGTGAAGAGCCATGCCGACATTGCCGAGCACCATCCCGCATAGCCACGCACCGTAGAGGCACTCGCTGCGCGCCGCCTTGTCTTTTTCGTTCCTGTGCACGCCCCGAAGGCCGTTGGCGAGTGAACGAATGCCTTCCTCCGCCATGAGCGACATCACAGGATTTCCGTCCTTTGCGTACAAACCCTCCGCTGCATGAGCGATAGCGTTCAGGCCACTGACAATCGAAAGACGAACCGGCAGTCCCATCGTCAATTCCGGATCGTAGAGGACAGTCCTCGGTATTACTTTTACGTCTTTGCCGGTTTTTTTTAGCCCGTCTTCGGTGATCCCATAGATAGGAGTCATCTCCGAACCAGCGTATGTTGTCGGGATCGCGATGATTGGCAACGAAGATTCGAGCGAGATTGCCTTTCCAAGCCCGATGGTAGAGCCGCCCCCTATCGCCACCGCACAGTCCGCATCAACCGATTTCGCGTATTCGCGGGCACGACGAGCGTTCTCAATAGGAACATGCATCTGGGCGCCGTCGAAGACCCCCGCGCTGGATGGACCGAGAAGAGAAGAAACGATTTCCGCCTGATTCTTCTGCTCGGGGGTGCAAAGAATCAGTGCGCGACGAGCACCTAACTTCTCCACTTCCTGTTGAATCAGCTTCATGCTTCCAGCGCCGAATACGACCCTAGACGCCTGTGTGGTATAGACGAACTCATACATGAGATTAACTTCCATTGTCGTTAGCAACGCTGCGCGCTTAAACGTAATCGACCTGATGACGTGCGATGCGAATATCACCCACGATCTGCTTTACTCGGAGATGTTCGGGGTGTGACGCATATGCATCGAGCAATTCCTGGCTTTCGAACTCGGTGTATAAAACGACGTCGCACGCATAGTCCACGGCGCTTACGTCCAGCCCGACCTCCAACCGGGTGAGCCCGGGTATCTTTCCGCTCAAGCTCTCGAACGCTGTCTTTACCAGCATCGCGGCTTCCTTCTTTTGCGTGGGAGTTTCGCCGCGAACGTTCCACATCACGATATGCTTGACCATATTCATTTCCATTGATAATACGTATTAACAGGCCAAATGTTCGAGATGCAAGCTCACGAATCAAGTGTGCATCTCAGCGAAGTTCGCTGCGCATCAGGCTCGCTGATTCAGGGAGGCCGGCCTGGCGTAAGGAAGCGGCTAAGCCTTGTTCTTGTTGTACACGTCGACGAATACGGCTGCGAGCAGAACGATGCCTTTAATGACCTGCTGATAATCCACGCCGATACCCATGATCGACATGCCGTTGTTCATCACGCCCATGATGAATGCACCGACAACCGCGCCGACAACTTTTCCGACGCCACCAGAAGCTGATGCACCGCCGATAAAACACGCCGCGATGACGTCGAGTTCGAATCCCGTGCCGGCCTTTGGCGTTCCGCTATTCAGGCGTGCGGCGAAAATCAGACCTGCCAGCGCAGCAAGAACTCCCATGTTCACGAATGTGAGGAAGCTCACCGCGGGGACGCTGACGCCCGACAGACGTGCGGCTTTCGCATTGCCGCCCACGGCGTAAATCCGGCGGCCGATAGTCGTGCGGTTCATGATGAACGTATATACGCCGATCAGCACACCCATGATGACGAGCACCGTAGGCAAGCCGCGATAGGACGCGAGCAGATAACAAAAGAAAACGATCAGCGCCGTCAGCACGACATTCTTCGTCACGAACATGGGGAACGAACCACTTTCCACGCCGTGTTTCGCTGCGCCAGCCCGATGTCGGAGTTCGATCAGAAAGAAAAGTACGCCGACGATCACACCAAGAACAATCGAGGTGATATGAAGCGTTTGTCCATGAAAGAGGTCAGGGATGAAGCCGGAACTCACCGCGCCGAATGCATCCGGAAACGGTCCGATGGACTGCCCTTGGAGAACGAGGTTTGTCATGCCGCGAAAAACCAGCATGCCCGCGAGCGTCACGATGAACGACGGCATCCGCCAGAACGCGATCCAGTAACCTTGCACAGCGCCAATCAGTGCGCCGGCAATGATGCAGATGATGGTTGCCCAGACATAGTTGATTTCGAACTGAACCATCAATACGGCGGCTAGCGCGCCAACCAGGCCTGCAGTGGAACCGACGGAAAGGTCGATGTGACCTGACACGATTACCATGAGCATGCCAAGCGCCATGATGACAATGTAGCTGTTCTGCAGCACCAGGTTGGTCAGGTTAAGTGGCTGCATCAACACGCCGCTGGTCGCCACCTGGAAAAACACCATGATGATGACGAGCGACAGCAGCAGACCGTATTCACTGCCGACTCGCTTAAGCATTCCGAATACTTCGTTGGTCTTGACCTCGGCGCCTTCGGCGGCTACCGGAGAGAGTGCCTTACGCATTTTTGATGTCTCCATTTCGCATGATCGCCCGCATGATGTTTTCCTGCGAGGCTTCCTGTGCGCTTAATTCGCCGACAAAGCGGCCTTCATTCATGACATAAATGCGGTCACACATGCCAAGAAGCTCGGGCATTTCCGAGGAAATCATGACCACACACTTACCCGCCGCAACCGCCTGATTAATGATGTTATAGATCTCGTATTTGGCACCGACATCGATGCCACGGGTCGGCTCATCGAGAATCAGCACCTCGGGTTCAGAGAACAGCCACTTGCTGATCACGACTTTCTGCTGGTTGCCGCCTGATAGATTGCCGACGACGTGCGTGACACCCTGTGCGCGAATCCTCAGCTTCTTGAGGAAGTCGCTGGCGACTGTTATTTCTTCGTGCTCGTTGACCACACCGAGCTTCGACACGCCACCGAGATTCGCCAAAGTGATATTCCGCTTGATGCTGTCGTCAAGGAGGAGCCCGTTACCTTTGCGGTCCTCGGTGACGTAGGCGATGCCTGCCTTGATAGCTTTTTGCACCGATGAGGTGTCGACGGGCTTTCCATGCATTAGCACCTGGCCGGTGATGTCTTGCCCGTAGGTACCGCCGAAGACGCTCATGGCGAGTTCGGTGCGGCCGGAACCCATCAACCCAGCGATACCAACAATTTCGCCCTTGCGCGCCTTCAGATTCACTCCTTTGATGACCGCACGGCCGCGCTGCGTCGGATGTTGAACCCGCCAATCCTTGACCTCGAAAATCACTTCGCCAATGTCCGGTGTACGTGGCGGATAACGGTCCGACATCTCGCGCCCGACCATTGCCTTGATGATGCGGTCTTCGCTGACAGTTTCAGTGCTGCAATCGAGAACATCGACCGTAGAACCATCGCGAATCACGGTGATGCCGTCGGCGACGCGCGAGATTTCATTCAGCTTGTGCGAAATAATGATCGACGTCACACCGCGCGCCTTCAATTCGAGCAGCAGAGTAAGAAGTGTGTCGCTGTCTTTCTCATTCAGGCTGGCGGTTGGCTCGTCGAGGATGAGCAAACGCACTTCTTTCGACAATGCTTTGGCAATTTCAACGAGTTGCTGCTTGCCAATCCCGAGAGTGCCGACTGCCGCATCTGGAGAATCAGTGAGACCGACCTTTGCTAACAGATCTTTGGCCTTCGCACGCGAGCCCTGCCAATCGATAACACCGCGCTTCGACTGTTCGTTACCTAGGAAGATGTTCTCGGTAATCGATAGCATCGGGACGAGAGCGAGTTCCTGATGGATGATGATAATTCCAACCGCCTCGCTATCCGAGATATCGGAAAATGTGCGTTCCTGCCCGTCATAAAGCACATTGCCCACATATGTTCCATGCGGATAGACGCCGCTGAGAATCTTCATCAGAGTCGATTTTCCGGCGCCATTTTCTCCGCAAATGGCGTGAATCTCGCCTTGGCGAACGCTCATATTCACATTGTTCAGAGCTTTAACGGCGCCAAAGCTTTTCTGAATTCCGCGCATCTCCAGAATGGTATCCATGGTCAAATTCCTCAGATTTGTCACGCCTCAGGCATGCTTGCGTGAGCGGGGGCTCAACGAAACTCCCCGTCTCACAGATGCGCCAATGCTTTACTTGACCTGGGCCTGCGTGTAGTAACCGCTGGTGACCAGTTCCGACTGATAGTTGGCCTTGTCGACCAGAACAGGTTTGACGAGGTAAGTAGGGACAATCTTGGCGCCGTTGTTATAGCTCTTCGTATCGTTCACCGGCACCTGCTTCCCATTCAGCGCGTCGTCGACCATGTCGGCCGCGACGCCGGCGAGCTTGCGCGTGTCCTTGAACACCGTAGAGGTCTGGTCGCCACGAACGATGTTCTTCACGTTCTGAACATCCGCGTCCTGTCCCGTGATGATGGGCATCGTCTGTTGACCAGAGCCGTACCCAACCCCCTTGAGCGACGAGATAATGCCAATCGCCAAAGCATCATTCGGTGCCCAGACCGCGTCCAGGTGATCCTTTCCGTAAAACGCGCTCAGCAGATTATCCATGCGCGCCTGGGCGGTCGCGCCGTCCCAGTTGCGCGTCGCGACTTTCTCGAAAGCGACCTGTTTGCTGCGAATGACAAACTTGCCGCTATCGATATACGGCTTCAGGACCGACATGCCGCCGGCGTAGACCATGTGGGCGTTGTTGTCGTCCGAGGACCCGCCGAATACTTCGATATTGAACGGGGTCTTGCTGCCGGCCTTCTGCCACCCGCTGACAATGCTCTGTCCTTGAAGAACACCAACACCGTAATTGTCGAAGGTTGCGTAGTAATCGACGTCCTTGGTCTGACTAATCAGGCGGTCGTAGGAGATCACTTTGATCCCTTTTTTCTGGGCGAGCGACAGCGCATCAGAAAACGTCTTGCCGTCGATAGGCGCAATGACGAGCGCCTTGACGCCCTTTGCAAGCATGTTCTCGACCTGATTCACTTGCGTCGGAACGTCGTAGTTCGCGTATTGCAGGTCGGCGGAATAACCTTTGGCTTTCAGTGCGTCGACCATGCTTTTTCCGTCGGTGATCCAACGGGATTCGGTCTTGTCGGGAAGCGAGATCCCCACAACGCCTTTATCCTGGGCCAACGCGACGCCTGACATTGCCGAGAAAGCCGCCGATGCTGCCAGAACGACCACGACACTTTTCAAAATTTTCATGACCTTGTCTCCTGATTAGGAATACGTATTTATCTATACGGTTTGTAACTTTAGAAATTCCGGACTGACGCCGGTTGGCGTCAGTCATTCAGACTGTCAACCGATCGCTACCTCGGCGCCTGCTTCTTTGGAGGAAGCGAACATTGCTTCAATGACGCGACTGATGTTGTAAGCCTGCGTGGCGGGCACAACTGACTGCGTGCCATTGCGCAGCGCGTCGAAAAACGCATTCGATTCGCGGTCGAAGTAGACCGGATTGCCGATTTCCGCGATGTCTGGAGAGTATTCGGTCTTTTTTGTCGCCCAGATTTCGGGGAAGCTGGTTTCTTGCCACTCGGTCCAGCCTTCCGGATGATCGCCTTTGCCTGCGTCGTAAATCTTGTAGCTCGCGGGCAAGGACCTAGAAGACATGATGCCTTCCGTGCCGTAAGCAGTGATGTCCCAGCTTTCCGTCCACGGCAGGACATCCCACGACATGAAGTCGACGGTGACAATCTTGTCTTCATAGTTCAGCACTGCGCCTGCCGCATCTTCTCGCGATTCGTCGCCGTGGAAGTTCGGGAACTTGGTGATACGGGCGTTCACAGAGTGGGGCAGGCCGAAGTGGAGCAGAATACGGTCGATGAGATGGCAGCCGATCACAAATACAGCACCGCCGATATCGCCAGGCTGAGTCATATGCGGAGTGCCCGCCTCATCGTGTGAACAGCCACCGTGGGCGCGCACCTGCACTACTTTTCCAAGGCGTCCGCTCTTGAGAGCGGCCTGCATCGCGTCCACTGAAGGAGCGAAGCGCCAGCAGTAGCCGACTTGTACCAGTCCGCCGGTACGCTCTACTGCTTCGACGATGCGTTTGGCGTCAACCGAACTACGTCCTGCAGGCTTTTCGCACAGGACTGCCTTACCCGCCTCAAGCGCCTCGATGGTCAGGTCGGCCATTTTTTCGCTCTTCGAGTGCACGAGCACGACGTGAACGTTTTCGTCCGCCAGAATGTCTTCCTTCGTGCGTGCCTGCAGACCGAGCGCATCGACGAAAGGTGTGAGCAGCGGGCTGGTGTCCCACGCCCCGAGCATCTTTGCGTCCGTGCGACGTTGAATTGCCTTGACGCGTCCGGACGTGTGCGGGTGAGTGATGCCGAGGCATGCCACACCCAGGGTTTCGTTCGGACCAATCTTTCGTGCCATGACTTATCTCCTCCGGATTTCTCGTTACACCTTGACCGCTTTGCCCGTCAGCGCGGACTCGAGCGCAGCATCAGCCAGGCGCAGTGCCTTCAACCCGTCCTGCACCGATGTCGGCAGCGGCGATTTACTGTTGAGCGCATCAACGAAAGCTTCGAGTTCGGCCTTGTACGCTTCAACGTAGCGTTCCAGGAAAAAATTCAGCAGCGGCTCGCGTGCGTCCGTGGTTTCTTTCGTCCAGCGACGAATCGTTGATGGGCGCAGGTTTTCCTGCAGGAGCATGCCTTTGGAGCCCGACACTTCCATACGCTGGTCGTAGCCGTAGACCGCTTCACGGCAGCAGTTGATGTGGCATTGTTTGCCCGAAGCGGTGCGCAGCTGAACCATCACCGTGTCGAAATCGGTCAGCTTCTCGAGCGACTCATCGATCAGCCTGCTAGCCATCGCCATCACTTCAACAGGCTCTTCGCCGAGCAGCCAGCGAGCCATATCGAGGTCGTGGATGACCATGTCACGGAAGATACCGCCCGAATGTTCTACGTAATCGCGTGGCGGCATGCCTGGGTCGCGGCTCGAGATGATGACTTGACGAACCTCGCCAACGTCACCCGCATCGATCGCTTTGCGGAACGCCTGCGACGTCGGGTCGAAACGGCGATTGAACGCGAGCATCACCTGACCGCCTAGGCGCTCAACCTCGTTCGCTGCAGCGAGCGACTTTTCCATGTCGAGGTCGATAGGCTTTTCGCACAGGACTGCCTTGCCGCGTTTGACTGCTTCGAGCATGAACGTGATGTGCGTATCCGTCGGCGTGCCGATGACCACTGCGTCGATGTCTTTGCGTTCGAGGACGCCGGCGGGGTCGGTAGACGCTTCGCAGCCCAAGCGGTTGGCCAGCGAGGTTGCTGCGCTTTCGACCGGGTCGGCGACCACCACCAGTTTGGCGTTCGGGCTGGCTGCGACGTTGGCAGCGTGAATGCGTCCAATACGGCCAGCACCGAGTACGGCGATTCGAATCATGTGAGTCTCCAGAATTGCTTTGTCGTTTAAAGGTTGGAAGCGTCAGGCGGGGGCAGTGGATTTAGCCTGGAACTGGGCGACGGTCGTGTCGTAAGCGCGCTTTGCCATCTCATCGAGCGGAAACTTGCGATGCACTTCAGAGATGAGTTCGACGCCGTAATACGGAAGCGTGCAACCTGCCTGATCGAGTGCGTCCACGAACGCGCGACAGTCACCCGCGCCTTCCCCACAAAGTTGGCGATTAAAGGTCGAATCATCAAACAGCGAACCCTTGACCTGTGCGCCCACGTCGTCCATTTCCACGCCCTTGATGAAGCGCGCCGGGATTTGCGCGACTTCGCTGTACGGAGTGCGGGCGCGAGCAACGTGCCAGTGATCGACCATCAAGCCGCCGTTCGGCTGATTCGCACCCTCTGCAACCTTTAGCGCTTCCGCGACGTTACGGATGGGAGAAAACGGCATGAACTCGATGGCGACCGTTGCATGAACCGTCGCGACGTCTTCGCAAAGCTTTGCAAACTCATCGGTCATGCGGGTGAAATCGGCAGGGTTCTTGTCGAAAGGGCTGGCGCCGATTTTCAGATTCCGCATGCCCAGTTCGCCACCCAGTTCGATGAAACGTTGACGGCAGTCATCCGATTTCGCACGCGCCTCGCCGTCGAAATACCAGTCCATCAGGATTTCGAGCTCGAAATACTTCATGCCGGTGTCGTCGAGAATCTTCCTGACGCCCGATACCCCGTATTTGCCGATGCTGTGCTCCAGATCGTCGAGAATAAGACCGATACCGCTCCAGCCGGCACGGGAAGCAGCTTCGCAACGGTCGCGCAGCGGGAATGGACTGATTTCGTTCGCTGCACACGGATAAACGTCACCGGCGAGGGTCCAGTACGCCGCCAGCAGTTCTTTTTTCGCGCTCATAGGTAGTACTCCTGTGTCTCTCTTGTTCATCGACTTATTGGGCGGCACGCACCAACGCGCCAGACGTTACGTGATTGCCCGCATGGGCTTGTCGGATGCCGCGAGGGTGAAGTCCCACACGACTGACCAGAATGGCGACGACAGCCCGACACGCTGAGCTGCTTGCGGGTCGTCGATCTTGTTAAATTCGGCGATGAGCTCACGTTTGACGCCGAACACGGCGTCTTCGGGCAAATAGGGACAGTCGGGCGTGAAGATGTGAGTGATGACCGCTTCGTATCCGGGAGCCGTCACAATGAAGTGCAAATGCGCGGCACGGTTTGGGTGACGGCCCATTGCACCAAGCAGTTTGCCGACGGGGCCATCCGAAGGAATCGGATAGTGACGCGGCTTGACTGACTTGAACCAGTAGCGGCCTTCAGCGTCCGAAGTGAATACGCCCCGAAGATTTGATTCAGGCTGAATACCCTTTTGCTGCACGTCATAAAACCCGTCGTCATTCGTCTGCCACACTTCGAGCTTCGCGTCAGGAATCGGTTTTCCGTTGATGTCGGTTACACGACCTTCGACGACCATGGGTTCGCCTTTTCCATCAAGGCAGATATTCGAGCCGTTTCGATATTCAGGTGCGTTGGCGATGTAGAACGGACCGAGAATCGTATTCGGCGTAGCACCGCTGGGCCGACGGTGGTTGATTGCGTCAACGAGCATCGAAACGCCGAGGATGTCAGAGAGGAGGATGTATTCCTGTCTCCAGTCCGTGCACATCTGGCCTGTCTCTGTCAGGAAGCGAATGGCGGCAAACCACTCTTCATGCGTCGGCTCGATCTCCTTGATCGCAGCATGAAGATGCTTGACCAGAACCGACATCACCTGGCGCAGCCGGGCATCTGCGTTTTCGCTCATCCGGGCATTGACGACTTCTGCCGAACGAGCTTCATCGAAATACGGCGAGGAGGATTGAGCTGTAGTGAACGCGCTTTGCATTGAATGTCTCCATCAATCTTTTCTGCAGCTTTGAGACAAGTCTATATTCGCCGTGGTTGGCAAAACAGAGCTAAAAAGGGAAAGTCTTTCGCGCTGAGTGGGAAGAATGCCTCGGGCCAGCGCGTGTCGGATTACGCCGTCCAGTGCCGTTCATATTCGTTCTGCTGGAACCGCTCCACGAGCGCGTCAATGAATAGCCGCACCTTTACGGGAAGATGCGAGCGGGTCTGAAACGCAATGTTCATGGTCAATCGGGGCAGATCCCAGTCGTCGAGCACCGGCACAAGGCGGCCGGACTTCAGGTCGTCGTAGATGATGTATTTGGGCTGCACGAGAATGCCCATGTTGTCGAGCGCGGCGACCCGCAGTATCTGTCCATCATTCGATTCCACGAGCGGCTTCACTTTGATGCAGACGTTCTCGCCACCTCGCGTGAAAGAGAGTTCACGTGGATTGTCGGCAAGTTGATAGTTCAACAGCCGATGTTTCGCGAGTTCGGCGGGGAAGCGCGGGCGGCCGTTTGCCTCGATGTAGTCTGGAGATGCGGCCAATATCCGGCGTGTCGAAGCCAATCTTCTGACGGTGATGTTGCTGTCCGGCTCAAGGACTTTCGTTCGGATTGCCACGTCGATGCCGTTTTCGATGATGTCGTAGTAACGGTTGTGAGCGACGACGTCCACCGTGATGTCGGGATATCGAGAGGTGAAATCGGGGAGCATCGGCGCAATATGAAGCATGCAGAACGACAGCGACGCGGTGACACGCAGGACTCCACTCGGACGCACGACCGCCTCTTTGATGACGGCTTCCGCTTCGCCAAGTTCCGAGAGGATAGATTTGCAGCGCCGGTGAAATTCGGCTCCTGCCTCGGTCAGATAGAGATTGCGAGTCGTTCTGCGCACCAATTGAACGCCAAGCCTTGCTTCGAGAGAAATCAGGTATCGACTCGCCGCTGAGATCGAAAGCTCGACAGCTTCCGCTGCCCGGCTAATGCTGCCCGTCTCGGCCACTTCGACGAACAACTGTAATTCCTTAAACTGGTCCATGCACTCGCACCATTACGCCTTGTCTCCGCCTGCATCCGTGGCGGATGCAGGAGCAAGCGCGACTGTTGAATCTTTTAGCTTGTCGCGGCGACATCATAATATTGCGATAGATCTGTCCAAGACCTTAAAATAAACATCAAAAATCTATCAAATCAAAATTTGATAGATAGCGTCTTACAGGCTTTTTTACCGCCAGAATTCAATTAATGCCTTGCCAGTGGCCACGATGGGGGGATTTTTGCCGGTGAGCAGTTGAAGAAGCTGCATCAATCAGGGCGATTCAAGCCCTCACTTTGGATGTACGATCGACTCAACGCGCGATAAAAAACATCGTGAATCTATCAGTTATCTATCAGTGGATGAGGGTCGGATGGCTCACCGGTTCTTGATCAAGGAAATTGCCCGGCAAGCGGGGCTGGGAGTGGCGACGGTCGACCGGGTGTTGAACGGACGCGCAAACGTCCGGGAGCACACTCGCAATCGGGTTGAGCGAGCGATCAAGGAACTTGAGACGCAAGAACTAAATCTGGCGAGCGCTGGCCGCAAGCTTATGGTGGACGTCGTGGTGGAAGCGCCAACTCGGTTTAGCGATGAAATAAAAAGTGCCCTCGAAGCAGAGCTCGCTTTATTGCACCCTGCAGTGGTTCGCCCACGGTTTCTCCTGCAGGAGACAATGACGACGTCCGAGGTCGTCGACGTCCTTCGTTCTATCGTACGAAGAGGCAGCCACGGCGTTTTTTTGAAGGCCCGCGACGTTCCCGAGATTGCCGAAGCAGTAAGCGAACTCCAACGTCATGGAATCCCGGTCGTCACCGTATTCACCGACATACCGCTGTCGGGACGCGTGGCTTACGCTGGACTCGATAACCGCGTCGCCGGCGCCACGGCTGCCTACATCCTCGGCTTGCTGCTGGGGCCCCACCCGGCAAATGTGCTGATAACGATGAGCGACGAGCATTTTCGTGGCGAGGAAGAGCGCGAGATCAGTTTTCGCCGAGCGTTGCGCAAGCATCATCCGCAACTGCGGCTGGTCGATGCAAGCGGTGGACATGGTCTTGATATGCCGACCGAAGAGCGAGTCAGACATGCGCTCAACGGCGGCTCCGATATCGCGGCCGTCTACTCAATGGGCGGAGGCAATGCCGCAATTCTGCGGGCGCTAGAAGCGCGCCAGGAGGCGCCGGTGTGTTTTATCGGTCATGACCTGGATAGAGACAATGTGCGGCTACTGCGCGCGGGGCGAATTCAGGCCGTTCTCTATCATGATCTTCGGCAAGACATGCGCTCGGCGTGTCACCATGTCATGCACTTTCACAAGCTCTTGCCTGCAGCTTCCGTCGCATCTTCTTCATCGGTCGTTGTCGTGACACCAGAGAACATCCCGGATCACATCGCCAGTCGTTTCCGCGATTGACTCTGATTTTGCAATCTCGCTTGCCTCTGCATGCTCGGGCCTGATTGCCCACGCACATCCTCAGTGCCGCGTACATTCAGGCGCAAGATAGCTCGTCGATAGGGAGATCCGGGATACAGCGGACACACGGATCTCCCCCTGCCGTTAAAACTGCGTGGCCACCCCGGCAATGACGCCAAACTGACTCTTGCCAAAGTTGGGGTTCGTGCTCGAGACGTTCCCGTTGACCGGGTCGTCATTGGTATTGGCACCGTACAGGCCGCTGTCGAGGCCGATATTCGATGATGAACTGTTCCTTACGTACGCAAGTTCGGTATACAGAAGCGTTCGCTTCGATAACGAATAGTTCGCACCTAGAGCGAAGAGGGTTGCGTTTCCGTTTCCTTTGTTCGCATTGGCGTGATAGACAGCGCCGGTGATGGCCAATGCCGGTGTCGTGAGCCAGGTTGCACCGATCCACTCGTGATTGACAGTTGTCGGAAGCCCCGCGCCGGCCGGCAGTGCAGAGGGTGTTGCTGTGCCGAAATAGCCTGCATTCGATGCGTCGGGCGCGCTGAGGTGCTGGTAACCCACATAGGCAGTGACAGGACCAAAGCCATACGTCAAGCCCGTAAGAATCGATCGCGAAGTCAGATACACGTTGCTGAACTGGCCGTTTTCGTCACGCACCTCGTCATAGGTGGCCTGCCAGAACAGCCCTTTGTTGGCGTAGGAGAGTTTGAGGCCGTCTGAGCGGCCCTGTGCGCTTCCGAGTCCGCTGGAACTGCCGAGTTGGCCTGGGGCGCTACCAGGATTGCCGGAGTTCCATTTCGTCGAGTTCGTCAGATCATATTGGCCCTGCAGAGTGAAGCCCGCAATGGTCGGCGACAGGTACTCCACGCCGTTTGCGGCTTGCGAAAAGATGCGGCCCCGGACCAGCGTTCCAATCGAATACCTCTTTGTCTGCTGCGGATCGACATCGCCGGAGTATTGGCTGATTTCGGCAGAGCCCATATTGCCCAGCTTGACTTGACCCCACGTGTCGTTGTGCAGACCCACTGTCGCCTGCCCCTCGAAAAAGCTTCCGTTGGCGAAGGTGCCGTTCATGGTGTTCAGTCGGGATTCAAGCTGGAAGATTGCGTGAGTGCCTCCGCCGAGATCTTCAGCGCCTTTAAGGCCAAACCTCGATTGAGCCCAGCCGCCGCTTTGCGCGCCGAATACATTTCCCTTCGGTTGATTGGTCTCATATACGAGACCGTTGTCCACGATGCCGTATAGCGTGACGCTACTTTGAGCCAGCACAGTCGTCGCAGCCGACAACGCAAACATGCCGAGCAGGGCTTTTTTCATCGATATCTCCATTAATATAGTTATGCTACGTATTTACTACGTCTTTGAAATTGATTGAGCGGCATGTTCAGAAGATGCGATTCCCGAATCCACTCTGTCCTGGTGTCTATCGTCTCGACGGCGGGCGCGACACGCGCTGACTGCCGATGTATCGCAGAAATGCTTCGCTGCGAGGAAGATAGGATGAGAGCGGGTAAAGACGAGTGTTCATGCGAGAGGCGATGATTGCCGTGATGCGTCTCCTTCACTGCGCTTCTGTATTTTGGTCGGAGTGTATATTCTCAATTCCCTCTCACAAAGAGCAGAAAGGGGAATCTCTTTCGTAAATTCAGGGAAAATAAGGCAGGGGAAAAGGCAACGTGGGTTTGCGCCCGCGTAATCGATCAGATCCTCGCGGTTTACCCCTCTATCTCTAGCGGTATTTCATCGATTACGGTTTGATCGTTCCAAAGGAACAATCTCCGTCTTCTCGCGAACTCATCCAGATTGTCCGTGAGCAGTCGCATCCATCGTTTGACGAGCCCACTCGGAGCTGACTATGAAGTTCAAGCAACTTTCACTTTTCGCGTTTTCAGTTGGCATCACTGTGAGTCTTCTTTCGCTTCCGTTGTCACAAGCTCATGCCGCGTCACCGGATGCCGATGTATCCAGTAGCACTACGTCGAAACAGGAATTGAAGGCTCAGAAGAAGGCGGACCGGAAGGCGCGTCGGGCGAAGAAGAATGCCGAATTGAGCACGCTGGAAAAGAACGGTTATAACCCGACGGGGAATCAGACGAACTATCCGCAGAATCTACAGAATGCCCAACAAAAAGCAGCGGGGCAGAAGCCTTCTAATGCACCTGCGGTTGCACCTTGATGCACTGTGGAGTGCCGGGTTATGTACGGGCGAGTCGGGGATTTCGATTAGCCAAGACTGGGGCAATTGTAGACGCCAAACTCGCGCGGTGGTTTTTTGGCCTCATCGAAGTGCGCCGCCCTCATTGGTGTTGTTCGGAACGCGGCTGGCTCGTCAGCGACAAGCTTCGACGATGCAATGCGTCCGATCAAGGACCGGATGAGGATGGTGGTGGCTTCACACACCACCTTGGCTACGTGGTGACGATCTCAACGCCATTGCTTGGAGCGCTTGTCAAGACGGTGCGTTTACCGACGGAGATCGGACGATGGGCGTTCGGCGTGCGTGCGCTGTATCTCAATCTTGCGGCGCGCGGCCTGCTCCGCAACACCGTCCGATAGCGGACGCCAACCCATCGTGCGGCTGGGCACCACGCATTTTTTCTAAGCAAGCAGACCCGATCGCTGCAGGATTAGGCCAGGAACGGAGGGAGATTGTGGTCGAGCGTCTCCCCCGTTCAAGGACACAGGAAGTATTTCCGGCCGCGATATTAACGCGTCAGAGATCGTTCTAGTAAGTAGCGCGTCCACCTGATAGATCGAAAATCGCGCCCGTACTGAACGAGCACGAATCAGAGCAGAGCCAGAGTGCGAGTTGGGCGACCTCTTCTGAAGTACCGAGTCTGCCCATTGGGCTTTTGTCGATCATCGTCTGGACATGCGCAGGCGACATCTGGGCCAGTAGCGGTGTCTCGACGGCGGCCGGCGCAATGCCGTTCACAAGGATTCCGCTTTTTGCCAGCTCTTTCCCAAGTGCTTTAGTCATGGCGATCACGCCGGCTTTTGCCGCACTGTAAGCAGAAGCGTTCGCCGTGCCTTCCTTACCCGCGAGCGACGCGACGTTTACGATTCGTCCCGTGCCGGCCTTTCGCATGTGCGAAACGACGAGTCGGCTCACATGGTAGGTGCCGACCAGATTGACCTCGACGATTCTCTGCCATTCGATCGGGTCATATTGGTCCAGCGGTGCTGTCGAGCCGGCGAATCCCGCATTGTTCACGAGATAGTCAATGCGGCCATACCGTTCGAGCGTGTCCGCTATTGCTGCCTCGATCGAATCGGGTTGCGTAATGTCGACCATGAAATGCGCCGGTGCATTTGATGTACTGACGTCGCCTGCAATTCGATCCCAGTTGGCGGTAGACGCACCGTTCTGAGCGAAGCCATCGGAAATCGCGCGACCGATACCTCCGCCTGCACCGGTTACGACCGCAACTCGCCCGGAGAAATCGTAGGTTGCAAAAGTGTGAGCCAATGGCTGAGTCATCGAATGAATTGCTCCACGTAATCTTCGCCCAGCCCGACTGCGGAGTAATGCTTGCGGCACATATCTATCTTTGTAAAAACGTCTTCATAGCCGGTGTAATTGCCGTACGGATCGCAATAGAACATCACGCCGTTGACCTGAAAATACGTAATCATTTCTTCGACATCCTCCGGCACATATAGCGTGTGCGTTTCACCGGGGGGTTCGTAGACGTAGCTTCCTTCCGTGGCGGTCCACTCGTGTTCAAGGTACTTCCATCGACCTTTCAACACCATCCCGTGCACACCCTGTGGATGACGATGCCGGCTCAGCACGCCTGATTTGCGCACGCGCAGGAGATTCATCCAGTAGCCCTGCGATGCATTCAGGCATAGCGGGCGAAACGAAACATTTTCAGCTTGCGGCACCCAGACCCGCTCATCGGTGGGAATGGCGAAAGGTACGACGACCTCTTGCTGTGCCTCCTTTGGGAAAGGCAACTGGTAGGGCGTCATAGGCGAATACTGTTCAACGACATTAGTCATATTGAGGGTCGGTAGTAGTTCAGATCGTGGTGGCTCATCCGCAAGATCGTGACCCGGCGGGAGAGGCGGAAAGAGTGATCAGCGGTCGTCGGAATACCGGCTTGCGCTGGCCCGTCCGGTGGTTCACGGCGTCTGTGTTTGTCCCTCAAACGGAGGGTTTGAGGGTTTTAATTTGAGTGGCTCGATATCGCCGAGGACGAATAGATAGGAAGCCGCGCCGATCAGGCAGATGATGCCGCCAACGACGAGCGGAACAACAAACGAACCGTGCGTCAGGGAGACCATCAAGCCGGTGAACGTCGCAATGCAGATGCCCGCGAGATTGGCCGCAAAGTTCTGGATGCCCGCAATCGATGCAACAAATTCCTTGCTGGGCGCGACATCGGCGGGGAGGCTCCAGATGTTGGCGCCTGTAAAGGCAATTGCGGAATACGACAGGCAGAAGAGGGCCATCGCGGCTGTGCTCGATTCGACAAACGCTGCGAGGGCGATCGACGACGACGTCAGCATGCCGCCGACCAGACAGATCTTGCGCGCAGTCGTGACCGACCAGCCCGCACGAATCAGCCTGTCGGAGAGATAGCCGCCGAGATAGCCGCCCGGAATCGCACATAAAGCGGGCAGAGTTCCAAACGTTCCCAGATGCGGAAGCGAGAAGCCGCGCGCCTGAATCAGGTAGGTCGGGAACCACGTAACGAAAAAGTAGTTCGCGAAGTTCAGGCAGAAGAAGCCGATCATGCAGCCCCAGATAGTCCTGAAACGGAACAGGTCGAGCCACCCGATTTTCGGCGAACTGGACGCACTGTGTTGACCGCGCGCTGTGTCGGCGGGGCTTCCGGAGGCGACAAACGCTTCCTCCTGTGCATTGGGATGGCGATAGACGAGCAGCCAGACGACGATCCAGACGAATCCCAAACCACCGGAAATCACAAACGAAGCGCGCCAGCCGAGCATGCCAACGATTGCGGTGACGATGGGCAGCGCAAGCGCCGCCCCGACGCGTGAGCCGCTATCGAAGATGCTGCTGGCGATGCCCCGTTCATGCACCGGGAACCACCGTCCAGCCACTTTCGCGTTGGCCGGGTAACCACCCGATTCACCTACGCCGAGCAGCAGACGAATAAATACAAGGCCGGATACACTCTTCATGCCGGCCGTCAACATCGTGCAAAGCGACCACCATGCGACGACACCCGCATAGATCCTGCGCTCGCCGAAACGGTCGATCAGCCACCCTGCCGGCATCTGCATCGCGGCATAAGTCCAGAAGAATGCGCCCAGGATGAGGCCCATTGCGGTCGAACTGATGTGCAGATCCTGTTGAATAAAAGGAACCGCAACTCCGAGATTCGCCCGGTCGATGTAATTGACGGCCGTGGCAGCAAAGCACAGGGCAATCATTACCCAACGAGATTTCGACATCATTGTCTCCGATATATTTCTTGATTTACTTGCGGACCACGTGGCGAATTACATGATTGCGCCTTTAATCCACGGCACGAATTCGAGGTTTCCGTATCCGAAGTTTTCGCTCTTCGTCTTCTCCCCCGAGGCCATGCGCAGAATCTGCTGGTAGATTCTTTCGCCCACTTCTTCGAGGCTTTCCGTACCGGAAACAATGCCGCCGCAGTTCACGTCGATGTCTTCTTCCTGACGTTGCCACAGTGCGTCATTCGAGCAAAGCTTCATTGACGGAACCGGCTTGCACCCGAACGCGGAGCCGCGGCCGGTGGTAAAGCACAGCAGGTTTGCGCCACCTGCCACTTGACCGGTCACCGCCATCGGGTCGTAACCCGGTGTATCCATGAAGACCAGACCTTTGGCAAGAACTGGCTCGGCATATTCATAAACGTCGACAAGCGGTGTCGTGCCGGCTTTTGCAATACCGCCCAGCGATTTTTCGAGGATCGTGGTCAGGCCGCCAGCTTTATTGCCGGCCGACGGATTGTTGTTCATTTCACTACCGGTGCGACTGCAGTAGTCTTCCCACCATTCGATTCGCTTGATGAGTTTGTCGCCCACTTCCTTGCTGACTGCCCGATGCGTCAGCAGATGTTCCGCACCATAAATCTCGGACGTCTCCGACAAAATCGCAGTGCCTCCCTGCGCAACGATCCTGTCGACCGCATAGCCGAGAGCTGGGTTTGCGGAAATACCCGAGTAGCTGTCCGAACCGCCACATTCGAGAGCGAGAATGATCTCCGATACGTTCGCGGGTGTGCGCTCGACCTGATTGGCCGCGGGCAGCATCTGTTCGATCAGCGCAATGCCTTCCTTGATCGCCTTTTGAGTACCGCCGGCACCCTGGATCGTCATCGAGCGCAAGCGATCGTTTTCTTGCATGCCCGAGAACTGGAACAGGTCGGCAATCTGGTTCGATTCGCAGCCGAGTCCCACTACCAGCACCGCCGCAAAATTTGGATGCTTTGCGTAACCGGTCAAGGTTCTGCGGAGCGTGGCCATCGTCTCGGTCTTCGCGCCAATGCCACAACCAAAGTTTTGTGTGAGCGCCACGACGCCGTCCACGTTGGGGAACTGCTCTTCAATTCGCGACTGGAAGTGGCTTTCGATCGCTCGTGCAACGGTGGCGCTGCAGTTAACGGTGGTCAGAATGCCGATAAAGTTGCGGGTCGCAACCCGTCCGTCGGCTCGTCGAATTCCCATGAACGTATCGGAGCGGGCACCGGGCGCCAATGCGGCTGGTTGTGCGGGCGTCCGTTTTTCGGCTGCCTCTTCGAGCGCACGATCGAAGTCCTCCATGCACAGGTTGTGCAGATGCACATGTTCGCCTGCCGCGATGTCGTTCGACGCAAAACCAATGACCTGACCATAACGTTTGACCAGCTGCCCTTTTGGAACCGCATGCAGGGCGAGCTTGTGCCCTGCGGGAATATCCTGCTGGGCAACGATTCCGTAAGGTTCGAGAAGCGCGCCTTTCGTGATCGCGGTACGGGCGATTCCGACAGTGTCGGCCGCGTGGAGGCGAATAACCGGGGAAACCTGCTCGATGACGTCTTGCATTCAAAAGCTCCAGTCGAAGTCCGTCATCCGACCTTTGCATCAGTCGGAGAGGCCTGGCTTAAATAGTCGATAGATCACGCGTTTATTCGCGCGACGAAACGGGAATCACGTTGCTGAAGAGCGCTTAAGCTCGCACAGGGCAGCAGGAAAGAGGATGTCGGACGGGCACGTTTCGTCTCCAGAAGAATGGGGATTTGCCCCGTCCCGGAGAAAAGGCGCTGCGCCTCACCGAAACGGGTTTCTTATTTATCGTGCCTACATTGGAGCATCGCGGGGACCGCTCCGTCCATTTCAGACTTTACATGCTGAGATTCAAAAATTGAATCACCGCAGTCACTGCAGTTGGACTAGTTAAGATCGGATTGACTGACAAGTTCGAGGATGCGCTGGGTCACCGGCTCTTCGTTGTCGGTCCGGTACGCGGCATAGAGTTCAGAAGAGACGAATGCAGGCAGTTCGATGGGCTTGAACACGACCGAAGGGAACTGGAGTTGTGCCGCTGAGCGCGGCACAAGCGCAAGTCCAAGTCCGGCACTCACGAGGGAGAGAATCGTATGATCCTGGGGCACATATTGCACGAACTGTGGCGTCACACCGGTCGTGTGGAACATGTCCATCAGCATCTCGTGGAAGTAGCGGCCAGTGGTTGGCGCATACATCACAAAAGCCTGCTCGTGAAGAGCGCCGAGTTCAACCTCGGCATTCGCTGCCAGTGGATGCGAGTCGGGCATCGCGAGGATCATCGGTTCGCGCAGGATACGCTGGAGGTGCAAATGCGGCCTCGGGACGCGGCGCCTGATAACGCCCAAGTCGATCCGTCGACCCTCCAGGGCATCCAGTTGGTCGTCTGAACTGAGCTCCTGCAATACGAGTTCGAGGCCAGGGTAGTCCCTGCGGACGCGCTTCACGATGTTTGGCAGCCAGTAGTAGCTGGCCGCGGGGACGAATCCGAGCACCAGCGTTCCGCTGCTTCCTTCAGCCGCACGGCGCGCAGCAACCGCGGCGGCTTCGCTTCTTCTGATCAGGAACTCCGCTTCGGCGAGAAACACGCGACCTGCTGCCGTGAGGCGAGCGCCACGACGATTGCGTTCCAGTAATCGCGTGCCGATTTCCTCTTCCAGCAATTGAATTTGCCGGGTAAGCGGTGGCTGAGTCATGTTCAAGCGTTCGGCGGCTTTTCCGAAGTGCAGTTCTGTTGCGACGGCAACGAAGCAGCGAAGCTGGAATAGTTGGAACATGTTGATACCGGCGCCGATAGAGGGGAGGTCCTACAAAAATCTATTGTGACGCCTGATGGAGGTGATTGGAAGGCGGGTTGGATCGGGCGCAGGTTGCACGCAGGCAAGCCGCCTGTGTGGCAATGATCCGCCCAAGCGCGCGGGTTTGTCTTTGCATTCTCGTTAGCGAACTTCTGGGTTGATACTGGCGTCCAGTCACCCGGAATCGCGGGCGATGCCATGTCCCTGCGTTTGAGAAGTTGTCGCCGGGACTGGCGATCAAGACCATGACCGCTGACTGGAACGGTGCAAGTCTCGCCGAACTAGAAACCTTCAATGACGGTCGTAAAACACCGATCGAGATCCGTCAGTCCAACCATCTGCAATCGTTTGGAGCGGAACCATCGCGCTATCAAGCGCCGAACGAGGGCTATGCCGAGATCCAAAAATTTTCGCCGCGCCCGGATCCGGGCGGGTATTGATATTGTGCAAATGATCGGAAGGATAGACGAAATGTGCTTTGGGAACCCATCCGTCCATCGATCATTTCCATTTCCTGTGACTGACTGCGACAAGACCATAAGCCTCTCTATTCGCGGTAATTCGCCCACGCGTAGTTCCGCGAGGTTTTCCCGACACCTGGGTTGAACGAGTTCGTAGGATCCATTAAGCGGAAAAATGCCTCCTGCTCGCACGACGCCGCGTAGATCTGTCCAACGTTGTGCTCGGCTGGGTATCTGGCACCGAGGCCATTCAGTCGCTCGAGAATCTCCTTCTTGAGCGCCTCGCAATCTTCGCCCTTCTTCACCAGGTACTCCTGGTGCAGCACGTGACAGAAGAAATGACCGCAATACATGGTGTACTCGATTTTCTCGGCGATGTGCCGCGGTAGCCGCTCGAACCAATCTCGAGTATTGCGGGGAAGGGCGATATCCAGCGCGAGAATATCTTCGACAGTGCGAGAGTGCACGGCCCGATAGCGGGTCATGGCACCGCCAACGGCAAAGCGATTGAGGAAAGCCGCGCCACCCTCCTTCTCGCTACACTCGATGTAACCTCCGTGTTGGCTCGGAAAACGAGTCTGCAGATAATTGCGGGCTTCCTCGATTCCGGGGCCGCCCATTTTCAGCAGCAGATGATGCTCATACGTGTCGCGGAACGCATTAAGGCGAGGTGGCAAGTGGTCCGGAAAGAGTCGCATCGCCAACTGGAGAAAATGGTCGCTGATCGTTCCACTGAAGCCGAATTTTTCGCATATGCCGTCGAAGCGACTCTTCAGACCGAATGCCAGCGGGATCTTGTCTGTTCCAAACTTCTGGATGAACAGGAAGAGGTCCTTGCCGTATTTCTTACTCAGATCGTAGGCAGAACGGTGCATGTATTCGCCGGCGATCGGCAGTGAGTCGAAGCCGGTGAGAATGTCTCTGCGCAGCGACTCCAGTTCAGCCGGATCATTGCTGCCGATGTAAAAAACCTGGGCCTCCTTGTCGGCCGCGAACGTATCGAGGCGTACCGCGAAGACAGCAAGTTTTCCGGCAGAGCCCGATGCTTCATACAGACGACGGGGGTCCCCGTTAAAGCGTGCCGGAGAACTGGAATCCACATCGCGCACATGCTGGCCGTACTCATGGTCGGAGGCATAGCGGCCGGTGTCGAACTGGATGCACTCTTCCGGGATTTCTCCTGCATCGAGTCGTCCGAGGATTTCTTCCGGCGAAGATCCTAGATCGATTCCGAGGTGGTTGACCAACCGCAGTTGCGCATCCTTGTCGATCTGCGCATACAGCGCCAGTTGGGTGTAGGCGGGGCCGCGTTGAATCAGCGAACCGCCTGAGTTATTGCAGATGCCACCCGCGACCGATGCGCCAATGCAACTGGAGCCAATCACCGAGTGAGGTTCACGGCCCAGCGGGCGCAGCGTTTTCTCGAGCTGGTTTAGCGTGACGCCAGGCTGGGAGACGATTTGCCGGCCCTCTGCGATGAGCTTGAGCCGGCTCAGGCGCATGGTGTTGATAATGACCACCGGCCGGCCGCCATAGCCTTCGGGCACCGGCGTGGAACCACCCGTGAGCCCGGTATTGGCCGCCTGGCAGATAACGACGAATTTCTCGGCGTGGCAAGACTGGAGGACTCGCCACATCTCCAGAAGCGTGCCAGGCAGAATGACGGCAAGGGCATCGCCGCCACCATACCGGAACCCGTTCCGATACCTTCTGGTCCTGGTCGGGCTCGTCAGGACATGGTTTTTGCCGACAAGCAGACCGATCGAAGCAATGAAATCTTGGGAGGACATACGCAAATGCGAAATTCGCGGGCGTCGGGGTGCGAAAGCCCGCGATGTGGACTAGGCCCGGGTTGCGGCCGGAGAGGACTTTGCCGTTCCGGGAACCAGGTGTTTGAGTTTGCCAGCCATCAGGGCACCCGAAAGAATCATACAGGCCCCCAGAAAAACGAGGCCGAAGTATGCGCCGCCGAAGATGTCGGACAGATAGCCGAGAACATAGGGGCCGATGAGGCCGCCGAGGTTGCCGAAACCGTTGATGGCGGCAAGCCCTGCGGCTACTGCTGCGCCCTTGAGAATGGAGCCCGGAAAACTCCAGAATAGCGCGTTCGCGCTCATGGCCGCGCCAATCGCGATGGCCATGGTGATGACCGTGACCGCCACGCTCTGGTGGAACATGGCGCTGGCAGTCAACCCCAATCCCGCGATGGCTGCGCACCATCCGGCGTAGCTGTGGCGCTTGTTGAGCCGTTCAGCACGGCGTGTAACCAGAACCATGATCGTCATGCCGATTACGTAGGGAATCGCAGTGACGAGGCCGACGTTCAGCAGTGACTTGATACCGGTTTCCTTGACGATGGTAGGCATCCAGAAATTAACGCCGTAAATGCCGATGACGAGGAGCAGGTAGATCGCCGAAAGCAGCCAGAGCGACGGATAGGCGGCAAGTTCGCGTAGGGGCATGTCGACCTTGGTGGCATTTTCCTTGTTCAACCGGTGCTTCAACTCGGTCTTCTCGGACGCATCGAGCCAGCGTGCTTCATCGATTCCGTTGTCCAGATAGAAGAAAATCACGATACCCAGCACCACGGCCGGAAGCGCTTCGACGACGAACAGCCACTGCCACCCCTGCATGATCTGCGAGTTGGCGAAATACGTCATCAGGGCGCCGCTCAACGGTGCACCCAGGATGAAGGACACAGGCTGCGCGGTCAGCAGCAAGGCCATTACCCGGGCGTGGATCGACGACGTGAACCAGTAGTTGAAATACAGAATGATGCCTGGGAAAAACCCCGCCTCGGCGACGCCAAGCAGGAAGCGCAGTACGTAAAAAGCGGTGTCCGGTTTCACGCCGAAGAAAGACGCGATGGGGCCAATGAAGGCCATTGCGCCGGACAGGACGCCCCACGTGACCATGATGCGGGCGATCCAGATACGTGCGCCGACGCGATGCAGGATCAGGTTGCTCGGCACCTCGAACAGGAAATACCCCAGGAAAAAGATCCCGGCACCGAAACCATAGGCCGCGCTGGAGAGCCCCAGGTCAGCGGACATCTGCAGCTTGGCAAAGCCGACGTTGACCCGATCGAGATAGGAGACCACATAGGCCATCACGATCAGCGGAAGAATCCGCCAGAGGATCTTGCGATAGAGGGGGTCGATGACGGCTGTGCCGGGTGATGTCGAAAGGTTATTCATAGAGGGTCTCCGTTGAAATTTTTGTTGGCGCGTGTCCGGCCTCTGTTGCGCAGGAGGCTTCAACCCTTCGTCATGTCGCCATCCACCAGCCTCCAGAACCCCAGCGGGTTGGCGCGTTGCAGCGCTGCTGGCAGCAGTTCGTCGGGCAGGTCCTGATAGCAGACCGGACGCAGGAAACGGTCGATAGCGCTCGCGCCTACCGACGTGTACATCGCGTTCGATGTCGACGGGAACGGGCCGCCGTGGACCATCGCGTGACTGACTTCCACACCGGTCGGGAAGCCGTTGGCCAGGATGCGGCCAGCCTTGCGTTCAAGTACCGGCAGGAGCTTTCTGGCCAGCTCGTAATCGGCCGCGTCGATCTGCAGCGCGGCGGTCAACTGGCCTTCGAGATGCTCGGCCACCGCCAGCAGTTCTTCCATGTTCTTTGCACGGACGACGATCGATGCCGGACCGAACATCTCCGATTCCAGATCGGGATTGCTCAACAGTCGCTGCGCATCCGTGACATAGAGGGCGGCTTGTGCGGAATTGGGTTGGCCGTCCGTGCCAGTGCCTGCGGCCACTTTCTCGACACCGGCTACGGCTTCCACCTTCGCCAAGCCGACGCGATAGGCTTCGTGGATGCCGGGCGTCAGCATGACCTGTGAGCCCTTGCTTGCCAGAGATTCGCTGGCGGCCTGCACGAAGCGTTGCAGATCCGGCCCGTCGATGGCCAGTGCCAGACCCGGGTTGGTACAGAACTGGCCTGCGCCCATGGCCAGCGAATCGGCAAAGCCCCGGCCGATAGCTTCTGCCCGGCTGGCCAGGGCGGCAGGCATCAAGAACACCGGATTGATGCTTGCCATCTCGGCATACACAGGAATCGGCTCGGGACGGGCGTTGGCGATCGCGACCAGAGCCAGGCCGCCCTGGCGCGAACCGGTAAAACCCACGGCCTTGATGGCGGGGTGCGCCACCAGCGCTTCACCGAGTTTGCGGCCGGCGCCGATCAGCAGAGAGAACACGCCCTCGGGTAGCTGCTGTTCCCGCGCTGCCTTCTGGATTGCACGGCCGACCAGTTCAGAGGTGCCCAGGTGCGCGCTATGCGCCTTCACGATGACCGGCGCGCCGGCGGCCAGAGCCGAAGCCGTATCGCCGCCGGCAACGGAGAAGGCCAGCGGGAAGTTGCTCGCGCCGAACACGGCCACTGGGCCCAGCGGTACCTTGGCGAGACGCAGGTCCGCGCGCGGCAGGGGCTGGCGATCGGGCTGGGCCGTGTCCACGGTTGCATCGAGGAAAAGGCCGTCTCGCACGATCCTGGCGAACAGGCGCAACTGTCCGACCGTGCGACCGCGCTCGCCGTTCAGTCGAGCCAGCGGCAGACCGGTTTCGGCATGGGCGCGCTCGATCAAGGTGTCGCCCAGCGCCAGAATATTCTCGGCGATGGCTTCCAGGAAGGCAGCGCGACGCTCTAGCGGCAACGCCCGGTAGGGGTCGAAGGCGGCAGCCGCCAGGCTGGCCGCGCGTTCGACTTCGGCGCTCCCACCCAGTCCGAAGCTGGGCTGGGCAATCTCGGTGTTGGTAGTCGGGTTGAACGCGCGTTGGTTGCCTTCGGTGCCGCGCACGGCTGAAGAACCGATGAGCATGTCGCCGGTGAGAGTCATGGAAATTCCTTTGTGATGGACAGAGATACGGCGGGGCTCAACGACCCCATCGAAGCACCAGCGGATTTAGCCGATGAGCGATATCGATCAGCTGGCGGCGCACTTCGGGATGCATGTGCGGCCACGGCGAACGCGGTGTTTCGCAGGCGATCACGCCGCCTTCTTTCATCAGAGCTTTGGCCGCGAGAAAACCGGCCTGGCGGTTCTCATGATTGATGAGTGGCAGCCAGCGCTGGTACTCCGCAAAGGCCTTGTCCTTGTCGCCGGTGCGATGGGCTTCAATGATGGGTCTGATGCCATCGGCAAAGGCGCCCCCAGTCATAGAACCCGTGGCGCCCGCCTCAAGGTCGGCCAGCAGCGTGATGGCTTCTTCGCCATCCCACGGACCTTCGATCGCGCTGCCGCCCAGTTCGATCAACTCGCGCAGCTTGCCTGCGGCGCCCGCGGTCTCCAGTTTGAAATAGCTCACCTGCTCGATCTCGCGGGCCATTCTGGCTAGCAGGGCAGTCGACAGAAGCGTACCTGCGGCGGGTGCGTCCTGAACCATGATGGGAATGTCGACGGCGTCCGAGATTCCCCGGAAGAAGGCTTCGATTGCAGCTTCGCCGAAGCGGAAGGTCGCGCCGTGATACGGCGGCATCACCATCACCATGGCCGCGCCCATATCCTCCGCGCGCCGGCTGCGCTCGGCGCAGATTCTGGTGCTGGTATGCGTCGTAGTCACGATGACCGGCACGCGGCCGGCCACATGCTCCAGCGAGATGCGGGTGAGGACCTCGCGTTCATCGTCCGACACGAGGAACTGCTCGGAGAAGTTGGCTAGGATGCAAAGGCCGTCCACACCTGAATCGATCATGAAATCGAGGCAGCGTTTCTGACTGTTCAGATCAAGGGAGCCGTCTTCATGGAAGGTGGTCGGTACGACGGGAAAAATACCGCGATAACGAGGACTAACGTGTGCCGGCATGGAATTGCTCGATAGCTTTTTATGGATACGGGTGAAGATGCCGGGTGCTTTCAGGAAGAAGTTAGCCGGTTAAATTGCTCGCCGATTGCCCATGGACGGCTTCTTTTTCGACCACGGAAACGGACGCCTCGAAGTCTATAATCGAGCCGGTTGCCACACCTATGCGGCTTTCAGGGTAAAAATCTACAAGATGGCATCTCCGTATAAACCCGAAGACGGTGCGCATGAGTTGGCAAGCCTGCATTCCATCGGATCGCGGCTCAAGTTTCGCCAGCTCAAACTGCTGCTGGCGATCGAAGACCTGGGCTCGGTGCACCAGGCGGCCCGCATGCTGCACATGTCGCAGCCCGGCGCGAGCAAAGCGCTCAAGGAAATTGAAGAGGCCTTGGGCCTTACCTTGTTTGCCCGCTCAGCGCAGGGGCTGATGGCCACGGACATGGGGCGTTGCGTGATCCGGCACGCTCGCTTGATGTACGCGAGCCTCTCGCACATGCACGAGGAACTGGAAGACATTTCCCGGGGTGGCGGGCGCCGGATTGCCGTGGGGACGATTCCCGGTGGCCTGGCGCGACTGCTGGTGGATGCTCTGCTTCAATTCCGGGCGCTCCATCCCTTCGTCAATGTCGAGCTTTACGAGGACACTAGCGTGCGGCTGCTGGAGCAGTTGCAAAGCGGCGCGATCGATGTAGCGTTGTGCCGAACCTCGGTGTCCGCCCATCCGTCTCTGTTTCATTTCGAATGGCTCCAGGAGGAGCAGGTCGGGGTGGTGGTATCGCCTCAGCATCCACTGACCCGGAAGTCGGAGGTCACCTGGCAGGACACCGCTGACTATCCCTGGGTGCTTTTCCCCAGCCATACGCCGTTGCGGACCTTGCTGGAGCGCGAGGCGGCCAATCAGAATATTGTCATCAGCCGCAGCCATATCGAAGCCTCGTCGACTTTCGCCACAGCTTTGCTATTGAGCAAGAGCGATACGCTGATCGCGCTTCTTACGAAGGAAAGCATAGATTTCTTCGAAACCACGAAGGTATTGAAAGCCTTGCCGATACGCTTTACTGCAAGTGCCGAACCTTTTGGAATCGTGACCCGGGCAGGCCCGGTCAATAATCCTAACGTAGCCAAACTTTGTGAATGTTTGCGCTGGACTCGGCAACGGCAGCTTGACGCAACATGACTCGGACACGTGTCTTTTAGGGGCCGTCAACAGGGGTCGACGAGTCCATTACTGTTGTCGTTCGAAACGGACTGACGTTCCATGATGGTTTCCCACTAAGTCTGTCTCTGAGTCATACGGGGTCTTGCTGTGAATGAGGCAGTATCCCATACGAAAAAACACTCATCACGTAGCGACGTTGCGAAGTGCGGGTATGCGAAACACTCCACAGGATCAATTTTGCTAGCTCATAGCCGGTCAACAACGAGACAGAATCGACTCGGCATTAGTTGCGTTCACTTACCCGTTGCCCGTGCCGATGACACATGCTGAGGGCAGCCCGACTTACAGGACTGCCCTCAGACATCAGGTCGTCAAGCCACCGTCAGCGTAAGCGAAGCCGAGCTCAATCCGTCTGCACTAGCAGTAACGACGATTTGGCCAGGATTTTGCGGCGCTCGAATATATGCCATTGCTTTGCCATGGTACGAATAGCGCTTGCCGCGCTGGAAACTGTCGACGTTGTGGGGATTGCCGCTTCCGACGGCCGCCAACTGGCCACCTGAAGCAGCGAAGCTGACACGCACTACCGCATCAGGTACCAGACGCCCTTGTGCGTCAACTACACTGGCAAGCACATGCGCCACAGCGTCCGGGCTTGCTGCCAGAGTCAAAGTGTCCGATGACAGCTGAATTGCGGCCGACGCCCCCGTAGTGGTGAGTGTTTTGCTGCCAATCTGGGTGCCATTCTTAAAGGCTATGGCTTGCAACGTACCTGCCTGATAAGGAACCCAGAACGAAGCGATGCACTTATCGGTTGCCTGTAATGTAAGCGACTGGAGCAATTGCCCGTTGAGATGCAGATCAACCCGATCGGCGCTGGTGTAGACGTGGACGCGCATTGAAGTCGCAGCGGGAACATCCCACGTCCAGCTTTCCAGCTCGTCAAACCAGCCGAATGAAAAAGCCTGTTGCTGCTGATTTCCAGAAACGGGTCTTGCAACTGCCATCTCGATCGGGCTGGCGTTCCATACTGCTCGTCGATAGAGATGCTGGGCAGTCGGTTGTCCGATCAGGTCAAAATCACCGCAACCAGCGGCAAACCACGGGTACGGCGCCCACGCACCACCAGCCTGCTCTCCGAAAGCCGAAAATCCCGGGCCCAAGAAGGACGTTTCTGTGTCACTACCTTTATCGATGAGTGCTGGCACGTTCAGGCCTGCTTCGCCCATATAGTCCCACGCAGTCCAGACAAAGTCGCCGACGACGAAACTGTTGTTGGTCACCTGCTGCCAGTTGTCGTAGAACGTAGACGCGTAGCTCTCCGATTGATTCCAGGCTTTATTTGGAACGGCCTGGCGTGCGGCGACGTAGGACTGTTCATAGTGAACGTCGCAGAAGTCCGTGTACGGTGCGACCGACGGACCGTTGTAGATAGACAGGATACCTTGAGCACCGCCCTGCATGACTGGTCGACTGGTATCCAGACTTTTGAGCTTGGTGATCAGTTGCTGACCTCTCGGTTGAGCCGTAGTGGAATCGTATATCTCATTTGCGATGGACCAGAGGCACACTGCTGGGCTATTCCGCGATGCCAGTACCCAGCTTTCAAGGTCGCTCTCCCAATACTGCGGAAAATACAAATGATAGTCGTCGGGGTTCTTGGCGACATCCCACATATCGACGAATTCGTTCAGCAGGATCATTCCGACCTTTTCGGCAGCTTGAACAAATTCACGGCTGGGCGGGTTATGCGAGCACCGGACTGCATTGAAACCTCCAGCTTTCAGCGTAGACATGCGCCAATATTCTTCGTCACCAAGACTGATCGAGCCAAGTGCCCCATTGGTATGGTGAACATTGCCACCCTTCAGTTTGAGCGGAGTTCCGTTCAGGATAAATCCATCAGTTGCACTTACCGTCACAGTCCTGATGCCGAAAGTCTCAAGTGTCTGGTCAGTGACCGTTCCAGCATTGTTCACCTGGACCACAGCCGTGTACAGATACGGTGTATCGGGTGACCAGATCTGTGGGCTCGGAACGGCGATCGTCAGCAGAGTGTCCTTGCTAGCCCCTGCTGCGATTGTCTGAGCGGCGCTGCTTGCGTTGGCCACCTGCTTGCCGGACGCGTCGAAGAAGAGGATCCGGACAGACGTGGAAACGGATGCAGTTGAAGCGTTCTGCACTGTGATCTGGGCGTTGACGGTAGCTGAGCCCGCCGACAATTGTTGTGTGGTCAGTCCGACGCCAAACCGAGGAATACGAACTGCATTTGTTGTCGTGAGGTGCGTGTGCCGATATATGCCGGAACCTGCGTACCATCGGCTGTTTAGCCCGAGATTTTGTACGCGCACCGCGATGACGTTGTCTCCTGCAACGAGATAAGGCGTCAAGTCGTACGCGAACGCTGTGTAACCGTACGGATGGAAACCGAGATGCTGGCCATTGATCCACACATCGGAGTTTTGATAGACGCCGTCAAAGCGCAACTCGACTTGCTGCCCGGGAGTAGGCTTGAAGGTGAAATGCTTCCGATACCAACCTTCGCCACCGATGGTGCGCCCGGTTGCGCGATCTCCAGGACTGGCTGTCTTGTCGAATGGCCCGATGCGTGTGGGTGCAGAACTGGTGAGTGTCGGCTGCTCAAAAACAAATAGATGAGAAGGCTGGGATGTGGCCTGGCCGTCGTCGCTACCGCCGGGAAGATCCTCGATACTCCAGTCATGCGGTAAATTCATCGACCGCCACCCTTGATCGGCGAACGATGCCAGGGACGCAGCGGCTGGATCGAGCGTGCCATTGAAGAATTGCCAGTTTGCGTCGAACGATACAGTCCGGGTGCTCGCGCTCTTAAGAGCGTCAGGTAGCGTCACATCGCTAGGGGCCTGAAGTTCGGAGCCGCCGCTACCGCAGGCAGACGCCAGTGGCAGGGCTGCAATAGCAGCCGCCATCTTCATAATGCGTCGGCGGTCAGGCGAAGCGAGCGATTCACCGTAGGAGGGCAGGCGTGTCTCTTTATCTTCCAAGATAAGTCTCCATTGTTTTTTATCGAATCCGATCACTGCATACGGCTATAATTCATATCGGAGAAATAACTATAACCGTGCGTTACGAAAAGCCGGTTGCAAGTCGTTGCGTCAGTTTGCATATAGGCGCGCGATCAATGTTGCGTCGCAGCATATAAAAATTATATTTTTAATTAAGCACTAGAATCATTTATTCGAGGAGGGTGCGATGGGTATTGGCCAAAAATCCGTTACATCTGCTTTGGTGCGTCGCGGCATGCAAAGTGCCTTGCGTTTGGGAATGGATATTAGGGAATTCCAGAAACTCACCGAAATTTCGGAAGCTGAAGCAAATCAAATTGGCGGACGGGTAGCCGGGGTCAAATATATTTCAATGCTGAATTTGATCGAAAGACTCCCTGAGCCGGTCAACCTCGCGATCCCCGGTGAAAACGATTATTTACTCGAACCTTTCTCTAGTACCATCGCTGTGGTCTCCAATGCTCCTAATCTGATTATTGCATTTGAAAAATGCATCGAATTGCGCGCGGTAATTGGAGAAATTGATGGGATGTCTTTCAGGCAATCTGGTGCGCAATTTCAATTCGACTTCCTGCTCGACGGCTCTGAGCGAACGCCCTTGATGGCACTCAACAGTTTCGGAGGTGTCATCAAGCTCGCAGAGAGGTACGGCGGCACGAAACTCCAGACGCCCATCATTGAACTGGTCGGGCCGGAAAGCCCTACATGGAAGAATTTAGTTTCGGAATTAGATTGCCGGGTGATTTTCGGTAAAAATAGTAATCGTCTTACCTTTTCCGCTCCGCATGCCACTTTGCGATTTCCACAACATAACGAATTGCTTTTTAAAATATTTTCCAGTAAAGCCGATTTTGAACTCCGGCGCTTACGAGAAAACCATTCGTTTCAATTTAAAGTGGAAACTTTTTTGATTTCGTTGTTCTCAAATGGAAATATATTACCATTTGAGAACAACATTCTGCTCCTCACGTGCCAGGAGTTTGGACTGTCACGCTCGGCTCTACATAGAAGGCTGCAGCAGGAAGATACGAATTTTCAAAATGTTATTGCACGGGTACGGATTAATGAAGCCAAGCGGCTTTTGATTGAAAACCGAATGCAGTTATCGGAAATCGGCGATGTTCTCGGATTTTCATCGCCATCCGTCTTCTCTCGATTCTTTTCAGATCAGGCTGGAATTTCACCATCGCGCTTTAAATTCAATCATGTCGATGGCCGTCCAGTTTCGGGAAATTGAGCCTTGGTTATCGTCGCTCATTGACCCTAGGGTAGTACATAAAAATGCCATGCCGAGATGTGCTCTCGAAACATGAGAGAGTGATGAATGTGGGCCCAAATTGCCTGTCGCATCATATCGGCACATCAGCGCGAAAATTCGAACTCGATTGATCGAGCACTCTTTCTTCCGATTGCGACAACATCCGGCTAAGGCGAAGGATGTCAGGCAAACCGAAGTCGGTTACGGTCGGCCCGCGTTCGCCTTTCACAGCCGCGACGTCTGACGCAATTTGCAACGCGCATGAACGTTCTCTAAGCAAAGCGCCTAATGCATCTGCAAGCAACTTACGGTCACGGTCGTCCAGATTGTCGTGAATCTCGTTGGGGCTCGGCAAAATTTCGTCTCCGTTTGTTGCACATGTATTCGAAAGTGATGATCTGCTACGGAAGCCGGGTTTTCGCAGCAGACCAATGCCATTACGAAATCTTGTTCTTGTTGTAGACGTCGATGAAAACGGCGGCAAGAAGAACCAGTCCTTTGATGACCTGTTGATAGTCGATACCAATCCCCATGATCGACATACCGTTGTTCATGACGCCCATAATGAATGCGCCGATCACCGCGCCCATGACCTTGCCCACTCCGCCAGAGGCCGAAGCACCGCCGATGAAACACGCCGCAATCACGTCGAGCTCGAAACCTGTTCCGGCTTTTGGCGTCGCACTGTTCAGGCGGGCAGCGAATATGAGGCCCGCAAGTGCAGCCAGAATTCCCATATTGATGAATGTGTAGAACGAAACGCGCTCGGTGTTGATGCCCGACAGCTTCGCCGCTTTCACATTGCCACCCACCGCGTAGATACGCCGCCCGATCGTGGTCCGATTCATGACGAAGGTGTAGGCGCCAATGAGGACACCCATAATAATGAGGACCGTAGGCATGCCTCGATACGATGCGAGCAAATAAGAGAAGTAAACAATGAAGGCCGTAAGGACGACATTCTTCGCGATAAACATACCGGCCGAACTGGTTCCGACTCCATGCGCCGTAGCTTTGGCCCGATGACGGAACTCGATGTAGAAGAATGTCAGTCCGACAAGGAGACCCAGGGCAAGCGACGTAATTCGGAGGTTTTGGCCGTGGAAGAAATCAGGAATGAAGCCCGAACTGACGACGGCGAAAACATCCGGAAAAGGTCCTATTGATTGTCCTTGCAGGAGGGTAATGGTGAGTCCGCGAAAAACGAGCATGCCCGCGAGCGTCACGATGAAGGACGGCATCCGCCAGAATGCAACGAAGTAGCCTTGCGCAGCACCGATCAATGCGCCGGCAGCCACACAAATCACTGTTCCGAGGATCGGGTCGACGTTCAACTGGACCATCAAGACCGCCGCCAGCGCACCGATAAAACCTGAAGTCGAACCGACGGACAGATCGATGTGCCCCGCTACGATCACCATCAACATGCCGAGCGCCATGATGACGATATAGCTGTTTTGCAAGATCAGGTTCGTCAGATTCAGTGGTTGCATCAGGGTGGCGTTGGTCGACACCTGAAAGAAACCCATGATGATGACCAGCGAAACAAGCAAGCCATATTCGCGCAGGCCACGCTTGAGAGCGTGCACGGATTCCAGCTTACCGCCCTGAGGCTCAGGCGATGCTGGCGTTGTGAGAGGATTGCTCATTTTAATTAACTCCGTTTCTCATAATGGCACGCATGATTTTTTCCTGGCTGGCGTCTTCGCCTCGCAACTCGCCTACGATTCGTCCTTCGTTCATCACGTATATGCGGTCGCACATGCCCAGAAGTTCTGGCATTTCGGACGAGATCATGACGACGCATTTACCGTCCGCTGCCGCCTCGTTGATGATTGTGTAGATTTCGTACTTCGCGCCTACATCGATGCCACGCGTTGGCTCATCGAGAATGAGAACTTCCGGCGCAGAATGTAGCCATTTACTCAGCACTACCTTCTGTTGATTCCCACCCGATAGATTCCCCACTTTCTGGTCGAGGTCATGACATCGAATGCGAAGCTTCTGCCTGAAGTTTGAAGCAATCGAGTTTTCCTTATGCTCGTCAACGATGGCCAGACGAGAGATCGATTTCAGGTTAGCTAGAGAAATGTTTCTCTTGATGGTGTCGTCCAGCAGTAATCCAGCACCCTTTCGGTCTTCGGTAACGTAAGCCAGGCCGTGACTGATCGCTTTCGGGACGGTCGAGACGTCGACTTTCTTTCCATGCAGCGTCACGGTGCCAGTTATTTTCTTGCCGTAAGACCGGCCGAACACGCTCATGGCAAGTTCGGTCCGCCCGGACCCCATCAGTCCGGCAATCCCTACAACTTCGCCGCGTTTGGCATGGATCGTTACACCCTTGATAACTTGCCGCTCAAGATGGTTAGGGTGGTGAACTTTCCAGTCGGACACCTCAAAGATTGTCTCGCCGACATTGGGTGTACGGGGTGGATATCGGTCATTCATTTCCCGTCCTACCATTGCCTTGATGATGCGCTCTTCGCTTATCGTCTTGGCGTTGCAGTCCAGTTCGTCAACCGTCGAGCCGTCGCGAATAACGGTAATCGCGTCGGCTACTCGAGAAATTTCGTTGAGCTTGTGCGAGATGATGATGGCAGTTACGCCTCGCTCGCGCAGTTCAAGCAAAAGTGCGAGCAGGGTGTCGCTGTCTTTTTCGTTGAGGCTCGCGGTAGGCTCGTCAAGAATGAGAAGTTTCACTTCTTTCGACAACGCCTTGGCGATTTCGACGAGCTGCTGCTTTCCGATACCGAGTGTCACGACGGGAGCATCGGGAGAGTCGTTGAGACCGACTTTCTCCAGCAGCAGTTTGGTCTTTGCGTACGATCCCTGCCAATCGATTACGCCGCCTTTGGCCTGTTCGTTTCCGAGGAAAATATTTTCGGTAATCGAGAGCATTGGCACCAGTGTGAGTTCCTGGTGAATAATGATGATACCGGCTTGCTCGCTGTCGTGGATGCCGGAAAACTTGCGTTCTATCCCACGATAGACCACCTCGCCTGCGTACGATCCGTGTGGATAGACGCCGCTCAAAATCTTCATGAGAGTCGACTTGCCCGCGCCATTCTCCCCGCAAATCGCGTGGATCTGCCCCTCTCGGACCGACAGATTCACGTTATTCAAAGCTTTAATGCCGCCAAAGCTCTTTTGAATACAGCGCATTTCTAGAATCGTATTCATCACTTCGCAACCTGTAGCATCGGATGCAGCCTGCAGGAGCATCTCGAAAGATGCCGCCAGCAGGCCAATCGATGGAAGTCCACTCGAGTCGAGCAACGGGAGCCTATGCCGCGACCCATCCACACTCACTTAAGCTGTGATTCCTTGTAGTAGCCGCTGTTCGTGACCAGAACAGATTTCCAGTTGCCACCGTTGACCACGACCGGTTTCAGGAGATAAGTAGGAACCACCTTGACTCCATTGTTGTAGGTCTTGGAGTCGTTCACCGGTACAGGTTTATTGCTGGAAGCTGCATCTGCCATCTCGACGGTGGCCTTGGCCAGTTCGCGCGTGTCTTTGAATATGGTCGTATTTTGATCGCCACGAATAATGGCCTTCACGCTTGGGATTTCAGCATCCTGGCCCGTAATGATAGGCATGGGTTGTTGCGCAGAGCCGTACCCAACTCCTTTGAGTGACGAAATGATGCCGATACTGATTCCGTCATAGGGCGAAAGAACGGCGTCTACATGAGAGTTCCCGTAGTAGGCGCTCAACAGATTGTCCATGCGAGCCTGCGCGGTAGCCCCGTCCCAGCGGAAAGTCGCAACCTTGTCGAACGCAACCTGCCCGCTACGAACAACAACCTTGCCCTTGTCCATGTACGGCTTGATGACGGAGAGCATTCCGTCGTAGACGACGTGAGCGTTGTTATCGTCGGCGGAACCGCCGAAGATTTCAATGTTGGCCGGCGTTTTTCGGTTGTTCAGGTCGAGTGCCTTAACCACTGACTGGGCCATCAGAACGCCAACGCCGAAGTTGTCGAACGTCGCGTAGTAGTCAACGTCCTTGGTGCCTCTAATCAGGCGGTCATAAGCGATGACCTTGATTCCGCGAGCCTGAGCCTTGCTGAGTGCGTTGGAAAGTGTTGTTCCATCGATCGGGGCGATAACCAGGATCTTCGCTCCTTTGGTGATCAGATTCTCGATCTGTGCAATCTGATTCGGGACGTCATCGTCCGCATACTGAAGGTCGGGTTGATAGCCTTTTGCTTTGAATGCATCGACCATGCTTTGACCATCTGAAATCCAGCGCGACGACGACTTGGTCGGCATAGAAATACCTACCAGGCCTTTTTCCTGCGCGCCGGCGAGAGAAGCTGTGGTGAAAAGCGTCACTGCCAGCGCAGCGGTCATTAGTTTCAACGAATTCATGTGTGTCTCCTGATATGTCGCGTTTTAGATCAGTGCCGCATCTGGATAACTCGAGCACTGGTTGTGACTTCAATCGCAGATACGTTTTGCGAAGCGAGCTAATGACTAGCAGGATGTGTATCTTCACCATGCGATGTCGATGCCCAGAATCGTCAAGCGGTACGTTTTTAAAGCGTTTCTTCAGCTGATTCTTTTATTGACGGATGCATGTGCCTCGACATTTTCACGTGCGCGTCGGACCACCAGTTCAATGGTGTAGTCACCACTTAATTTAAGAAAATAGCGATGACGTCCATAGATGGGGGAGAAGGCTGGCGGTTCTTTGTCTCCTTAATAGTTATTAGGTTTTGCAAGATGGGATAACCCGCAGCATGTGCGTACGCCGTACAACTTCGAAACTGGCTAATTCAAATGCAGGTCGTGGTGCTCCAGTCCAGGTTGGTAGAAGTCGCTACGCATGCAATGGCCGGATTCTACGGAAGCGGCCGATTACTTTCCAATCTTTTTTTTGCCAAAGTTGATACCAAATCAGTCATGTGCACTTTGATCGCATACCTAATAAGCTGCATAGAGAGATAGAAGGTTGTTTGCCGATCAAATTTTTCACATGCAAAAAATAAAATGTGCATTACGTCGCGCGTTAATTGAAGGTGCGCAACCAATGGCAAAGTCATGCGTATTTTCACTTATATCGAACATGATATCTGTATTGCCGGATAACTGATTGGACCGATATCGAAGGTTTCGGTAATCTTATTTGGAGAGAAAAATGGAGTCCTTCTCCTCAGGCGAAGTACTCTTCATTCCACGAGGCAACTATCAACAAACGACGACGACACCTTGCCGGCTAGGCATCGCGGTAGTGCGAGTTGCTCGCCGAAAGTGCTCTCAGAACGTGCTGCAGCATTGGTGCGGCTGGATGAAGTCCTTTGGTCTTTCCGTCGCACCTGCGTGATGGACGATCAAAACCTTCGAAGGCTCGCCTCTACGACCGAAACACCAACCGTCGGAGCCACTAACTTATCGAACACCCGTCCAAGCGCGTTCGATAAGTCTGTGCATTTGGAGGTGACGGTTCACGATGAGAGGCCTGTGCGTCGATACATCTGATTAATGTGCCGAGGAGATTGATCAAATGCTGCTCGATAGCAAGCCGATGGTGCGGTTAGTACGTGAACCTCTACGCTCCAATTTGAACCGGAGCGTGCCGAGTTTCGAGGCCGACGGGTTGCTCGAAGAGAAGAGAGAAATCGGATCACTCGTGGTGGTTCCGGACACATGAAGTTCGCGCAAAACAACTTGCGCGAACCCTACTACTAATATCGAGAACAAATATGTCTTCCGAAAAGCGTCCACTCCGTTCGACGGAATGGTTCGGTACCGCCGACAAGAACGGCTTCATGTATCGAAGCTGGATGAAGAATCAGGGCATTCCCGACCACGAATTCGATGGCCGCCCGGTCATCGGGATCTGCAATACCTGGTCGGAACTCACGCCGTGTAACGCGCATTTTCGCAAGCTCGCCGAGCACGTGAAGCGCGGCATCTATGAAGCAGGCGGGTTCCCCGTCGAGTTTCCGGTGTTCTCCAACGGCGAATCGAATCTGCGTCCTACCGCGATGCTCACGCGCAATCTCGCGGCGATGGACGTGGAAGAAGCGATTCGCGGCAATCCGATCGACGCGGTCGTGCTGTTGACCGGTTGCGACAAGACCACCCCCGCATTGCTGATGGGCGCGGCGAGTTGCGACGTGCCCGCGATCGTCGTGACCGGCGGCCCGATGCTGAACGGCAAGCTCGACGGCAAGAACATCGGCTCTGGTACGGCCGTGTGGCAACTGCACGAATCGCTGAAGGCGGGCGAGATCAACCTGCATCAGTTCCTGTCGGCGGAAGCGGGCATGTCGCGCTCGGCGGGCACCTGCAACACGATGGGCACCGCGTCGACGATGGCGTGCATGGCCGAAGCGCTCGGCACGTCGCTGCCGCACAACGCGGCGATTCCTGCGGTCGATTCGCGTCGCTACGTGCTCGCGCATATGTCGGGCATCCGCATCGTCGAGATGGCGCATGAAGGGCTCACGCTGTCGAAGATTTTGACGCGCGAAGCATTCATGAACGCGATCCGCACGAACGCCGCGATTGGCGGCTCGACCAATGCGGTGATCCATCTGAAGGCGATTGCCGGGCGTATCGGTGTCGATCTCGAACTGGAAGACTGGGTGCGCATTGGCCGCGACACGCCGACTATCGTCGACCTGATGCCGTCGGGCCGCTTCCTGATGGAAGAGTTCTATTACGCGGGCGGTTTGCCGGCGGTGCTGCGCCGTCTCGGCGAAGCGGACCTGCTGCCGTTCCCGGGTGCGTTGACCGTCAACGGCAAGTCGTTGTGGGAGAACGTGAAGGAAGCGCCGAATACGAACGACGAAGTGATCCGTCAGCTCGACAATCCGCTCGTCGCCGATGGCGGTATTCGCGTGCTGCGCGGCAATCTCGCGCCGCGTGGTGCGGTGCTGAAGCCGTCGGCGGCCACGCCTGAATTGCTGAAGCATCGTGGGCGCGCGGTGGTGTTCGAGAACCTCGAGCACTACAAGGCAAAGATCGTCGATGAAGAACTCGACGTCGATGCGAACTCCGTGCTCGTGTTGAAGAACTGTGGGCCGAAGGGATATCCCGGCATGGCCGAAGTCGGCAACATGGGTCTGCCGCCGAAGCTGCTGCGCGAGGGCGTGAAGGACATGGTGCGCATTTCCGACGCGCGCATGAGCGGCACCGCATACGGCACGGTCGTGTTGCATGTGACGCCGGAAGCGGCTGCGGGGGGTCCGCTTGCAGCGGTGCAGGACGGCGACTGGATCGAACTCGATTGCGACGCGGGCACGCTGCATCTGGATATCAGCGACGCGGAACTCGAACGCCGGATGGCGAATCACGTACCGCCGCAACCGCCTGAGGGTGGTGGCTATCAACGCCTTTACGTGGACCACGTTTTGCAGGCGGACGAAGGTTGCGACCTTGATTTTCTGGTCGGCTGCCGGGGAGCGGGCGTACCACGACATTCCCACTGAGTTGTTGTTTTGATGCGCACGGTCTGCAAGTGAAGTCCGTGTGATGTATCCCAGCACTTAGAACTACTGTTGCACAAGCTTTCTCCCAGCAGGGCGAAAGCTTGGATGACGTCAAGAAGGTGAAAGCGTGAAAGATCGAATCAAGATTGGGCTTGTCGGCGTTGGCAAGATCGCTCGTGATCAGCATATCCCGGCCATTGATGGTCACCCTGGTTTTGAGCTCATCGCCTGCGCCGATCCGAACGCCCGGATCGCTGGCATAGCTCACTATCAAAGTCTTGAAGCAATGCTGGATGCGGAGCCAGATCTAGCGGCCGTATCTTTGTGTGCTCCTCCACAGGTCCGATTTTCGCAGGCGTGCGTCGCGCTTGCCGCGGGCAAGCATGTGTTGCTGGAAAAACCACCCGGCGCTAGCGTTGCGGAAGTAGCTGTATTAGCCGAAGTTGCGCGTGAGCGCGCGTGCAGTCTGTTCACATCCTGGCACTCCCGTCACGCGCCAGGGGTCAAGTCCGCGCGTGCGTGGCTGGCGAACAAGGAACTCGTTACGGTGATGGTTCGCTGGAAAGAAGATGTGCGGCTTTGGCATCCCGGTCAGGATTGGATCTGGCAACCGGGAGGACTCGGCGTGTTCGATCCCGGAATCAATGCTTTATCCATCGTAACGCGCATCCTGCCTCGTCCATTTTTTTTGAAAGCAGCGGACCTTTATACGCCGTCCAATAAACACAACCCCATTGCAGCAAATCTCGATTTTCGAGACGATCGGTCCACCCCAATTCGAGCGGAGTTCGATTGGCGCCACGGTGATGAGGAAATTTGGGAGGTAGAGGTAACTACCACAGTTGGTGTTTTACGACTGGCGCAGGGTGGCAAACACCTGCAGATTGACGGCAAGAGTTGGGATCTCGGTGAGGAGCGTGAGTATTCCAGTTTGTACGAACGTTTTGCTGAGTTGATATCCGATGGTGCTAGTGAGGTAGATTTCAGCCCTCTCCAACATGTTGCTGACGCTATGTTGCTGGGCACCCGTTATTCAACAGCACCGTTTTTTCACTAACTTCGTGGGTATATCGCCAAACCGCTCGACGCTGAATGTCCGCATTGGCGCTGGACGGTGTCGGACAACGTGCAGGGACTCGAATTGTCGTCGAATGGAATGACGAAGCGTTGGGGTCAAATTGTCGGCTACGCCCTTGGCCGCAAGGCCGGACCGGCGGACGATCTGTTGGTCATGTAACCGCAACGAGACTAAGCAACGACAAATTGGTGAAGGCGTATAGCCGCGCGAACGGGCTTGGCAACCGATATTATTATGGCGGTTTGAGTGGCGAGTGGACTGGACGGCCATGCAGAAGACCGCTTCCAAATTCGACTCGATAGGTCGGAACGGCCGTGCGATTTTTCACTTCGACCGACGTCCCGACACAACTGGAAATAAGCGCGCGCCGTGCCTGTCTGGCCTTGTCGACCCGGGTCCGGCTGTTCTGCTCTGCCATGGTGTCTCCTGATTTAAATAATGGACGGTGAGCTGGGCGCCGCAATTACTACGGAGGCACCAGAGCCGATTACGTCATATTCTCGTCAAGTGACGGCGCGGCATCCATGCGATGAACGAATACACTGATTGGGTTTGTGGATGAATGGGCGTGGAGTTGCAATCCCAAACATCGACCTGAACACGGCATGGGGTTTCAGGTCAGTCGGTCGCATTGAAGGCGGGCGCGATCCCAGCACTTGCGACCCGCAATTCATGATCGCGCCGGATCGGCGGACGCCGTTCTACCTTTGTCGGATCAATGGCGACACCCAGATAATCGTGGTACGCAACGTCATGAGAACATAGTGGCGGTCTCCGTGAATGGCGGCGGTCCGCATTCGAGCGTAGCCGCCACCATGCACCCCAGGCGAGCCGTTGTGATTTGAAGAGGTCGCTATCTGATGGATCGCGAGACGGCCCTAGTGTCCATTTCTCAGCAATCCGGTGACCGAATTCGCAGCCGCCACCCCCATTGCCTGATAGCCCGCGCGATTAGGGTGCAGATAATCCCCGGCACTTCCCTCGCTGTTGGGAACGAACTGAGGATAGAGGGTCCCCGTACTCGGATCGGTCGTGACCGCTGCGAAGTCGGAAGTTGCGTTGAATAGCCCGCCCGACAGAATGAACTTGTCGAGTGTCTTGCGGTAGCCATCCACTTGAGCGCTGCCGTAAGACGCCGCGAATGCTGCGCCCGCTGCAGCAGCCAGCGGGCTATTGGCGGGCACCTGTCCATTCGGAACGAAGCTCGGCGTGAGCGTCGCGCCGATCACCGCGATGTCCGCCTTGCGCAGCGCCGCAACCACCTGCCGGTAGCCCGCGATAATCGGCGGCGGCGTCAACTGTGCGTTGCCGAGATCGTTGATGCCCTCCATCCACACCACAAGGTTCACGCCTGACAGCGAAATGACGTCGCGATTCACGCGTTGCGTGGCCGGTTGTCCGGCGAGTTGCGCGACCACACCGTTGCCGCCGATCCCTTCATCGACTACGCTGACGCGATCGCCCAGTTGATTGTGAAGTTGGCGCGACATCACGTTGGCCCAGCGGTCGTTGCCGTTGAGCGTGGAAAATGTGCCGTCGGTGATCGAGTCGCCGAACGCGACCACCACCAGCGTATCGCGCGGCGCAAGCACATCGAGTTCGCTGACGAAGAAATACGATGTCGTGGAGTACGGATAGGCCGTGTCGTCCTCGGCGAGAACCTGGTCACCCGAATTGGGCGCGCTGATGTAGGAGGTCGTGAATGCCGTCGCGTGATAGCTCGCCGGGCCGGATGCGCCATCCACAGCAAAACTCACCGCGAGGTTGCGTCCCGCCAGCGCATGAGGATCGCCTTGCGAAACGAAGGGCAAGTCGACAGGATCGCTGAATATCTGTTGGCCGGCTGGAATCGTCACGCTTTGATTGCCATTGAAACTCAGCGACACATTGGTGCCGGACACGAGGTTGGCTTGATAACTTTGCAGTGCAACAGCGGCATGGCTGAACGTAACCGGCCTCGTTCCGAACACATTTGAAAAGCGGACACGTATTTTGCCGCCCCAGAGGTCGGGCTTGATAATCATCCTGAAGGTCTGGTTGACCGCGCCGTTCGTGGTCGCACCCGGTAATGGAAAACTCAGATCGGGTTGCGGATCGTATCCGGGGACGGAGGCGCCTTGTGGCGTGGTGGGTAATACATACGCTGCCTGAATGGAGGTTGCCCAGGAAGCGGCCCATTTATTCCCGCCGCCATTGCCATTGCGACCGTTTTCGTCTGCGCTGACTGAGCCTGTCGCAAAAACGGCTGTTGCCAGGGCCGCGACAACGAGTGGTTTGCTGCGCCGCACGTCGACGTGGAACGACATTCCGACCGACGTCCCCCACGGCGATTGCCGGCTTGTCCTTTGTTTTGCTTGCATCATGTCTCCTTTCGTCGCGAGTGAGCGCGCATCTGTTTCAAGGCCAATAGGCGTGCAAGGCCAACTGTATGGCTACGACTTCATGCAAGAGGGAACATAGTACAAATGCAGAGGTTTAATCGATGCGATGACTTCGAATCGACATGAATTGGCGGGATACGCCTTATAAAAGAGAGAGGAGGCTTTAGTTATCTCGTTACTGAAATGCGGCCCCTCTGGAGCGATGCGCAGGATCCAGCAGGTCTGCTGGGACTATCGGTGTCCATCGAGGTGGCGCCGCAGCAACTCGTTGCCGGACATTCCGCGCCGACGCCACTGCAGGCTTGAACCAGGCTTCGAACAGCAACGGAAAATCTCGCGGCTGCCGGTCCATGCTTCAAACCCGTCCCGGCGACTCGCACATCTGCCGTTATGAAAGTATCTGATCGATCACTCGCTGGTTGCCGAGCGAGTTTTCAAGGGTGAAAACCAGATTCATTTTTTGTCCGAGTACAGTTCGGGCGAAATCTTCGACCATCAATTGATACTGGTCGACATCCGCAAATTCGATGGTGCGTGTCTGACCGGTTTCATCGGAACGGTGGCGAATTTGCGCAAGCCCATAAGTGCCCGGATTGAACGGTGCATCGACGCTCAACCAGCCTTTGGTTCCGTGAAAGATCATGTGTTGCCGGCGCGACAATTGCGTGCCGCAGTAAAACGTCATCGAGAATCCTGGAAACCCGGCGGTGCATCGGGCAAACCGGTCGGTGCCGAAGCGTGGATCAAACTCGACTTCGGCGTGAACCCGATCCGGTTCGAGTCCTGTGGCAAGGCGCGTGGTCACGACCGGATAAACGCCAATGTCGCGAACTCCGCCGCCGCCGAGAGCAGGATTGTTCTTGAGTGCATTGGGATCGTCGTTGAAGTAAGTGAACGATCCTTCGATCAGGGTGAGTTCGCCGAGCAAGCCGCGAGCGATGCTGTCGCGAACAAATTCCCATTGCGGGTGATGGGCAACCATGAAGGCTTCGCCGCATACCAGCCCCGTCCTGTCTCGCAACGCGATCAATTCGAGCACCTCGGCACTGTTCATCGCGATCGGTTTTTCGCAAAGCACATGCTTGCCGCCAAGCAGTGCTTTCCTGCACCATTCGACGTGGCTCGCCGTTGGCAGCGGGATATAGATCGCATCGACATCGTTGCTTTCGATCACCGCGTCGTAGCTTGTCAATGCGTGGTCGATTGAGTGTCTACCTGCGAAAGCCCGCGCGCGATCAAGGTCGCGGCTGGCGACAGTGGTTACCCGGCCGTTCGACGAGCGTTGGATAGCCGGTACAACGAAGTTGTCGGCGATCTTTGCGGCACCCAGTACTCCCCAGCGAATCTTTTCAGTCATTCGAATTCCGTGTTGTTCTGTTTGAGTTAGCGTCGAACCGTCAACAGACGGTTTGCAGCCGATCAGCGCAGACGGCGAGTATTTCATCCGGATCGCGCCGCCACAAGTTCTGTGCCGAAAAAATTTCGGTTTCGACGAGGCCGTCGTATCCCGCCTGCTCGACGCACGACCGCACCGCTGGCAGATCAATCACACCATCGCCCATCATGCCGCGATCGAGCAGCATGTCATGAGTATCGTGCAACCAGTCGCACACGTGATAGGCCGTGATGCGGCCCGCTTTCCCGGCTGCCGCGATCGACGCGCGCAGCGAAGGGTCCCACCAGCAGTGGTAAACATCGACTGCTATACCGACCAGACCCGACCGGTCCGGGTCCACGGTTTCACAAATGGTCATCGCCTGAGCGATGGTGTTGATCACCGCGCGATTGGCTGCGTACATCGGATGAAGAGGTTCGAGCGCAAGCGGCACACCGTACTCGCGAGCAGTGTCCATCAGCATCGAGATGCCGTCTGTCACCTGTGCTCGAGCACCGTCCAGATCGCGGCTACCGGGCACGATGCCACCGACTACCATCACGAAGCAACGCGCTCCGAGCACGGCCGCATCGCGGATCGCGGCCCGGTTTGCTTCGACATTCGCATTGAATTCCGCACGCGTTGCAGCCGGTAGGCAGGTCGAGCGGCAATAGCCGCTCACGGTTAAATCGAGCGCCCGGATCTGCCGGGCAAATTGCGAGACGTCGCCTTCCTCTACCTCGCGACGCCACGGCGCGATTCCGCCAAATCCCGCTCGCGCAATGCGATCAATCGTGCGATCAAGCGGTTCCCGATGACCCAGCGTGGCGGTATTGATTGCGCACAGGTCCAGCCTTCCGTGAAGGTTTCTCATGACTTTCCCGAAAGATAGCGAAGACAAGCAGTTCCCCCAGATCGCGCCATGATCAGTCTCCGCATCCGAGTGCCGCCATGACCTTGCGAATGCGGATGACTGCATCGCCCGGATCTCGCAGCAGGCCGGCCTGGTCGGCGAGGCGGAACACATCGGCGAGGTAAGCGGGTGGCCGCATACCGTGGTGACCGCCCGGCATGAAGAAGTGATCCTGGAAGCCGTTCAGATACGCGAGGAACACCACGCCCGTCTTGTAGTACTGCGTGGGCGCGCGAAAAATATGGCGTGAAAGCGGCACCGTGGGCGCAAGCAATCGGTTGTAGGCGGCGATGTCATTCGCCGATAACGCGGCCAGCGCCTGTGACGCGGCGGGAGCAATCGTGTCGAAAATGCCCAGCAATGCATGGGAGAAATGCGTTCCGTCGCCGGCAATCAGTGCGGGATAGTTGAAGTCGTCGCCGGTGTACATCTTCACGCTTTGCGGCAGCCGACGGCGGAACGTGATTTCCTTCTGCTCGTCGAGTAACGAGATCTTGATGCCATCTACTTTAGACGCATTGGCCTCGATGATATCGAGGCAGACTTCCGCTGCTCCGGGGAATCCGCTTGCGCCCCAGTACTCCGCGAGTTCGGGATCGAACATGTCGCCGAGCCAATGCAGGATCACGGGTTGATCGCACATGGCGAGCACTTCGCGATAGACGCGACGATAGTCATCTGGTGAGCGAGCCACTTTTGCGAGCGCGCGACTCGCCATCAGGATCACGCGTCCGCCTACGCGTTGTACGGCTTCGAGTTGCTCCGCATACGCGCGAATCACCTGATCGCAATTCGTGACTGAAGCGGGAGTGATGTGGTCAGTGCCGCAACCCGAAGCGATGAGTGCTCCCGCTATATCCCGCGTGCCTTCAATGCTGCGGGTGATCAGTTCAAGCGCTGTGCTCCATGGCAATCCCATGCCGCGCTGCGCCGTGTCCATCGCCTCCGCGATGCCAAGCCCCTGTTCGAGCAGATAGCGTCGATAGGCAATCGTGCGGTCCCAGTCGATCGCAGGCGCGGCATTGAGTTCAACCGCGCGCAATGGATCGGCCACCACGTGCGCGGCCGAATACGCGATGCGGTTGAATTCGCGTGCAGGGGGGCGCACTTCGAGCGGCGTGCCTCGCACGAGATACGTTTCCAGGGTGCCGGACGCGGCCGGAAGTCTGATTGACAGGATCATAGCTAGCTCAGTATTTGGTGACGAGAAGGCCGCCGTCGACACGGATCGCCTGGCCCACGCTGTAGGGAAGGCCGCCGGTGGCAAGCGTGCGCACTGTGATCGCCACTTCCTGCGGCGTGCCCCAGCGTTTGATGGCAGTGAGCCCCTGTTCGATCTGCGTGTCGTAGCGCGCGCGTGACGGCGCGGTCATTTCGGTTTCGATCAGGCCGGGTTGCACTTCATACACGCCGATACCGTGTTCCGCGAGACGCAGGGAGAAGAGCGTGGTCGCCATCGAAAGACCGGCCTTGGATACGCAATATTCGCTACGCAGCGACGAGGCCGCGATCGCATTGGACGACGTGATCGTGATGATCGACGGATGCGCGGCGACGGGTGCGCCCGGGCGCGCGAGGCAATGTTTCGCGAATGCCTGCATGAGAAAGAATGTGCCTCGCGTATTGACCGTGACGCAACGGTCGAAACTTTCCGGTGTGACGTCGAGCAGATCACCGCGCGACAGTACCGAGACGCCAGCATTATTCACGAGGCAATCGATCTGACCGTTGAGGGCGGTCTCGATCGCCTTCAACGTTGCCGGATGCGAATCGATGTCGGCAAGATCGGAGAGCGTCGCGATCGCTCGTGCACCGGTGTGCTGCACCTCACGCACCGCATCGTCGAGTTCGTCCGATGCAACGGCGTCGGTTAGCGCGAGGTCGAAACCGGCGCGCCCGAGTTCAATCGCGATCGCGCGCCCGATGCCGCGCCGGCCGCCCGTGACGAGGGCAATCGGACGTGTACTCATAGCGAGGCTCCGTTAGCGAGCAGATCGCGCGCAATGATCGTGCGCTGGATCTGGTTGGTGCCTTCGTAGATCTGCGTGATCTTCGCGTCCCGATACAGACGTTCGACCTCGAAGCCGCGAATGTAGCCGCTGCCGCCGAAAATCTGCACGGCGTTGGCGCTGTGCCTGACGGCGGTGTCGCCGGCAAAGCACTTCGCCATCGAGCACGCGATGCTGGCGCGCTCGCCCGATTCGAGCCGTTCGGCGGCATCGAGGACGAGCAGACGTGCGGCCTGAATATCCTTCGCCATGTCCGCGAGCATCCATTGAATGCCCTGCAATTCGGCGATATGGCTGCCGAATTGCTTGCGGGTCTGCGAGTAGTCGAGTGCTGCTTCGAGCCCCGCCTGCGCGATGCCGACCGCAAGCGAGGCGATCCCCACGCGGCCTTTGTCGAGCGCGCTCATCATCATGTGAAAGCCGCGGCCCTGCGCGCCGAGCAGAGCGTCATGGCGCAACCTCACACGGTCAAAATTCAACTCGCCGACCTGCGACGCGCGCTGGCCCATCTTGTGCTCCTTGGGGCCCTTCGACACCCCGTCCAGCGAACAGTCGACGATGAAAATGCTCATGCCCCGTTTGCCCGCTGCAGGGTCGGTCCGGGCCAGCACGAAGGCGACGTCGGCGACCGGCGCGTTGTGAATCCACAGCTTGGCCCCATTGAGTTCCCAGCCCTCTGCCGTACGGGTCGCGGTGGTGCGAATGCCCGAGACATCGGTGCCCGCGTCGGCCTCCGTGATGCAATAGGCCGGCCGCAGTTTCGCGCGCAATAGCGGCTCCATGTAGGTCGCACGCTGCTCGTCCGTGCCATGGACGGCGAGCAGCGTGCCGACCAGTTCGAGGAGGCCGCACTGGTCCGCCACGGACGCATAGCCGCGCGACAGTTCCTCCATGACGAGTGCGTAGGCCGTGACGTCGAGTCCGGCGCCGCCGAACTGTTCCGGCACGGTGATGCCGAACAGGCCCAACTCACCCATCTGTGCGTAGATCTCCGCCGGGAAGCGTTCGTCGCGATCCAGTTCTTCCGCGACCGGACGAATCACTTCCTGAGCGAAGCGCCGCGTGGTGTCGCGAATCTGCTGATGCGTTTCCGAGAGTTTCATGCTGTCTCCATCCTCATGATCGGCACCTCTTTTGTGCCTGGTTTGTGCTGTGCAGGTAAACCCGAGCCTCGCGTTTCACCGCTTGAATTACGTGATTTCCTGTGCCAACATTGCCAACAAGTAACCATCTGGATGGTTATTTAAAACCAACGAATCACTGATGTCAACGAGCTTTGTGGCCGATCGAACTGGAGGGTAGTTTGAAAAACTGGAGGCAAGCCGAAGAGGCGGTCGAGCAGATTTTCGATGGGGCGACCATCGCGCTGGCGAGTAACGGCGGCGGCATGCTGGAGCCGGACGCCGTACTCGAGAAACTGGAGGAGCGTTTTCTGGCGACCGGGCATCCGCGGGATCTGACGGTGGTGCATGCGCTCGGAATCGGCGACGGCAAGGGCAGCGGGCTAGGGCGTTTCGCGCATCCGGGCATGGTGCGCCGCGTGATCGGCGGACACTGGAGTTGGTCGCCGGCCATGCAGCAACTGGCCAGAGAAAATGCGTTCGAAGCGTACAGTTTCCCGGCAGGCGCCATCTCCACGCTGCTGCGCGAAATTGGCGCAGGACGGCCGGGTCTCGTCACTCATGTGGGGCTGCGCACGTTCGTCGATCCACGTTTAGACGGCGGCAAGATCAATGCGCGTGCCACGGAAGATCTGGTTGAACTGATCGAACTCGATGGGCGCGAGTATCTGCGCTACAAGCCGTTCAAAGTCGATTTCGCGATCGTGCGCGGTTCGTCCGCAGATGCGGCCGGCAATGTCACGCTGCGCCGTGAACCCGTCGATCTCGACACATATGCCGCAGCGCTGGCCGCGCACAACAGCGGCGGCCACGTGATCGTCCAGGTCAGGGAGCGCGAGCCGGCAGGCTACGTGCCGGCGCGACTGGTGCGCATTCCAGGTGTTCTCGTCGACACGCTCGTCGAGACAGCGGCCGCGCCGCAGTGCGCAATCGCCGATTACGACGCGACGCTAAGCGGCGAATCGCTCGGCACGATTGCCGACGGTTTCTACGAAGTACCCACCGGCATTCGCCGCATCATCGCGGCGCGCGCATCGCGTGAATTGCACGACGGGCATTCGGCGAATTTCGGTTTCGGCATCCCTGGCGGGATTCCGGGTCTGCTCGCGCAGCAGGGACGGCTGGGCACATTCTGGGGAACCGTCGAGCAGGGCATTCACAACGGCGCCATGGTCGATGGCCCGATGTTCGGCTCCGCGCGCAACGCCGATGCCATCCTCTCAAGCGTCGATCAATTCGATTTCTACAGCGGCGGGGGTGTCGACATTTCGTTTCTCGGGATGGGCGAGATGGATGGCGACGGCAACATCAACGTGTCGAAACTGGGTTCGACGGTAGTGGGGCCGGGCGGCTTTATCGACATCACGCAGGGTGCCCGCAAGATCGTTTTCTGCGGCAGTTTCGAAGCAAAGGGACTGCAGGTCGAGCAGATCGGAGAACGTGTGAATATCGTTTCGCCGGGGAGTGTGCCGAAACTCGTCGAGCGTGTGCAGCACATCACGTTCAGTGGCGTGCAGGCGCGTATTGCTCAACAGGAAGTGTTGTACGTGACAGAGCGCGCCGTCTTCAGGCTGGAGGAGAGCGGCGTTCGTTTGATCGAAGTGGCCGAGGGGGTGGATATCGAACGGGACGTGCTCGCACGGATGGGTTTTCGTCCGCTTGTCGACGACGCGTTGTTCGCGCGCAGTCGTGGTGCGGACAAGCCAAAGGAGCAGGCAGCCTGATGAACGGCCGCGCGCCAGCGAGCGCCGACGCGCGGCGCACCATGAGTTGGCACTCAGGCGCGTACCAGCCGGAGGACCGTTTCGACGTTGAAGTCGAGGCGATTTTTCAACGCTTCCTTGCTCATGAAGTCGATGTCGAATATCACCCCGCTGGTGAAGCGGTTGGTCAGATAGTAGTAACCGACGGCGGCCATGGTGATGTGAAGCTGACGGGCATCGACGCCGCTGCGAAACACGCCCGCCTTGACGCCGCGATCGAGTATGCCTTGCAACATCGAGATGAAACCGTGATGCAACTCCTTGAACCGTTCGGAATTCTTGACGTGACGCGCCTTATGAAGATTCTCGCTGTTGACGAGTGTCATGAACTCGGGATTTTTCAGGTAGTAGTTCCACGTGTGCGTGGTGAGCGCAACGATAGCGTCCTGCGGCGACAGATGTTCGAGATTGAGCTTCTGTTCGGCGTGCCGGATGTCCGCGTACGCATCTTCGAGCACGGCCTGAAAGAGTTCCTCCTTGCTGCCGAAGTAGTGATAGATCATGCGCTTGTTGGCCTTGGCGCGCGTCGCGATGGCTTCGACGCGGCCACCGGCGAGACCGAGCTTGGCGAACTCTTTTTTGGCGGCTTCGAGAATGCGCGCCCTGGTCACCTCGGGGTCTCGCTGCCGGGGTGGCGCAGCGCCAGCGGCAGCTTTCTTCGGGGCCCGGCTGGGGGGCGTGCTCGCAACAGTCATATCGGATTTTCGCTGCAGTAAAGGGTGGAGGGCGTCGTTGTCGATCTGGCGTCGTGGCACCGACTATAGACCAAAAAAGCATTACCCGGAAGTAACCGGATGGTGCAGAATGGGACGCAAAAAATGCATGAGGCATCGCGTCGATTGTGCGATTCCCTTGGCCCGCAGGGCGCTTTCCAGCGCGTGTGGAAGAAACTCTGGAGACGTGAATGAGCAATCTGAATGAGCTGGCGGCAACACTGAAACTTCCGTCCGAACCTGTTCGCACGCCGATGTTCATCGACGGCCGGGACCATGTCGCGCCCACTGCGGAATTCGTCACGCGCAACAGTCCGGGCCACGGCGTGCCGGTGACATCCACGGCGCACGCATCAGTCGACGATCTGAACGCGGCGGTTGCCGCGGCTCGCCGCGCTTTCGACGATGGGCGCTGGTCCCGTCTGTCCGGCGAGCAACGCGCCACGGTGCTGCTCAAAACGGCAAGCCTGATCCGCGAAAACGTGGAGATGCTCGCCTATCTGGAAACACTGGAAAGTGGCAAACCGATGGGCCAGTCACGTGGCGAGATCAATGCGGCCGCGGGCATCTGGGAATACGCGGCGGGTCTGGCACGCGTCGCGCACGGCGATTCGCACGACAACCTGGGCGCGGACCTGTTCGGCCTCGTGGTGCGCCAACCGGTCGGCGTGGTAGGCATCGTCACGCCATGGAATTTCCCCTTTTTCATTCTGTCCGAAAGGTTGCCGTTCGTGCTCGCAGCGGGATGCACGGCAGTGGTGAAACCCGCCGAGCTCACCTCGACCACGACGCTCAAACTCGCCGCGCTGCTGACCGAAGCGGGGCTGCCCGACGGTGTCGTGAATGTCGTGACCGGTCTCGGTTCGAAAGTGGGGCAGGCACTCGCGGAACACATGGACGTCGACATGGTGTCGTTCACCGGATCGACGGCCGTGGGCCGCTCGGTGTTGACGGCAGCGGGCGGCAACATGAAGAAGGTCGGACTCGAACTCGGCGGCAAGAATCCGCAGATCGTGTTCGCGGACGCCGATCTGGCCGATGCCGCCGACGCCATTGCCTTCGGTATCTGCTTCAACGCGGGTCAATGCTGCGTATCGGGCAGCCGTCTCGTCGTGCATCGCTCCGTCGAAGAAGAGCTTGTCGAGCGCGTCAAGGGCGTGATGGAAAAGGTGCGGGTGGGTGATCCGCTCGATGCGTCGAACCATGTCGGCGCAATCGTCGATGCGCGTCAGTTCGACAAGATCGGCGGTTTCATTGAGGCGGGCAAACGCGACGGGGCACAACTGGTACACGGTGGCACATCGAGCGGGGAGGGCGAGCGCTTCTTCATCCAGCCCACGCTGTTCCGCAACGTGGAGCCGCATAGCGCTCTCGCCCAGGAAGAAATATTCGGACCGGTGCTGGCGGTCACGTCATTCGATACCTTCGATCAGGCCATCCAGATTGCGAACGGCGTGCCCTACGGCCTCGCCGCCAGCATCTGGACGCGCGATCTGAAGGGTGCGATCAAAAGCTTTCGCGACGTGCAGGCCGGGCGTATCTGGGTCAATTGCACCATTACCGGCGGCCCGGAAATGCCGATCGGGGGCGTCAAGCAATCGGGTATCGGTCGGGAAACGGGACGCTATGGGGTCGAGGAATATACCGAACTGAAATCGGTTCACGTCCAGTTGGGCAATCGGCCGCGCTGGATCGGTTGAATCGGCCGGGTCGGTTCAAGCCGGTTGAGCGGCCGTCAGGAGCCGTTGTGCAAGCCTCAGGAATAGCGGAAACGCACGCAGCAGTGTGGCCGCAGAACAGTATCGGAGACAGCAATGTATGACTATGTGATCGTAGGTGGCGGCGCGGCGGGTTGTGCGCTGGCGGCGCGTCTGAGCGAGGATGCGGGCAACCGGGTGCTGCTGCTCGAAGCCGGACCCGCTGATACCGATCCGTATATCCACATGCCGGTTGGCTTCTTCAAGATGACCAGTGGCCCGTTGACCTGGGGCTATCGCACGGTTGCGGCGGCTGAAACCCGAGGACGGCAGATTCCGTTCGCGCAAGGCCGCGTGCTCGGCGGTGGCGGCTCGATCAACGCGATGGTCTACACACGTGGGCAACCGTCGGATTATGACGGCTGGGAACGCGACGGCTGCACCGGCTGGGGCTTTCGCGATGGAGTGTTGCCATACCTGCGCCGCATGGAAGACAACGAGCGGCTGTGCAACGAGTATCACGGTGTCGGCGGCCCGCTCGGCGTGTCCGATCTCATCAGCGTCAACGAATTGACCAAGGCGTTTGTACTTGCGGGGCAGGAAGCCGGCATGCCGCATAACAGCGACTTCAATGGCGCGCAGCAGGAAGGCGTGGGGGTCTATCAGGTGACGCAGCGTCATGGGAAACGCTGCAGTGCGGCCGTCGGCTATTTGCGCGACGCGCGTTCGCGGCCCAATCTGACAGTGCGAACCGGTTGCCTCGTGTCGCGCGTCGTCATTGAAAACGGCCGTGCAACCGGCGTCGAATTCGCTCCCGGCGACGACCGCTCGAATGTCACCATCGCGCGAGCCGAACGCGAAGTGATCGTGACGGCGGGCGCCATTGGGTCACCCAAGCTTCTGATGCTTTCCGGCATTGGGCGCGCGCAGGACCTGGAACGCGCCGGTGTGAAACCCGTGCACGTGCTCAACGGTGTCGGCCAGAATCTGCAGGATCACTTCGATATCGACATCGTCTACGAGTTGAACGGCGCGTACAGCCTCGACAAGTATTCGAAGAAGCACATGATGCTGCTCGCCGGCCTCGAATACAAACTCTTCAACAAAGGGCCCGTTACGTCCAACATCGCCGAAGGAGGGGCCTTCTGGTATTCGGACAGCAGCGTCCCGACGCCCGATCTGCAATTTCACTTTCTGCCCGGCGCGGGCGTCGAGGCCGGCGTGCCGCCGGTGCCGTCCGGCTCGGGCTGTACGCTCAATTCTTACTTCCTGCGGCCGCGCAGCCGGGGCAGCGTCACGTTGCACAGTGCCGATCCCGCTGACGCACCTGTGATCGATCCTGCGTATATTCGCGACCCGTACGACCTGAAGGTAGCCGTCGACGGGATTCGTCAGAGTCGCGAAATCATGAGCCAGAAAGCCCTGAGCAAGTACATCAAAAGCGAGCATTTTCCGGGCGCAAACGTGCGCACCCAGGCCGAATACGAAGCCTACGCCCAGCTGTACGGACGTACCGGCTATCACCCGGTCGGCACCTGCAAGATGGGCATCGACGAACTGTCGGTCGTCGATCCGCAATTGCGCGTGCATGGAATCGATGGGCTGCGTGTCGCCGATTCTTCGGTGATGCCGCGCATCGTGAGTTCGAATACGAATGCCCCCACGCTGATGATCGCGGAAAAGGCCGCGGATCTGATCCGGGGTCTGGCGGCAACGCCTCGGCCGCCGGTGGGCAAACTCGCGAGTACCTCGGGCCGAGTCGCACTCGAGAGCGCCGTGACGGTTTGAGATCAGACGGAGGCAGCGGTTAGGGACGGCCCGGGAAATTGGGCCGCCCTGCCCCATCGGTAAATATCCAGTTATTTATAGACGACCCTGATGCACAGGGTCTTTCTGGCTCGGAGGAGACATCATGTCGAAACAGGATCAACACACAGGCGTATCGCGTCGCGACTTCATCAAGCTCGGCACAGGCGCGGCATTTGCCGTCGCGAGCGGCGGCATGTCGCGGCTCTCGTTCGGCGCGGGACAAACAACGCTCGCCTGCTCGTTCCGCTCGCTGACCAATCCGTATTACACCGCGTTCAACAAGGGCGCACAGAACTTTGCCAAAAGCATCGGCTTGCCGTATGTGCCGCTGACGACCGAAGGCAGTTCCGAAAAGGGCATCGCGGATATTCGCGCGCTGCTGCAAAAGACCGGCGGCAATCTCGTGCTGAACGTCGATCCCAACGATTCGGCCGACGCGCGCGTGATCGTCGAAGCCTGCTCGAAAGCCGGTGCATACGTGACGACGATCTGGAACAAACCGAAGGATCTGCATCCGTGGGATTTCAATCCGAACTACGTGGCGCACATGTCGTTCGACGGCGTGGCATACGGCGAGGCGACCGCGACCGAGTTGTTCAAGGCGATGGGCGGCAAGGGCGGTGTCGTTGCGATAGGCGGCATTTTCAGCAACGTGCCGGCTATCGAGCGCAAGGCGGGCCTGATGGCGGCATTGAAGAAATTCCCCGATATCCAGTTGCTGGACTTTCAGGTGGCGGACTGGGATTCGCAAAAGGCTTTCCCGATCATGCAGGCGTGGATGACCCGCTTCAATTCGAAAATCAAGGGCGTCTGGGCCGCGAACGACGACATGGCGCTGGGCGCGATAGAAGCGCTGCGCGCCGAAGGGCTGGCCGGCCAACTGCCGGTCTCCGGCATGGACGGCACGCAGCCGGGGCTGGCCGCGATCAAGGCCGGTGAACTCGTGACGACGGTGGATTGGGACCCTTACTGGCTCGGTGGCATCGGTCTCTCGATGGGCCTCCAGGCGCAGCAGAAGAAGTTGCAGGTTGCTTCGTTGCCGAAGGATCAGCGCGAATCGTTCTGCAAGGCCACCCTCGTGAACAAGGCGAACGTGCAGACGGTCATGGCGCATGAATCTGCGCCTAACGCCGACTGGAACAATCTCTACGCCCGCGTCGCGGGGCCCGTGGTGTATCGATGAGCAAACTAACCGTAGCGCCTACCCGGCGGGCCGTCAGCACAACAACAACCGGGATCGGGTTCATGTCGATGCATTCCCTGCTACAGCGCTTTGCGCCGCTGCTGGTCTTGCTGGCGCTCGGCCTTTGCATCGGTGCGGTCAATCACGATTTCTTTGATCCGATGAACCTGGCGCGAATCGCGATCTCCGCCGCGATTCCGCTCACCATCGCGCTCGGCGGAACTTTCGTGATTCAGCTCGGCAGCATTGATCTGTCGGCGGAGGGGATCGTCGCGGTTTCGGCCATCACCGTGTCGATGCTGGTCGGGAACTCGTACAACGACAATCACTACGGGCTGTGGGTGCTGGCCGTGGCGATCGCCGCGGGCACGGTATTGGGCCTGGCTAACGGCGTGCTGCACGTGTTTCTGCGTATTCCGTCATTCATCGCCACGCTCGCGGTCGGCTTCGTGGCGACCGGAATCGGCACCGCATGGCTGTCGGGCAACACGATCCGCGTGAGCGACACGGCGCTGCGATCGATTGCGATCACACGCTACGCGGGCCTGCCGTTGTCGGTTTGGATCGGCCTGCTCGCGCTTGGCGTCGCGTGGTTTATCTACCGGCATACGTTGCTCGGGCGTCACACGCTGGCAGTCGGTGGCGGAGAGGACCTCGCGCGTCTGAATGGGGTCCGGGTGCGACGCGTGCGGATCGCGATCTTCGCGCTGGCGGGCACATTCTACGGCGTCGCCGGCATCCTTGCGGTCGCGCAATATGGGCAGGGCCATGCGCTGATCGCCGACGGCCAGCTGTTTGTCGCGATCACGGCCATCGTGGTAGGGGGCACGTCGCTCGCGGGCGGCAACGGCAGTCCATTCAATACGCTCATCGGCACCTTGATCGTCGTGGTGCTGGGCAACGGAATGGTGCTGCTCGGCGTGCCGCCGTACGTGCAACAGGGCATACAGGGCGTGCTGATTATCGTTGCCGTGACGCTGGCGCTCAATCGATCGCACCGGCGCATCGTCAAGTAAGACTGGGAGAGTCGACATGCTGAATCTCAAGAACATCACGAAACGTTTTCCAGGTGTGCTCGCGCTGGACGATGTTTCGGTCGAAGTGCGGCCCAATGAAATTGTCGGTCTGATCGGCGAGAACGGTGCGGGCAAGTCGACGTTGATGAAACTGCTGACCGGCGCTTACCGCCAGGACGCAGGCGAAATCACGCTCGGCGGCCGGCCGCTCGTGATTCGCAATCCGCGCGACGCTACGGCGAAAGGCATCGCGATGGTTTATCAGGAGCAGTCGATCCTGCCGAACCTTACTATCGCCGAGAACCTGTTTCTTGGCCGCGAGGAAAACTTCACGACGTTCGGCCGCATGAACTGGTCGAAGCTTAAACACGCTGCGCAAGCGGAACTTGCCACCGTGCATCTGGACATCGATCCATTGACGGTCTGCGAAGACCTGTCATTCGGCCAGCGTCAGATGGTGGAGCTGGCACGCGCGCTGTCGCTGGCGAGTCGAACCGGCGGCACGCCGATCATTCTGCTCGACGAGCCGACGTCGGTTCTCGAAGCTGCCGAAATCGAGATTCTGTTCAGGCTGGTGCGCGAACTCAAATCACGCGCGTCGTTCGTGTTCGTCTCGCACCGGCTCGACGAACTACTGTCGCTGAGCGATCGCGTGTATGTGATGAAAGACGGCAAGGTGGTGGCGCAGATGGCGTCGGCCGACGCTTCGGTCAAGCAGCTTCATGAACTGATGGTGGGCCGTTCGATGAACGGAGAGTATTACCGCGAAAATCTGCAGAACCCGTGTCGCGATGAGGTCGCGCTATCCGTTCGACACGCCTCGCTGGGTCATGCGTTAAATGACGTTTCGTTCGACGTGCGGCAGGGTGAGGTATTCGGCGTGGCGGGTGTGGTGGGCTCGGGGCGCGAAGAACTGTGCCGTGTGATCGCGGGTCTGGAGAAGCTCGATTCGGGCGAGGTGCGGATTGGCGACACGCTGCTCAAGCCACAAGCGAATCATGCTGTGGCGCTGGGCGTTGGCTATGTGCCGCGCGAGCGCAAGGTGGAGGGACTCGTGACGCAGATGAGCGTGGCGGAAAACCTGACTTTGCCGCGTCTGGGATCGGTAAGCCGGGGCGGCGTCGTGCGTAAGGGTAACGAGCGCAAGATCGCCAACGAGTGGATCAGGCGGCTGCAAATCAAGACGCCGGGACCGGACGCATCGTGCCGCAATCTGTCCGGGGGCAACCAGCAGAAGGTCGTGCTCGCCAAATGGCGCTTTGCCGGAAGCCGGATTCTCGTGCTCGACCATCCGACACGCGGACTCGATGTGGGTGCGAAGGAAGAGGTCTACCAGCTGATTCGCGAACTGACGGCCGAAGGCGTGGCCGTCGTGCTCACGGGCGACACGCTCGAAGAGATTCTCGGTCTGAGTCATCGCGTGATGGTGATGCGCGATGGCCGCGCGCAAAAAGTTCTGCCGTGCGAAGTGGGCTCGAAGCCTTCGCAGGTTGAAGTCGTCGAACATATGGTGTGAGGCAGCTATGTCATTTCTGAAATCACCTTCGCGCGCCACGCTGCGCGACAACGCGCCCTTTATCGCACTGGTGGCGTTATACGTGTTGATCGAAATCGCCGAGCCGGGTTTTATGGCGTTATCCACGCAACTCGGACTGCTGGCGGACAGCTCCACACTGTTCATCATGGCCGCCGGTACGACTTTTGTCGTGCTGCTGGGCAGTATCGACCTGTCGCTTCAGGCTGTGGCTTCGCTGGCGAGTGTGATCGTTGCGCTGTTCCTGCCGCGATATGGCGCCTGGGCAGCGGTCATTGCCCTCGCGGCGTCGTTCGGGATCGGCCTGCTCAGTGGCGTGATACAGACTGTGCTGCGCATTCCGTCGTTCATCGCAACGCTTGCCATCGGCGGGATTGCCTCGGCAGCGGCGCTCACGCTGTCCGGCACGCGTTCGATCGCGATCAGCGACGACATGCGCGACGGGTCGCTGGGCTGGACTACCGGAACCTCGTTCGGCATCCCGCATGAGATCCTGCTGGCTGTGGCGGTGTTTGCGTTCTGCTGGTTTCTGCATCGTTCGACAGTGTTTGGACGTCGCACCGACGCGATTGGCGCAGGCGAGCCGGCCGCGATCGCTTCAGGCGTACGTGTTTCCGTGACGAAGTGCCTGGTTTTCGCCACGTCGTCTTTTTTCGCCGGGCTGGCTGGCGTCGTCATGGCGGGGCGCCTGGGCAGTGGCTCGCCGACTCTGGCCAATCAGTTCCTGTTGCCGGCGATCGCTGCGGTGATCGTCGGAGGAACGGCACTGACGGGTGGATCGGGCGGCATTGTGCGCACGTTGATCGGAGCGCTGCTGGTCTCGGTGGCGCGCGTGGGCATGACCTTCGTCGGCATTACCGTGTTTGCGCAGCAAATCGTATTCGGTGTGATCCTGATCATCGCCGTGACAGTGGCTTTCGATCGCTCGAAGGTGTTGGTTATCAAATAGATTTTTTTGTGGTCTGTTTCGACTGATATGGACAATCTGGCGAAGAAGGGTGAGGACGAATGAAAGTGCTAGTAGCAGTGAAGAGAGTGGTCGATTACAACCTGAAAGTCCGTGTGAAATCGGATGGCACGGGTGTCGATATCGCGAACGTGAAAATGTCGATGAATCCGTTCGACGAAATCGCCGTTGAAGAAGCCGTGCGCTTGAAGGAAGCGGGCGTGGCGACTGAAGTGATCGCCGTGTCCGCAGGCGTCACGCAATCGCAGGAAACGCTGCGCACCGCGCTGGCGATCGGCGCGGACCGCGCGATCCTGATCGAATCGACTGAAGAACTGCAGCCGCTGGCCGTTGCGAAGCTGCTGAAGGCGCTGGTCGACAAGGAACAGCCGCAACTGGTCATCCTCGGCAAGCAGGCCATCGACGACGATTCGAACCAGACCGGCCAGATGCTCGCCGCGTTGGCGAATCTGCCGCAAGCGACGTTCGCGTCGAAGGTGGTCGTCGCTGACGGTAAAGCGACGGTGTCGCGTGAAGTGGACGGCGGTGCTGAAACGCTGTCGCTGACGCTGCCGGCCGTGGTCACGACCGATCTGCGCCTGAACGAGCCGCGCTATGTGACGCTGCCGAACATCATGAAGGCAAAGAAAAAGCCGCTGGAAACGATCAAGCCGGAAGACCTCGGCGTTGACGTTGCGCCGCGCCTGAAAACGCTGAAAGTCGCCGAGCCGCCGAAGCGCTCTGCCGGTGTGAAAGTACCGGACGTGAAGACGCTGGTCGAGAAGCTGAAGACCGAAGCCAAGGTGCTGTGAGGGAGACTGACGAAATGACGAATCTGGTAATTGCAGAACACGACAACGCGTCGATCAAGGCCGCGACGCTGAACACGATTGCAGCGGCGCAGAAAATCGGCGGCGACATTCACGTGCTGGTGGCAGGGCACAACGCACAAGCTGCTGCGGATGCCGCAGCGAAGATCGCAGGCGTGAGCAAAGTGTTGCTGGCCGACGCGCCGCAACCCGAAGCGGGCCTCGCCGAAAACGTCGAAGCGACCGTGCTGAACATCGCGAAGGATTACACGCACATCCTCGCACCGGCTAGCGCTTACGGTAAGAACATCGCGCCGCGTATCGCCGCGAAGCTCGACGTCGCGCAGATCAGCGACATCACCGCTGTGGATTCCGCCGACACGTTCGAGCGTCCGATCTACGCGGGTAACGCCATCGCCACCGTGCAATCGGCTGATCCGATCAAGGTCATCACGGTTCGCTCGACCGGTTTCGACGCCGTCGCAGCCGAAGGCGGCAGCGCAGCGGTCGAGAAGATCGAAGCGGCAGCCGACAGCGGCATCTCGCAATTCGTCAGCCGTGAAGTGACGAAGTTGGACCGTCCTGAACTGACGTCGGCGAAGATCATCGTGTCGGGTGGCCGCGGTCTGGGCAATGGCGAGAACTACACCAAGGTGCTTGAGCCGCTGGCCGACAAGCTGAACGCAGCGCTTGGCGCATCGCGTGCAGCGGTCGACGCAGGCTTCGTGCCGAACGACTATCAGGTCGGGCAAACCGGCAAGATCGTCGCGCCGCAACTGTACGTCGCAGTCGGCATCTCGGGTGCAATCCAGCATCTGGCCGGCATGAAGGACTCGAAGGTCATCGTCGCGATCAACAAGGACCCGGAAGCGCCGATTTTCAGCGTCGCCGATTACGGTCTGGTGGGCGATCTGTTTTCTGTTGTACCGGAATTTGTCGTCAATCTACCTTAAGCGCAGTCGCGCAAATAGCTAATGTGCATTTGCCTCGCAGAAGGCACGGCGACAATGGGACATGCAAAGTTAAAGCAAGCCGCGATCGTGCGTCGATCCGACAACTTCGTTAGAGATTGCAGATTTCTTCAACGTCGCACGCCGGTGCCGGAGCGATCTGTTGGCGTCGCGACGGCCAGTCCGGAGGCCTCAGAAAGTTCTGACACGCCTCACACTGGTAGGCAAGGTCGAGCTAGGCGATTTGTTTGGTACCACGACGGACCACAGTAGGAGGAGCTCCAGTTTCTTGATGTAGATACGCAACGCCTTTCGCTGGTTTTGATCTAAGCAAAGGTATCTAGAGGACGTCGAGGTAGTGGCTTGCGCCGACATGCTGGAAAGATTAGGCCCGGCAAGTGCCCGGTGTAATCTAAAGTGGGGCATCAGTTTGGCATGGTGGAAAAGGATATTACTTGACGCATGGCAAACGCGCGGGTTCAGGCGGCACGTTCCAAACTCTGCACCGTATTCGTTACGGTCGTGTTTGGCAAAACCACCAAATTATCTAGCAGCGGAATTATTTCAACCGGCTAAGGCTCGCAGGAAAAGCCATCGAAAAAATGTCAAATTTCGGACTTTACGCCCTCGCAAACTGAACTGCAGGTCGTTAGTTGACGCTTGCATGTTTCACCTCGTCAAGCGAGCTCTCGCCGTCGGACAGTTGACTTCGTTTGCACATGGGGTCGTCCCCACCGTCTGCGCGTAAGAGAGAACGAACTTCGATTTGATGTGAACAAACGTTTCTCACGATTTCACATAATTCAAGTCAGCAGATTTTTTGAGATGCTTGGGCTAGGTGTGCATGCCTCTATAGCCCGGTCGGCGATACGGCGAGGCCGCGATAACCCCCCGTTATCGCGGCAAAATTCAATCCAAGTGGGACGATCCTGTTATTTGTGGTTTGATTCCGATATTCGACAGCTACGACGATCGCTAATCCGATTTGATTGCAGCGGCACAGTCTGCAGGGCGATCTAGATCAATGAATCGCCCGCGGAGCGAGAATTGCTCCTGAATCTGTGCTGTGATCGAATTCGTGCTCTGCTCTCGTTCCGCTTTTTCAACAGTTCAATTGGGCGGCCAAGTCGATTTTTTCCATTAAGAAATTGATCTATCGAGAAACTTTACTTCTTGTTCGCGTTTCTTCCTCGAAAATTGGTAACGTTAGACGGTGTAGACGGTCCTTCCAATATCTCGATTTTCGCAATCAAGTCAGCGTTTTCCAATGCCAATTCAAGTATTTTAGCATCGGCTTCCACGAGCCTGGAAACAGCTTGATCCCTTTGAAGTTTGATCTCCTCAAGTCTCTTCTTGAAATCACGATTCTGACTCCTCTTTGCAAGATCTATTTTCCGTTTTGATGGAGAAGTTTCGTGAGTAGGATCCCGCAACCATCTCTGGATATCATTAATGAGGGTGGGATAACGGGATTTCCTAAGAGCTGACGGGTCACGGCCGGCCTCTTTCGCAACATTGTTTTGAGATACCGGACTTCCCTTTGGAAGATGTTCCGGTCGGTTTTCTTTCAAGCGAGTAAAAGCGTGCCTGAACAATTGTTCTGCGGTTGAATTCTCAACTTTGCTTTTTTTTTGTGAGGATGGCAATTGCATTCTCCAAAGCGCGCTTCTGCGCGATTAGCGATCTGTATAAAGGACTATCTGCGGGAGTATCGGCGATCCGGTCATCTACAATCTGAACGAACGCCGAAATTGGCTCTAATTGTTGAAAATCTATGAGCGCATCATTACACGCGCCACGCCCGTCGCCACCGCCGCATCTAATAATATTGTCGATGCCGCCGTATTCACAAGGACCTCGACGGGTGCAGACGCCCAACAAAGTTTGTCTGCAGGATATCTGACCGGTCTTGCCTGCTTGTACAAGATTTTTGGCATCTTTTGGATCTAACAATCGCAGCACTTCGGCCTTACGTTCGGACCCGTACGGGCTGAGAAAGCGATCGGAGAACAGTTGACGGATTTCCTTGCCCATCATTTCGTACATCGTCCGGATGTATTCCTTCCGAGCAGACTCATTTAACGCGACTTCCGAGAAGCCTTGTCCATAATAGAGAGACATTGATCTGCAAGCATGCTTGGCTTGATACTGCGCTGATGCTTCGGAAACGATTCCCGACGCTTGCATGTTGACCATGCCGGTACGCCGCAATTGATGCCAAGCTAAAGGCCAAATTTTTCCGACTGCAAAAATTTCGCCGTCCAGCGTCGGCGTGACACGTCTCGCAATCTCCAAGTCGGATTCTGTGATGCGTAAAACTTCGGGATCAAAGAGGTTCCGACAGTTCTCAATCAGCGTTCCATAGTTCGGAGTTTTAAATCGAAGACTGATGGACGACTTACTAGGGCCCATGGCCCATGGCTCGTATGAGCGCGTAAGCAATGGCGGATTATCAAACGCCTTCGGATCGTCCAGAACGCCGGAACAGCCTTTGGCGGCTTCCAGTCGAAGACGAGCAACAACATTTGCAGCGTCGACCGCGATTTTGGCGGACGGCGAAGTAACCCATCGAGCATCATCGTCTTGGATCGACTTTGCAGTCGGACCACATAAAAGATAAATTGCCCCGAAGGATGGGTCGTCTTCGATTTGCAAACAGTTTGATCGAAGAGCACATGCTTCGTTTATGCGCATTAAGGAAAAATTAATTAGATACGCGATACTTGCTCTCTGGATATTGCTAAAGTAGCTACCGAATGTGCTAATGCGAAGATCTCTTAACGACTGCCCGGGGAGGGCGCACCATCGTTGCAAAATTCCGTCGACGCCAAACTTGCGTGCTGCGTCGCCGAATGTCCCGTAATATATGTGAGCTGGGGTGCGAGTGCTTTTTGTAAATGGGAGCAAATGGGGATTTCGATCGTCAGCGTAAGCCGCTTGCAATGACCCATAATTTTTTGAGTACGCACCGAGACAGAAGTGATAGAGATTTTCGATTTGTTCTTGATGCGACAAGAAATCGTCGAGGAACAAGCGAAGTCTTGAAAGTTGATAGGTCCAAATTCGTGAAGGGATATAAGCGGTTTGCTGGTTCTCGTGGTCCGAAATTCCCGCCGCGATCCGTCTCAAGCCCTCTCTGTCAAAAAGCGTGAATCCGATCTCGCTTCTGCGTTCGAATAAAGTGTGTAGCAGAGACAAAATGCTTTCAGCACGAGATTTCTGAACTAGATTCACTGCCTTATCGACGACAGCGGGGAAACGATAGAGTGCAGACGCAAGAATGTTTTCCTGAGAGCACAGGATGAAGAAGGGTTTTATAAATTTTATATGCTCTACAATAGTTGTAGCCCTGCTCACGCTACGTCGACCAAAAAATAGCCATGCCGATACTTGACGAAGTAGACGCGCATTTTCCGGTGAAATAATTCCTCTGCTATTTGACGTTGCTCCCCCATTGAAGCTGATGGTTAATGGACGGCCTTCCCAGCACGAAAGGTCCCATTTGGCGTCACCGTAACGACTAACGACGATGCCATTTTTGTCAATAACGATTGGAAAGTCATCCGCAGGCGGCCAAGTCGCAGGGCGAAAATTTTCGCTACTTTCGTTGATGAGCGGTGATTGCACAGCGAGGCGAAGTCGGTCAATCTTGATACCCATTGCGATTCTCCGTCAATTGGATGAACACATCCCATGCGGGGTGGTATGTTCCTTCTACTACGCGTGTCGAAGCTTCTTCGACCCATTCGTTCCTGCGTGAGTCGATCTCTCGTATCACCTTGAGCTTTTCGCTCAATCTATCAATTGCAGCTTTAGCAGGGTGTTGTGCATTGTCTTTCTGGGGCGGGCGATACTTTGAAAGTTCCAGCGATTTAAGATAGCGATAGGAGGCAAGCGACCACACGTGATCTTCCGTATCTAGGTCTCTTTGATGCTGGCAGAACAGGCAGCCTGCGGGGCTTACGCAATCTGGTTTTGGTGCATCTGAGGGACTTTCATCGAATGGTTCGGGTTTTTTACCGGCGCACACGCCGGGCCCGGCAGCTGCCATAGCGGGGTCAGAAATAGAATGAAATCGACTTATTTCGTTTATTGCACGCTGATGATTGGGTTTCTCGTAGACGCGTATGAGTGTTTGTTCCGCGTGTTGAGCCATTTCCGCTGTCAATTTGGTGTCGGACGTTCGGCGTAGTAGCCAATTGATTTGAGTATTGCGGAGAATCTGTGCACCACAAAATTTAATGCCTAATCGTTTGCACCGCGTTCGAACCGAATTAAAGGGAGTGTCGGCGGCGTCTGATTTGCCGTGGTAGTTCCATCGAGGGAATAAACGTTCATCTGTTGGAAACACGGCCTTACGCCATTCTAGATAGCGCTCAAAGATATGTCGGTATTCGCTATAAATAGAAAATTCGACTTCACCGCGACGACGATCTTTGAAAATTCGGCGAACCTCATACCCATTGTGGCTCGATGCATAGTTAAATTGCCCGACTTGAAGTGTTCGAGCCTGAGAAAGATTCATTCCTGAGCAGGCCATGAAAGTCAACAGTTCAGCTTCCACTCTGAGTGTGGTTAATGTATGTCGGGTACGAAGCGATCTGTCATCGTTCCATTTTTTTCGCTTCTCGGTTATTCTTCGGCGATCCCAAGACGGGGCGGTTGAAGATAAAGATTTGACATTTTCTGCAGGCATAAGTCCGGACCATTCTTCAAGCGACTGGCCGCTCCTCAGGCGAATCCGTACCGGAAGATCGCCGAAAATGGCCTCTGCGGTAAGCCCATTTATTACGTCAATCAAAAATCGCCCGAAGACAAACGTGTCGGAAATATTTTGCTTATCCGTTTCTTTTCCAATTGTTTTCTTCTTTGAGGACATGAGGGACTTACGTGGGAAGTGCGTCCGACTTAGTAGCTTTACTTTGCTATCACACAGTTCGTCAAATAGATTGCCGAGTGTTCGTGCATAGTCATACGCTGTTTGAATCGATCTTGTCGAAGATGGCTGCTGCAACAGATGTTCGGACCAATGCAGAAAGTCTCCTTCTACCGACGCGATTGTCGGCGTTATATTGAAGGCATCTGCCCAGCGGAAAAAAATACGAAGCGCATAAAGATAATGATCAAGAGTTGCGCGGCTAGTGCCTGATACAATCTTGGCCTGCAGGATTTGATGGAGTCTGAAAACAAGTGGTTGGCGCTTTTCGAGAAGAGTACCTCGTTGTCTATTCCCCAGTGCGCCAAACTCTCTTGCTGGTATCCCGGCGGCATCCTTATATAACATATAAGACAGATCCCATGGAATTTGGTGCGCGTTGAATTTCGCTTCGGGGAAAGTGAGGTCAGGAACACGGGATTTTGCCATTAGTTGCTCCTTCACTGCCTTGGACAAGGCCTAAAAATTCACGGGTGAAATCATTCGCAGCTTGTTCCTTGATGGGCGTTTCTTCGACAAAGCGTATATAGTGAAGCGCGGTCGACTCGGATTTCACCAGCAATGCTCTTTTGACCATTGAGATAGCAAACATCGAACCTCCGACGCGGATTGCCAGTCTCGCGAGCTCGGTCGCAAAGGTGCATCTGCTCTGATGAAAGTGGAAATCACGTAATGCATTCAGGCCGGACGATTTTGCTTTTTCTCTAAATGAATGCATCTCGACATTAATTGCGTTGCTGTTATTTACACCGTTTTGACAAAAAGAGTTGCCGAATCGAGTTAAGAACAAAAGATCTTTGTTTTGAAGTGAAGCTTTTATCTCGCGCTTTAGTCGTCTAGCTCCCGTTGCATAATCGCGCAGCCTGTTTAGTAAAAGCGATGAAAGTGAAATCTGACCAGTGACACCGAGTTTAACCGCGACTGGAGGATGTGCGCCGGGCCCTACTGTTATTTTAAAAAAATGACGTGCCGCAGGATCGGGAACTGCATTATCCAGCGTTTGAACCTTGAGATCTGCAATCGTACCGATGCGCATGCCGGTAAAAAATCCAAGCATAAGCATTAGATAGAGTTCCTCGGATGCGTGGTCATTTGCGAGTTTGAGAGCATCGTTGCGATCTTCGGCGCGAATCGGCAGTAGACCGAATTCGAGACGCACACCTACCGGTCGGCGGTTTGGGATGCTCAAATCGGTGGTAAGAACACCAATAGTGCGTTCAAATCCGGTAGGGTCCGGGATATGAATTCCAACAATACGTTCCTGCCACATGGGCCAAGTTGTAGAAAGTAGTGCGTTGGCTCGCAGCCATCGATAGAACTGGATTGCCGTTCGCATCCTTTGGGATGAGGTTGAGGGCGCTAGGACACCGGTCCGCCGCAAATCGACAAGGTGCCCCCTGTAACGAACCAGACAGCGTTTCGCCCGTTGCATTGGGAAATCCCACCAATCGGTGTTGGTGGACTCAAGCCAGTTCGCGTACGCCAGTAGTGACGCTGCGCGGGATTGGACTGTGCGGATGTCAACATGTCCGTCAGTTGCGGCTTCGAGCATCCAAACGTTTGCTTCCCTCCAAGGGTCTCCCGTATTCCAGAAGATCATTGGTAGTCGGGGAATTGGTCTGCCGTGGTTCACAGGCGCCCAGTCGACTTCGCCGTCAATAACCCGAACACGTTGTGGTCGAAAACTCACTGTTTCAAGCCGCGCCATCAGCCCCCCGCAGAAAGTCTTTTGGGCACTCCCCGGTCGTTAGTTTCATGGGAAATCCGATTCATAAACGCGTGGTCGTCACGGACCCTCGATGCTGATCCGATCAGAAAGGAAATTGCGACTATGTCTATAGAGTGTGACTAATTAGTATTTATGTCAATACTCAAAACTAACGTGTATCGGAGAAAGCGTCGGCGTATCCCGCTGCGTCGCGTTATCGCTATGACCTCGCGCAGTCGGGCGGCGCGACCATTATCGATCTGACGATTCACCGCATCGACCTCGCGCGTCATCTGGTGGGCGATATCACGGGCGTGTTCGCCGAACTCTCGCATCACGTGCTGCCGGAAAAAGTCGATGACAATGTGTGGCTGTTGACGCGCTTCGCGAACGGCGCGCGCGGCGGCCTGTCGTCGGATCGCTATTCGCCCGCGATTGGCGACGGCACGGATCTGTACGGCACCGAAGGCTCGATTCACATTGCGAGCGAAACGCTCAATCCTTTTCATGCCGCGCCGCTTGCCATTTACACCGAGCGCAAAGCCGCCGAATTGCCCGACGTTCTGCGGGAAGCGCATTACCCGGACGCATGGTGGAACACATTTGAAGGCGGGTGGATCAAGATATTCCCGCCACGTAAAAGCCCTTATTCCGGGCAATTCGCTGCGTTCTGCCAATGCATTCACGAGGGCACGGTGCCGCTCGCGTCGGGTATCGACGGATTGCGCGCGCAGGAAGTCGTGCAGGGCGCGTATATCTCGAAGAACGAAGGGCGCTGGGTCGATCTGCCGTTACCCGTCGACGCGCCGTTCAATCTACCGTCGTATTGACGTACGCATAACGGACACAGCGACGCGAACGTCGCCGAGCGGAGGAGAGCACATGTACGCAGCATTTCATACGGTGGGGCTGCCAAAGCGCACGCTCGCCGAAGTGGTGGGCGCGGTGAAGCGCGCGGGCTACGCGGGCATCGAGCTGAATGCGGAAACCTTGCCGTGGGCCGACGCGCACATCACGCCGGACACGTCGCCTCAGGAACGCGCGGGCGTGCTCAAAGCGATCCGTGCGGCCGATCTGAAAGTGGCGGCGGTGGGTGCGCATATTCCAATGCTGCATCCCGATGCGCAACGCCGCCGCGATGCAATCGACTTCGTGAAGGGATGTAGCCAGCTAGCGGTGGAGATGGAGACGCGCTACATCCACATTCTTTCGGGGCCGCTCGCCACCAGCACGAGCGAGGATACCGGTTGGCGCTGGTTCGCCGACGCGGTGGCGGAAGTGGTCGAGCACGCGTCGTCGCTGGATGTCGACGTGGGTATCGAAGCGATTGCGGGCCATCTGTTTCATCGCGCCGACGATTACGCGCAGCTTGTCGCCGATCTGCCCGGCGTGCCGTTCAAGGTGAACTTCGATCCGAGCCAGATCGCGGTGCAGGGCGCGAATCCGCTGGAAATCGTCAATCGTTTCGGCGACCGCATTGCCCATGTGCATATGAAAGACGGCGCGGGTCATTTCCCCGATTTCTCATTTCCGCCGCTGGGCAACGGCGGAATCGATTTTGAAGCGCTAGTTGCCGCCTTGCGTGAGATTGGCTATGACGGCGCGTTGTCGGTGGAATACGAGGCACAGGTCTACGGATTCGAGTTGAGCGAGCAGCAGATACTCGACGAAAGCCGTGCGTTTCTCGCGCGGCTCGACGTGTGACGATGCCGTGACCACGCTGTGACCGCACCGACAGGACCCATGACATGCGATCAGAACACGCTCAACCCTTCATGCAACTGCGTTCGGTCGGCAAGCGCTTTGGCGGCGTCGAGGCTTTGCGCAACGTCGACCTGGACATTCATTCCGGCGAGGTACTGGGGCTACTCGGCGACAACGGCGCGGGCAAGACGACCCTCGTCAAGGTACTGGCCGGGGTGCATTCGCTGAGTTCCGGCGAGATCTGGTGCAACGGGCAATCGGTCGATATCTCCGCGCCGAAAGTCGCGCACGAACTCGGCATCGAGACCGTGTTTCAGGATCTGGCGATGGTGCCCAATCTCGGTGTCACCGATAACTTTTTCATTGGCCGAGAAATCACCACGACGCTGATTCCGAAGCTCATCAAGGTGCTGCGCAACAAGGCGATGCATGCCGACGCGCGCGAGACGCTGAACCGGCTCGATATTCATATTCCGTCGCTGAAAGTCTCGGTGGATAGCTTGTCCGGCGGTCAGCGCCAGGCGGTTGCGATTGCGCGCGCGATTCGCTGGAAAGCGAACCTGGTGATTCTCGACGAGCCGACCGCTGCGCTTAGCGTGCCCGAGCAGAACAAAGTGCTGGAGTTGACGCGCTCGCTCGCGAATCAGGGCGTCGCGGTGATCTATATCACGCACAACATGAGCGATGTGCTCGCGGTAACGGACCGGATCGCCGTGATGTATCGCGGACAGAAGGCCGGCGAGCTGATCACGGCGCAGACCAGTCAGGGCGAGATCGTCGAGATGATCATGTCGGGCAAACGGAGTCGCGCATGACGGCCGGGCAAACTTCCATCGCCCAGCCGCAATCGCGCGACGCACCCGAGGTGCCGGAAAGCGCCGCAGCGGTTGAGGTGCGGCATCGTGCGCGCGCGATTGCAAATGCAGGCGGCGTGATGAACGCCATTGCCGCCGGCACGCTGAATGCGTCGCTCGATGTGACCGTTTCCGAAGCGCTCGTGCTCGCGTTGCTGCGTCAGAATGTGAGCAAATATCTCGGCATTCTGGGGCACGGCACGACCGACCTCGGCAACATCCTGCGTATCTATTCCGAAGAGGGCGTCACGCGGTTTTTCCCTTGCCGCAACGAAGTCGCGATGGCGCATGCGGCGACCGCGCTCGCGTGGGTGTTCGGCGAAACACCGGCTGTCGTGACGTCGATCGGGCCGGGCGCATTGCAGGCCTTTGCCGGATCGCTGGCAACGGCGTCGAACGGCGTGGGCGTCTATCACATCTACGGCGACGAAACCACGCACGGCGAAGGCTACAACATGCAGCAGATTCCCGGCCCCCGGCAGAACCAGTTTCTGCGTCTGACTGAAACGATGAGCGGGGCTTACACGCTGCATACGCCGGAAGCGCTACGTGACGCAATGCGGCGCGGCACGGAAACCGTGCATCGTCCCTATTTCGCGGGCCCGTTTTTTCTGATGCTGCCGATCAACGTTCAGCCGAAACGCGTGCAGTTGCGTGTAGACGCATTGCCGGAACGCATGCTGATGCCGGTACTCGCTCCCGCACGCAGCGACGCTTACGACGCCGCGTGCGAGTTGATCGAAAGTCATCAACGGATCGTGATTAAAGCGGGCGGCGGTGCGCGCCGCTATGGCGCCGAACTCGAGCGTCTGGCCGATGTGGCTGGCGCGGTGGTGGTGTTGTCGCCGAATTCGTTGGGCGTGTTGCCCGATGCGCATCCGCGCAACATGCATGTGGGCGGCAGCAAAGGTTCGGTGTCCGGCAATCACGCGATGGAAAACGCTACGTTGCTGATTGCGGTCGGCTCGCGCGCGGTCTGCCAGGCGGACTGTTCGGGCACGGGTTATCCGATGGCCGAAGCGGTCATCAACATCAACGGCGATATTCACGACGCGAATCACTACAACCACACAGTTGCTCTGACCGGCGATATTGGCGCGGTGGTCGACGGTCTGATCGTTGCGTTGCAGCGGCGCGCGAGAAAGCAACTCGTGAGTCGCGACTGGCTCGACGCATGCGTCGCCAAAAAGGCCGAATGGACCGCGTTAAAGCGTGCACGCGTGAGCGGCGCGACGTTGATGGACGCTGCATGGGGCAGGCAGGTGCTGACCCAGCCGAGCGCGATTTACACGGCCGCTTCGTTTGCAAAGCGCATCGGCGCAGTCAAGCTGTTCGATGCAGGCGACGTGCAGGCCAACGGTTTCCAACTGGCCGAAGACGATCACCCCGACGACACGTTCACCGAAAGCGGCGCGTCGTACATGGGCTTTGCCGCAAGCGGCCTGCTCGCGGGCGCGTTCGCGAGCCACAGCCGCTACATGATGGCGTTCACCGGCGACGGCTCGTTCATGATGAATCCGCAGATTCTGATCGACGCGGTCGTGCACGGCGTGAAGGGCATGCTCGTGCTGTTCGACAACCGTCGCATGGGCGCGATTTCGTCGTTGCAGGTCGCGCAGTACGGCCCCGACTTCGGCACTAACGACGATGTGCGCGTCGACTTCGTGGCAATGGCGAATTCGGTGACCGGCGTGAAAGGTTTGTTCGGCGGATGGTCCGCGAAAGAACTGGAGGCGGCGCTCGACGAAGCGTACCGGCACGACGGTTTGTCGGTGGTTCACGTGCCGGTCTATTGGGGACGTCTCGACGAAGGCGGTATGGGCGCTTATGGCCGCTGGAATGTTGGTCCGTGGGTGCCGGAGGTCGAGAAGCTGTATGGTGGGCAGACGCTCTAGCAGAGCTGGCGCTTAACGAGTTCCCTTGTGTATGACGACGATGGCTTGCTCATCGATGGCAAGTGGCGGCGCGCATCGACGGGCGCGCTCACAACGCGTCATCAAACCCGTTCGGCATCACAACCCGCATCAGCGTAGCGCTGGAATCGGGTAAGGTAGACATGAATGACATGCTGCTCGCGTCACCGGAAATTCCGTTTGGCGGCGCGAAGGAGAGCGGCATCGGGCGGGAAGGGGGACAGTTGGGCATTCGCGATTACCTCGAACCGACATACATCCAGTTTCGTCTTCAGTGAGTGTCTCGATGAGCGATCAGAAGAAAGACAAAGACCCGAAAGCAGGTTCGGCCCCCGTGGGTTTTGCACGCGGATTGACGAATTACGGCGACCGCGAATTCAGCGTCTACCTGCGCCGCACGTTCGCCAGTTCGATGGGCTATAGCCGCGAAATGCTCGACCGGCCGATTGTCGGTATCGCGCATTCGGCGAGCGGCTTCAACAATTGCCACCGCCACTTCCCGGAGATGATCGACGCGGTCAAACGCGGCGTGCTGGCCGCGGGCGGCTTGCCGATCGAATTCCCCACCATCTCGCTGGGCGAAACCTTTCTCACGCCGACCAGTTTGAAATTCCGCAACCTGATGTCGATGGATGTCGAGGAAATGACGCGCGCGCAGCCGATGGATTCGGTCGTGCTGCTCGGCGGTTGCGACAAGACGGTGCCTGCGCAGTTGATGGGCGCGGCGTCGGCGAATATTCCCGCGATTCAACTGGTGGCGGGGCCGATGTCGACGAGCCGTCATCGAGGCGAGCGGCTCGGCGCATGTACCGACTGCCGCCGCTTCTGGGCCAAATTTCGCGCGACCGAAATCGATGCGCAGGAGATCGACGTGGTCGAGCGGCGTCTCGCATCGACAGCAGGCACGTGCGCGGTGATGGGCACGGCGAGCACGATGGCGATCATCGCCGAAACGCTCGGCATGATGCCCGCGAATAGCGCCGCCTGCCCCGCGGTCGATGCAGACCGCTTGCGGATCGCCGAGGAAACCGGGCGCGCGGCGTTCGACCTGATCGGCCATCCGATCCGCCCGAGCGAGGTGATCACGGCGAACTCCGTTGAAAACGCGCTGCGCGTGTTGCTGGCGATCGGCGGCTCGACGAACGCGGTGATCCACCTTGCCGCGATTGCCGGGCGGCTCGGTCTGAAGGTCGATCTGCAACGGCTCAACGAATTGAGCGACACCACGCCCGTGCTGGTCAACCTGAAGCCGACCGGCGAGCACTACATGGAAGACCTGTACGCGGCCGGCGGTGTGCCCGCGATACTGCGCGAGATCAAACACCTGCTGCATCTGGATTGCCGGATGGTGACCGGCGAGACGCTCGGCGACCGTCTGCATGACGTGAGCTGGGTCGACCATGCGGTGGTCCGCGAATTCAACGACCCGGTGCGCGAGAACGGCGGGCTGGTCGCGTTGTTCGGCAACCTCGCGCCGCGCGGCGCGATCATGAAGCGCTCGGCAGCGGACCCGAAACTGTTCGAGAAGGAAGGGCGCGCGGTCGTGTTCGATTCGCTGGAAGACCTCGCGAACCGCATCGACAGCGACGATCTGGACGTGACCGCCGAAGACTTTCTGGTGCTCCGCAACGCCGGGCCGACCAGTGATTCGGCGATGCCCGAGGCGGGTTATCTGCCGATTCCCGGCAAGCTCGCGCGCGCGGGCGTGAAGGACATGGTGCGCATGTCCGACGCACGAATGAGCGGGACCGCGTACGGCACGATCGTGCTGCATATCACGCCCGACTCCGCTTCCGGCGGCCCGCTCGGACTCGTACAGAACGGCGACCGGATCCGGCTCAGCGTCGCGCAGCGCAAGCTGGAGTTGCTGGTCTTGGACGACGAACTCGAACGGCGGCGCGCAGCGCAACCGCCGCGTGCGGCATCGAAGGCGCAACGCGGCTATGCGAAGTTATACGAGCGGGAGATTCTGCAAGCCGACGACGGCTGCGATTTCGGGTTCTTGAGGTAGCGCCGGCTGAGCCTGGCAACTGAACGCGGCGGACGAACGCGGGCCGATACCACCGGCCCGCAGACTGACCGCGCAGAGAATGCGCTTAGAAGCTCGCGAACGCGTGCACCAGCCGGTTGAACGCACCGGCATTCGACACATTCATTCCGTGCGATGCACCGGCGATCGTTTCGCGCGACGCCTGGTCGATCCACTCGGCGAGCTTTTCGACGTTGTTGCGGAACATGCGCGGACTTCTTTGCCCTTCGATCAGCAAGGTCCGGCATTTGATGTCGCGTGCCGCATCGCGCGAAAAAGCGGGCAGCGGGTCGCGAAGCTGCTTGGGCAGCGTGCTCGCGTTGTCGATCGCCATCGTACGAAACGCGATCGAACTCTTGCGCCATGAACCGGGCGCGCTCACCGAATCCACGAAAAGCTCCAGCCCTGCGTCGACCTGCTGGTCCTCGATCAGTTCGACGACGCGCGCGCGCAACACGTTGGTCGCGCTCGGCAGCGACGCGTCCGGCATCCCGTCGATTTGCAGCGGACCGCCCGGGTCCGCAAGCGTCAGCGATTTGATGAGGCGCGGAAATTCGCGCGCGACCTGAAACGCCACGTTACCGCCACGCGAATGGCCGACCAGATGGACGGGCCCAAGATCGATCGCCTCGAGGAACTCGGCCAGTTCGGCAACGTGAGTCTGCCAGCCGAACTCGCTCTGGATCACCGCTTCGCTCGCCGGCCAGTAGTGGCTCAGGCTGACCGAGATGCAGCGGAAATGCTCGGACAGCGCCGCCGTTTGGGCCTCCCAGTAGCGGTAGTCGCACAGCGAGCCGTGCACGAAGACCAGCGGCTCGCCCTGTCCACACTCGACGTACGGCACGCTGATGCCGGATCCGATGGTCGCAAACGACAGATCTGCTACGGCAAGCACTGAGTGGTCGGTACGGGCGTTCATTTTGGGGAGGCTCCTTTTGCCGCCAATATGCCCGATGTCATAAATTTAGAAAATCGCGTAATATTGATCGGAACTATCAATTTTTCTGATACCAATCAATGAAAGCGCTCGACCTGGACGTGATGGCGATGATCGTCGCCGTCGCCGACACCGGCAACATCAGCCGGGCGGCGGAAGTCGTGCATCGGTCGCAGTCCGCCGTCAGCATGCAGATCAAGACGCTGGAGACGGCGCTCGGCAAGCCGCTGTTCGTCCGCAAGCCCCGCAATGTCGTGCCGACGCAGGACGGCGAGGTGCTGCTGACGTACGCCCGCCGCATGCTCGCGCTGCGCGACGAAGCGTGGGCGGCCGTGGTGCGGCCGGACGTGACCGGGCGCGTGAGTATCGGCGTGCCGGACGATTACGCGTCGTCGCTGCTGCCGCCGATCCTCAAAAAGTTTTCCGTCACTTATCCGAAAGTGGAAATTCAGGTGGTCGGCTTGCCGAGCGTCGCGCTTGCGCCAATGGTCAAGGACGGCTCCGTCGATCTCGTCTGCGCGACGCGTGTGAAGGGTCTGTCGGGCGAATTCATCCGCTTCGAGCCGATGGAGTGGGCGGCTGCGCCGAGCGCACATGAAATCTGGCAGGAGCGGCCGCTGCCGATTGCGGTCTTTTTGCCCGGCAGTGTCGCGCGCGAAAACGCGATCCGCAGTCTTGAGCGCGCGAAGATTACCTACCGGACCTCGTATGAAAGCCCGAGCCTGCTGGGGCTGATTTCGATGGCCGAGGCGGGGCTTGCCGTGGTGTCGCTGGCACGTTGCGCAGTGCCGGCGCACTTTGTGGTGCTCGGACAGGCGCAAGGCTTGCCGAAAATCGACGCGCTCGAGATGGTGCTGGCGCGGAGCACGGGGTCGAAGCGGCCGCCCTGCGAGTTTCTCGCCGAGGCGATCTTGTCGGAATTGCGGCGGTAGAGTTTGTAGAGGCGGCGCTCGTCGTTACGCGCGAGGGCGAATCACAGGACTTTCCTGAAATGCCGGGATTGATACCGCAGAATACGATCGACTGGCCGGGTTCGAGAGGATCGGGACGGGCGGGCGCGAACCTACGTCACTTATAGCGTTCTGATTGGGTCATTCAAAAGGCGGCGCAACCGATGCACCGTCGATTCCATGTCGCGACAGCGAGCGGGCCACGAATCCCGACGCTTTCATTTCTTCGACAAAGGCGCTCAGCACGTCTGCCGCAGCGCTGCCTCGGCTCTTCGGCGTTCCCATGGCCTGCTGGATCACCATGAACCGCTCATCGAGCAGGCGGAGTCCTGCGGTCTTGCGTGCGTCTGCTTCGAGTTGCTGCTTCACGCCCGCAGCGACCTCCAGATTCTGGTCGAGGAACGTTGCAACGACGGCGGGTGATGTCGGCGCGCGAACAATCTGTGCGGCCTTCAGTTCTCTCGTCAGGAACAGGTCGTAAGCACTCTTGTTGCCGACGGCGACACGATTGTGAGCCTGATCGACATCGCTATTCGATTGAATAGGCGATTCGTCGCGCACAAGATAGAAGCCTTCGATCAACACGTAGGGCGCTGTGAACGCGATAGTTTCGCCACGCAATGGATCGATTGCGAAGAAGCCGAAATCCGCACGCTCTTCACTCACCGCCTGAACGGATTTGCCCGCTGTATCGAAGACCACCAGTTCCAGTTCGACAGCGAGCATCTCAGCAAAGGCTCGCGCAAGATCGACCGAGACGCCGACAGGTTCACCGGATTCGGGATTCGTATTGGCAAGAATCGGATTGCCGAGATTGATCGACGCTCGCAGCCTGCCCGCAGGCGTGAACGCGGCGACAACGGATTGCTCGATGTTCATGATTGCTCTCGTTGCAACAGGGTCTCCGGATTGTAAGCGGGCAGACACGGTCTTTGCCGCGAGAATCGCAGGACGATGCCGGGGCTGATGCTATTGCGGATGGCGTTGCGCGCAAGCAGAGGCGCGGGTTAGCTCAGGAAGAATGCTGCACTGGTACTAGCGATCCCCGGCGATTAGCGTACCTGCCAGGATGAGCAGGTCAGCGCAGTTCGGGCCGCGATGGAAATCGCACCATCGTTCGCAATCGGTAGGACGAAATTCGACAACACTCTTATGTTCGTCGGCTACTTAATAACAGGCGGGCTGCGGCATAGACTGCATTCACTGAAACGCAAACGGGTGTTTGCGGAAATACAAAACCTTGAGGTGAATATCATGAAACTCGTTCAATCGCTTATCGTTGCTGCCGCACTCGCTATTCCTGCTGTGTCGTCCTTCGCTCAATCGAACCAGCCTGTTACCCGCGCAGAAGTGAAGGCGCAGTTGGTGCAACTCGAGAAGGCTGGCTACAACCCGGCTAGCGACAATACGAAATACCCGGCGAACATTGAGGCCGCGCAAGCTCGTGTGAATGCAGAAAACGTAGCCGATGCAGGTTACGGCGGCGTTGCGGAAGGAACATCAGCATCGGGTATTCATCATCTGCGCGGTGAGTTTGTCAGCGACGTGTCGCGAGTGGGTCACAAGATCAAGCAATCCATTCGTGTGGATGCAAACAACGGTACGAAGCCGGTGTATTTCGGTTCGTAATTTGCCGGATGGATTGCAGAAGACCACGAATTTATATTCGGATCGCTAACTGAATTGTGGTCTTCCGGGAAGGATGAGATTCGAGACGCGCAACGTGCATGCGCGTCTCGCTAAAGAAAACCTCCTTCAGTGGGATAGATTCCGCTGAATTGCCCAGCTCTGGCGGCTGGGTTTTTTTTTGCGCAAGACGATTCCTCTACGCCTCATTTATCGCGATGACCCGGCAGCACCGCGCCAAGCACCTGCTTCGCTGTTTCGACGATGACATTGCCTTCATCGGGATCGCCTTTAATCAGCGTCGATGCAAAGGCTTTGGCTTGCGCGAGCGTGATATGCGGCGGCAGCGGCGCAATGTTCGGATCGGCCTTCACCTCGATCACGACCGGGCATTTCGCGGCCAGTGCCTGGTCCCACGCGTAGGCCATCTGTTCCGCGTCATCGACGTAAATGCCCTTCAGGCCAATCAATTCCGCGAACTTGTGATAAGGCACGGAAGGGATGTTCTGCGACGCCTCGAATTTCGGATCGCCTTCCATTGCACGCTGTTCCCACGTCACCTGGTTGAGATCCCCGTTGTTGAGCACCATGCAGATCCAGCGTGGATCGGCCCAGTCTTTCCAGTACTTCGACACGGTGATTAATTCCGCCATGTTGTTCATCTGCATCGCGCCGTCGCCGACCAGCGCGATAACGGGCCGCTCAGGATAGGCAAATTTGGCGGCAATCGCATAGGGCACCGCGGCGCCCATCGACGCGAGGCCGCCCGATAGCGAGCACATCATGCCGCGCTGAACCTGCAAATCGCGTGCGTACCAGTTGGCGACCGAGCCGGAATCACTGGTCACGATTGCATTCGACGGAATACGTTTGGACAGTTCCCACACGGTGCGTTGCGGATTGACCGCGCCTTTGCCGGGTTCGTGCGCGCGTTTTTCCAGTGTCGTCCACCAGTCGGCGGTCCAGCCTTCAATCTTGTCGCGCCACGAGCGGCTCGTTTTCTTTTCCAGTAGTGGCAGCAGCGCGCGCAATGTCTCGGCGCTGTCGCCCACGAGGTTCACTTCCATCGGATAACGCAGGCTCTGCATGTCCGCCTTGATGTCGATCTGTACACCGCGCGCCGCGCCTTCCTTCGGCAGAAATTCAGCATACGGAAATCCCGATCCAATCATCAGCAAGGTGTCGCAACCGGCCATCAAGTCGTAGCTGGGCTTCGTGCCGAGCAGGCCAATCGAGCCCGTCACCCACGGAAGATCGTCAGGCAAAACGGCCTTGCCGAGCAGCGCCTTCGCTACGCCTGCACCGAGCTTTTCGGCGACGGCAATCACCTCATCGGTTGCGTTGAGTGCGCCCGCGCCGACGAGGATCGCGACTTTCTTGCCGGCGTTGAGCACGTCTGCCGCCTGCTGCAGTTGATCGTCGTAGGGCACAAGGCATGGCGCGCGATAGCCCACACCCGAATGCAGCGTGCCGTGCTTGCGGCCGGGTGCTTCGTAGGGCAGGTCCTGCAAGTCGTTCGGCAGCACGATCGCCGTGACCTTGCGTTCGGCAAGGGCAATACGTACTGCCCGGTCGATCAGATGACGCACTTGCTCGGGCACGCTCGCCTGTTCGACAAAAGCGCCGGCCACGTCCTTGAACATCGACACCAGATCGAGTTCCTGCTGATAGTGACCACCGAGTGCCGCGCGTGCCTGCTGTCCTACGATGGCGAGCACCGGCACGTGATCCATTCTCGCGTCGTACAGACCGGTAATCAGGTGCGATGCGCCGGGACCGGAAGTCGCGATGCAAACCCCGAGTTCTCCGGTGAATTTGGCATGCGCCGCCGCCATGAACGCGGCCATTTCTTCGTGACGGACCTGAATGAATTCGATTGCATGGTTGGGCTTTTTATCTTTTTTCGCGTCGGTGTGGGCACGACTCAGCGCGCCGAAAACACCGTTGATACCGTCGCCGGGATAGCCGTACATGCGACGAACGCCCCACGCATGAAGACGCTCGACGATAAAGTCGCCAACGGTTTGACTCATGACTGTCTCCGAAAAATGCCTGAAAAAACGCCGTTGACGGCGAGTTCGCAAGGATCATTCCGCGGGTTCGTGATAACTCGGTTTTCGATTTTCGACGCATAACCGACGTGAAGCGCCCTGCATGCCTTTTTGTCAGAAGCGGCACACGTATTGCGGCATGTAGGCAAAGTGGGGAAAACCTATGTCCGTGATCCTGCTCGTAGACGACGATATCGATTCCTTGTGGGCGCTCCGTCTGGTTGTCGAAGCACAAGGGCATCATGTGCTGCTCGCGCTCGACGGCGAAGACGCGCTCAATAAGGCGTCGCGCTATTTGCCCGAAGTCATCGTGACGGACTGGCATATGTCCAGACTCGACGGCATCGGTCTTTGCAAGAGGCTGAAGCTCTATCCGGCATTGGCCGGGATTGCCGTGGTTTTTACGTCTAGCGAAGTCCCGCCTGCGAATCTGTCGGCATTGTGGAAGGCCTTTATTCGCAAGCCGCTCGATTTACCCGCTGTCGAGAGATGCATTGACGCGTTGATCACGAGACGTCTGAGTGCGCCGCAATTCCGGCGTGCGCCGATTTCGGGTAAAGGTCGCTGGCCCGCCATGTCGTCGAGAAACTGGACGTAGTGGTATGGCCGTTGCTGTGTAGTTGGAGGCTGGGAGCGTGCGACGTGTGCGTCCAGGTCAGAATTCAAACTCAATGGAGGCACAGAATGAAAATCAGACAGTTTGTGGGCGTGGCAATTGTCGCGTTGGGATGTTCTTTCTCATCGGTCTATGCCGCGGGCACAGGAGGAAGCGGCAATGGCGGTAGCAACGGCAGTGGTGCAGGGCCATCGGGCGCGGATGTATCGGGTGGCGGCGGGAATAATCCGGCGGCGGGGGCGATGGCCGCATCCGGTCCCGCGATGCACTCCAGCACCGTGAAAAAATCGACGCATAAATCGAAAAAGTCGATGAGCGGCGGTAGCGGTAACTCGGCAGATCAGGCGAAGGGTGGGGGCTAACGGGGCGTTCGGCAGACCGCTCGACGGTCTGCCCATGGATTGAAATCGTTTGTCGGTAATACGCTTTTGTCTGCGGAATCAGTGCTGATCGAATGTTCTCAGGCACGAAAGCAGGCGCCCGGCGCGCAGGCACGATGCATGCGGTGAAAGATCGGTCGCTGCAGACATCGTGATCTTCAAAGGAGACAGGTCATGTCCACTCAATCATATGGGCCGTATCGTGGTTGCGATATCGAAGTCCATGTCACGCCTGCGAAGGCGCATGTCATGGGCGGCATGACACGGCGATTTCGCGTGTCATGGAGCGTTTCCTCGCCAGGCTTTCCCGATCAGGAAGTTGCCAGCTTTCCCGAGCAGTTCGTCTTTCTCTCGGAGCAGGAAGCGTTCAGGTACGGCGAAAACCGCGCTCACACCTACGTCGATTCCATCGTGTCTGCCCCTGTGGATAGACCGGCGACCAATGGGGCCGTGGAGTCTCGCGACGACATGCGGCGGCTATAAGAACAGCGCAGTATTCGCTGTCACGCAGCGCGTTAATCTCCGGCGACAGCCTCTGCGCATGCCGACGGGAACGCGTCTTTTGCGGCTGCCCCATAGTTCTTCTGTATGTCGCTCAACCGGTTTCCGTTCGCGTCTTGCGAAGCGTGGTTTTTCTCCTGCACATTCCGGTTAATAAAAAGAAGCACGACCGTTTTCATAGACATATTTATTAGTTGCTGGCGAATCGTCGTCACGCGCTCCGCACAAGAAAATACCTTGCGCCAACGTGCGTGACGCAGAACTTAATTGGAAATACCGAGGTTGGAAACAACGCGGTCCGGGTCGAGTTCGGTCAGTACGCGTGTCATGGTGCCGTCCCGACTCCACTCAAGCCACTTCGCGTAGCAGGTCTGCGTAGGCGGAAAAATGGCGGGAAGCCGGTGCCATTTTTCGTTATTGAGCAGAATCCACAGGATCGCGTCCAGCACGTGGCGGGGATTTCTGCGTGGCCGTCCACGGCCGGTTACCGCTGGCTCGAATAGATGACAGACCGTCTGCCATGATTCATCAGACAAAGGAACTTGCAACATCGAACTTCGATTTCTAGGGCTTTAACTCTAGCCATCCTAACCTGTCCGGCTTTCAGTCACGGCCAATCTTCCGGAAAAAAATGGGGCAGCAATAAAGTGTCGCCGATCGACGACAGCCGGGTTGCTTTGTAATTTCTTTGATGCAACGCGCGATTTGGTGAGCGCGCGTAGATTCCTCTGACCTTGTGTGAGGCTCGATTAAGCCGTGCATCAACTTGTGGAAGTTTTGAGCGCCTTTTCGCAAACTGCAGATTGTCATGTCAGTAGATTAATCAGCAAGGAACGATTGTCATGGATAAAACCAGTCTTTCGGAAATCTATCGTGGCTATATTGCCTGTCTGAATGCGCAAAACTGGCAGCTGTTAGCGCAATTCGTCAGTGACGAAGCAATCCACAATGGTAGAAAAATCGGCTTGTCGGGCTATCGGGCGATGCTGGAAAAAGACTTTCGCGACATTCCGGACCTTCACTTCGATATTCAGCAAATCGTTTGCGAACCGCCTTACATTGCGAGCCGGCTGCGGTTTGATTGCACACCGGTCGGCACTTTTATGGGGCTTCTTATAGGCGGGAAGCGAATCGTATTCGCTGAGAATGTCTTCTATGAATTCGAGCGAGAAAAGATTCGGCAGGTATGGTCGATCATAGATAAGGCGGCAATCGAGGCACAGTTATAAGCGATTCACCGCTACACCGCTGACGCGTAAATCCTGCAACCAGGTTAAAAGTCATTTACCGGTGAGGTAGATAGCGGTCGACGAGATAGCAGCCGTGCTCGATGCCGGCCCGCAAAGCTTCCGATTCCGTCAGCCACTCTGGAGTAGCAGGCTCGACGTGGGGCAAGTCGAGCGGCTTGCCGTCGATATAGGCCGAAATAGCGGCGAGCCACGCACCTTCTAAGTTTTTGCGTGCCGTTACCGTAATAACGACACCTCGATGTGTGACATGCATCGCGCCGCTCGAAGCTCGCTCGCTCTGATCTTCGGCGTTATCGGCGGATTGGCTCGATGGATATAGCTCGGTCATGGAAATCTCCGTCCTCAACCAGTTTCGTGAGTTTTGAACAGCAACGGACATTCCTCATTTCCTCATACGGTTGCGCTAGAAAACGCTGCAAAGGAGGACGATCCAATTTTTGCACACATTAAGCAGTGGACGCCGCGCTGAGGCCCGTTCCTTGCGCGAGCCAAAAATGGAGCACGGCATCGCATGTACCACCGTCGCAACCTGCCCAATGAATTGAAACGCCAGTGGTTGAATCGCGCGTCGAAACTAAAGGCGCGTGGTCGCCAGTACCTTATTCGGAGTCACCGTGTCACTCCATTCAAATCTCAGTAGATGGCGAAATGTCGGCCAGTTCTGTATTGAGCGGATCGCGGATTACAGCGAACTGGTTGCATTGGAAGTGGACGACACGAAGAGACGACTCGTGCGTGAAGTGGTCGCTGTCATCGTGATGGCGGTGGCCGCACTGTTCGCTCTTTCATTCCTTTGCATCGCGCTGATTGCGACAGCGTGGGGTACGCCTTACTTTCTGACGGTCGTGTGGGGCGTCGCCATTTTGTGGATGGTGGTGACTTTGGCCTCTTTAATCGTCGCGCGCGCGCAAAAGCTGTCGGAACCTTTACATATCGTGCAGTCGGAGATTCGCAGCGATCTGGACGCACTCAGGGAGTCACTCAAATGAATCGGCGAGCAACGACTGGCAGCGATGAGCATGCCGCGCTTCTATTGCGGATGGCGCAGTCCCGCGATGCATTGCGGGAAGCTAATGCCATAGCCCTGATTCCGCGACGGCAGCGGAATAGCGTGATGACGTCGGCAACGGGAGCGGCGATTGCTCTAGCCAATGCGCCTCACGTGACGTTTTTGCTCGCCTTGTGTGTCGGCGCGCTGACGTTCGGCCCGTCACGTGCGCTGCGAATCATTTTGCGAGCGGGTGTTTCCGGGTGGGTTGCGAGCAGCGCAAAACGGGTTGCCCGCCGGTGACGTTCGAGTCCCCCGATAAGAAGGCGTCGCCCCAGTCATCAATTTTTCGGGAACTTCGACGTCACGCGGTTGCAGGACATCGCGGACGGCGAGCGCTGACTTCAGCTCGCATTTGCGTTCAGTAAAACCATTCCATGTATTTTCGACAGCGCCTGTTGCCACGTTCCACTATTCTGTTCGGCTTCCTGATCGGCGAATAAAGGTTTCAGCAATGCAAGCAGATCTGTCGAACTGGAATTGTTCGTTGGCGTGTCGACATCCGAAACGAGCACGCCCCTCACGTACTCCGATTTCCGCGTGGATTGACTGGATGACTGATCCAACGTCGCCTGAACGAGATTGCCGCGTTGTGTTGCGAGGTTGACCGTGCTGCTCGCGTCGTCGTCGATCTGCATATAGTCGTAGGTTTGCGAGGCCAGCGATTTACCGAGTTTGACCGCACCGCCCGCCAGCGACTGGTGATAGCTCGCCTGCAAATGCGACTGCTGGGTTTGCGCAATGGAACCGTTCAGCAAATTGCCTTCGGTCCGCGTACTTTGCGAAACCTGATAAGCGAAATTATCAGTCTGACTCGGCAACATTGGATTCGGCGACGTCGCGTTATCCGAAATCGACGCGGTGAAATCTGCGAGTCCCGTCAGCATTGCGTGATCCGATTGAGCGAGCCACGGCGCGTAGGTTGTTCCCGGCAATTGTTTCGACGACGTCCCATAGTCGCTGTTCATTTGCGTGAACGCATCCTTGAACATCGACATCAACGCTGCGTCGCCGTGACCTTTCGCATTGGCGTTGTCGAACTGCGCGAGATAACTGGCAATGGCCTGGTCGCGCTGGGCGCCTGAACCCCAGAGTGCGGAATCGCTCGTATCGACATTGAGCTTGAGCGTTCCCTCGGAATTCGTGAGGCTCACACTCCTCGCTGAATTGCTCAGCGATATGTTGGCCGACACATTGCTCGCGCCGTCGCCCGTCACATTGAACTGCATGTTCACCGACGACAACACGGAAGTGTCGTACTGCGTCAGTCCGCTCAAATCGAGTTGCTGAGGATAGGCGCCAAGGCCGTCGATTGCTTTCTGGAATCCGTCAGCGAGATTGGCGATCGCGCTGCGCTCGGCATCGCTCAATGTTCCGCTGCTGTGTGTGCTGACCGACAGCGTGCCGTCTTCACTATCCATTTCGATATCGACCTTGACGCCGCTTGCGGTTTCGACGGTCAGTTTGATATCGCCTTGCGGCCCTTGCCCGGATAGGCTCGTAGCACCGGTTGAACCTGTTGAGCCGACCGTGACCGATTGCGAAAAATCGCTGCCGCTAGTCTTGAATCGATCAAGCAGTGCGCTGCCCAGATTGGTGAATCGCCCGGACATGGAGCCGGCGAGATAGTCGCCGGCCATCGTCATCGAGACGGCGTCGGTAGGGTTGGACGCCCACGTTGTCGTCGTTGCGACGTTGGCGAGTATGCCTTGCTGCGTGTACACGAGAGGCGATTCCACGCTCAGCGATGGAATCGTGACCACGGTGGATTCAGCGTTGGCCGTTGCTTCTGCGGATGACCTCACCGTCGAGGCAAGGCTCGTCGTACCCGATGACGGCGTCACCGTTGTAACAAGGGCTGCGTTCAATGACGATAGGGTAGTCATGGTGCCGTGTGTCGTTATTGTCGGTGGATGATCGCGGTCACCTCGGGACACTGGCCGCCGCCTCAGCCCTGTATATCGACGGAAAGTCGAAATACTTTAGGCGTGGCGCGGCGGCGGCATAAAAACGGTACGGCTCTCAGCGCGAAACGGCACCCTGTTCGCGCAACTTCACGGCGGTCATACGCGGCATCAACAAGTGAATGATGCACAGCGCGACCAGATACGCCGATGCCCCCACCGCGAACAGCGCCCAGTACTGGCCCGTACGCTGCAACGTCTCGCCGATCACACCCGAATACAGGAACGAGCCGGCCATTCCCGCCACGCCGCCGATCCCGACCACCGTTCCGACGACCCGGCGCGGAAACACGTCGCCGACCATCGTGACGAGATTCGCCGACCAGCCCTGGTGAGCGGCCGCCGCGAGACCGACTGCGAATACCGCGTACCAGAGGCTCTGGAAATGCGACAGCGTGGCGATCGGCAGCACGCACACCGCACAAATGCCCATCGCCAGCTTGCGCGCGAAGTTGGGCCGGTTGGTGCGCGCCATCAGACGGGACGATAGCCAGCCACCCGCCACGCTGCCGACCGACGCCATCGTGTAGATGACGATCAGCGGCAAGCCGAGATTGCCGATGTCGATATGCCTCGATTCATTGAGCCACTTGGGCAGCCAGAATAAATAGAACCACCACACCGGATCGGTCAGCAGCTTGCCGAAAACAAACGCCCACGTTTCGCGATATTTGAGCACCGACAGCCAGCTAACCGATTGCTCGACCACTTCGTCGCGATCCGAATTGATGTAATCGAGCTCGCCCTTCGTTACCGACGGATGCTGTGCGGGCGGCCGGTACACGAGCAGCCACACAACCAGCCAGATGAATCCGGCCGCGCCGCCCGCGACGAATGTCGCACGCCATCCCCACATCACAGCGGCGATCGGTACGAACGCAGGCGCGACGATTCCGCCGATCGTGGCGCCCATGTTCCAGAAGCCCGTCGCCAGCGCGCGTTCTTTCTTCGGAAACCAGATTGCAGTGGTGCGAATTGCGACCGGGAAGTTGGCCGCCTCGCCGAAGCCAAGCAAACCGCGCACGGCCGCGAAGCCGGGCACGGTGGCGGCCGCCGCATGCAACATGGCGGCGAGGCTCCACATGGCCATCGCGCTGCCGTAGACCACCTTGGTGCTGACGCGGTCGGCGATCCGGCCGAACGTCGCGAGGCCGATTGCATACGCGACCGTGAACACCATCACGGTCTGCGCGTATTGCACCTGGTTCCAGCCGATGTCTTTTTGCAGCAGCGGCGCAAGCAAACCGAGCATCTGACGATCCATGTAGTTGATCGTCGTCGCGAAGAAAATCATCGCGCAAATGGTCCATCTATAACGTCCGACGACCGACTGGCTGGCGGCCGTACTGGCTTCTAATACTTTCATCGTGTCTCCAGAAAATTTTTATTGCTGCGCAAGCGCAGGCCGCCCCTCGCGCGGCGTCATTCGGGCAAAGAAGACGGCCCCGGCGGCCACTACCGACATCACGGCCAGTCCGGTGAGTCCGCCTTCGATCGAGCCGGTCTTCTGTTCGAGCAGGCCGAAGGCCGCGGGCGCGACGAAACCGCCCAGGTTGCCGATCGAATTGATCAGGGCCAGCACGGCCGCGGAAATGCGCGCGTCCAGATAGCCCTGTGGAATCGGCCAGAACAACGCCGACGCCGCCTTGAAACCGATCGCCGCGAAGCAGATCGCGACGAACGAAAACGCGGGGCTGCCCTGGCCGGCCGCGTACATGCCGAGCGCGGCGATCAGCAGCACGCACGCCACCCATGCCTGCTGGAATTTGAAACGCGCTGCGAGCATCGCGAAGAAGTACATGGCCGCGATCGAGATCAGCCACGGAATCGAATTGAACAGGCCGACCTGAAAGTCGTTGAACTGCCCCATCTTGCGGATGATGCTCGGCAGCCAGAAAGTCGCGCCGTAAATGGTCAGCGAAACCGAGAAGTAGATCACGCAGAAGATCAGGATTTGCGGATCGCGCAGCAGCTTCCACGCCGATGGTTTGATCGCATGCGCCGCATCGCGCTGACGTTGTTCTTCTTCTATCTCGCCGATCACCGCGTCCTGTTCGGCGCGGCTGAGCCACGCGGCGTCGCGCGGTTTCGAGTCGAGCCAGAACCAGATGAAGCCGGCCAGCACCACCGAGGCCATGCCTTCGATCAAGAACATCCATTGCCAGCCGTGCAGGCCCGCGCCGTTGATCAGCATCAGGCCGCCCGAGATCGGCCCGGATACGACAGAAGCGAGTGCCGAGCCGCTCAGGAAAATCGCGATGGCCTTGCCTCGTTCATCGCGCGGCAACCATTGAGTGAAATAGAAAATGACGCCGGGAAAGAAGCCCGCTTCGGCCGCGCCTAGCAGCAGGCGCATCGCGTAGAACGACATCTCGCCGCGCACGAAGGCCATGCCGACGGCGGCCAGCCCCCATGTGACCATGATCCGAGTCAGCCATATTTTTGCGCCGAAGCGCTGCATCAGGATATTCGACGGCACTTCGAAGATCGCATAGCTGACGAAGAACAGTCCCGCGCCGAGCCCGTAGGCCGCGGCGCCGATGCCCAGATCGGCACTCAGATGCTGACGCACGAAGCCGATGTTCACGCGGTCGATGTAATTGACGATGAACATCGCGACGAAGAGCGGCAGCACATGCCACTTGATCTTGCGTACCGCACTTGCCAGCGTGTCGGCGTGGCCTCGCCGGGCCGCGTCTGGAACAGATCTGCTCATGGGGTGTCTCCTCGGATGCCAATGTGCGCCGCGCGCCAGATGTTTGCGCACGGCGCAGGGCAGTCTGACGCTGCTTTATTACTGGGTCTTGAGCGGGCCTGAAAAGCAGGTTCTTGCGCACTTGAAAGCCGCTTGAGGGCCTTTCAAAAGCCGCTCAAAAGCGCGGATTCTTGCCGCTGAAACCGGGTTCGTACTTGCGCATCTGCTTCAGGTCGTCGCGATTGCGTACGCCGCACGACAGGTACTGATCGTGCAATTCGCGCAGCTTGTCGTGGTCGAGTTCGACGCCCAGGCCAGGTTGGGTCGGCACGCGCACCGAGCCGTTGTCGAAGCTCACGCGGCCACCCTTGATGACTTCTTCTTCCTGCCACGGGTAGTGCGTGTCGCACGCGTAGGTCAGGTTGGGGATGCTCGCGGCGACGTGTGTCATCGCCATCAGGCTGATGCCGAGGTGCGAGTTGGAGTGCATCGACATACCCAGATCCCACAGCTTGCACATGCGCGCGAGGGTCTGCGTTGCGCGCAGGCCGCCCCAGTAGTGGTGATCGGAGAGCAATACCTTGACCGAACCCATCTCCGCGCCGCGACGGAAGTCTTCCATCGTCGTGATCACCATGTTGGTCGCGAGCGGCAGGCGCGTGTGCTTTGCAAGTTCGGCCATGCCCGCGAGCCCCGGGCACGGGTCTTCGTAGTATTCGAGCAGTTCGTCGAGTTGAGGTGCGGCCGCGATGCTCGTTTCGAGCGTCCAGTTGGCGTTTGGATCGAGACGCAGCGGCATGCCGGGAAACGCTTCATGCAGTGCGCGCATGCAGGCGATTTCGTGCTCCGGTTCGAACACGCCGCCTTTCAGTTTGATGCTCTGGAAGCCATAAATATCGATCATGCGGCGCGCCTGCGCGACGATCTGCTCCGCGCTCAAGCCTTCGCCCCAGGCGTCGGGCGCGTACGGTTTCTCGATGTGCTCCGCGTACTTGAAGAACAGATAGGCGCTGTAGGGCACCGCATCGCGGACCTTGCCGCCGAGCAGGTCGACGATCGGCGCGCCGACGATCTGACCTTGCAGGTCGAGCATCGCGACTTCGAGTGTGCTGATGACTTTCGGCGCGTTCTTGGCCGCGTGCGAGCCGGGCGCCAGTTCGAATTCGACCGCGCCGGGGCTGGCCTTGATCGACGCCCGCACACGCTCTTCCATCTTGTTGAGATCGAACGGCGACAGGCCGATCACCAGCGCCTTCGCCTGCTCGAGCACGCGCAGCATCGGCTCGTCGCCATAAGTTTCGGAGATACCGACGCGGCCATCGCTCGTTTCCAGTTCGACGATGGCGCGCAATGCCCACGGTTCGTGGATGCCGGCGGCGTTGAGCAGCGGGCCGTCGCGAAAGGCGATCGGCGTGATGCGGACCTGCGTGATGGTGATGTCGCGAGTCATGGTGGCAATCAGCAAATAGGGCTAGGGGAGTGTGATGAACCCATTGTAAAGCACTAATGTATTAGTGTGTCAGTCGGGAAAATACCCATGCCCGTATGGCGAAAATCGGCTGTCCGCCTCGCGGGGCGGTTCGGGCGTCGGCTATAGTATTAGTATCTCAGCGGGCCTCGGTCGCATGCCGCGCCTGCCTCTACATTCTGTTTTTGCCATGAAAATCAACGCTTCTTCGTCGACGGCGAACCGGCTCGATCGGTCCCGTCATGCTGCGCCGCAGGTATTCGAACAACTGCGCGAAATGATTCTGTCGCTCGAACTGGCGCCGGGCACCGTCCTTTCGCGCGCCGATCTGGCGACCCGCTACGGCCTGAGTCAGACGCCCGTGCGCGACGCACTCATGAAGCTCGGTGAAGAGGGGCTGGTCGACATCTTTCCGCAGCACGCCACGGTCGTCAGTCAGATCAATGTGACCTCGGCGTTGCAGGCGCATTTCCTGCGCCGTTCGATCGAACTGGAGGTCGTACGCACGCTCGCCGGGCAGCCCGACGCCGAGTTAATCAGCCGCTTGCGCGCGACGATTGCCGGGCAAACGGAGCTTCGCGATCCGAAGAACATCGAGCAGTTCTCCTTGCTCGATCAGGCCTTCCACCGGCAGATGTATGAAGCGGCGGGTGTACCGCAGCTTTGGGATCTGGTGCGTCGGCTGAGCGGGCATATCGACCGTTTGCGCCGTTTGCATCTGCCGGTAGAGGGTAAGACGATGGCGGTGGTGCGCGATCATACGAAGATCGTCGATGCGATCGAAAAGGGCGATGTAGAAGCCGCGCAGGCAGCGCTCCGCAAACATCTGTCGGGCACGCTGAATCAGATCGATCAGATTCGCACGAGTCATCCGAACTTTCTTGCGGATGATTGAGTTCGTTGCAGTGCGTTATCCGGAACTCACGAGCAACGTCCTGTTTCGTCATATACGACGATGTCGAATCCTTCGTTCGATGCGGGTGGGACGAAGTAGCGGGTGATCAACTCATATTGCGCGTCCGATGTCTGGAACGGATGCTCGCCCGCCGCGTTTCTCGCCTTCAATCGTGATTTGCAAATGTCGTCGCTCACATCCAGATAGTGAAGCCGATGTTCGCAGCCGGCGATCCGATATAAAGATTGCCCCCACGCCCGCGTGCTGGCCGTATTGAATGGAAAGTCGAGCACTACCGATATTCCCGCCGACAGAAGCGACTGAATGTGTGCTGTGAGAACGGTCTTCACGCGTGCTGCGCAGCGCACGTAGTCGTCGAGCGTATGAACTTCGTCCGGGTAAAGACGTGCGATCCATACGTCTTCGCTGATCAGCACAGTCCGCTGGGCAGCCGCGAGTCGTGCCGTCAGCGTGGACTTGCCCGACGCAATCTTGCCGCAGACCATATGGAGAACGGCGGCGTCATACGAGTCAACTGCATTAGCGGAACTGCTTTCATTCGTCATTGCCTGGCGCTCCGTTGAGAGCCCAGAAAGCAAAAACCCGCCTTCTGGGCGGGTTGTGATTGCGTATTGTCAACTCAATAGCTATCCCGCCGGGACTGTCGCGGCGTTAATAATGGAGTTGATGTGGAATCGCTTCATGTGCGAAAGGATAGTCGAAATCGAGACAGTGTGTGGATTCAAATTTCAAAGGCGAAGTGGGGTGCGCAATCGCCGAACTCATATAACTATTGAGTAGAGGTGGCTGGGGCGGTCGGTCAGAGCAGTGAAGCTCACCAACCGCCGCCCCTCAAAACCGCCTACTGCAGCACGCTCGCAACAACCTGCCCGCTTCCCGTTTCCAGCGACACGTTGCGCGTCTCGCTACCGCGAACCCACCAGTACGCCGCTGCAATCGGCCCCGGCAACGCAAGCGCGAGCAGTGCAATCAGTGCCGACGAAGGCGTGCCCGAACTCGCATACGCGTTCGTCAACATCAGCGGCGCCACGACCGCACCGACGCGTCCCACGGCCACGGAAACACCCAGCCCCGTCGCCCGCACACGAGTCGGCAGAATTTCGGACGAAACGACGTAGCCGGAAATATAGGCCCACGTCACGCCGAACTGGATCATGCAATAACCGATCACCATACCCGGCAGCGAACTCGTTCCGTAGATCACCAGAATCGACAATGTGGTGAACGTATAGCTGACGAACAGCGATGCACGCCGCCCCCAACGTTCGACCAGGACCGAAGCCGTCAAGCCGCCGAACAGCGCCGCTGCGTTGCCGTACATGTAGTAGAGCGGCATATCGCCGGCCGGCACTTTCATGAACGGCAGAATCACCAGCGCCATCAGTGAAAGCACGCCGTACACTACCGCCGCCTGCGAGAAATTGAATGCGCTGGCCACCAGGCAGCGTCCGCGATATTCGCCGAACAGCGCCCGCACGTTGCGCCAGAACGCAGCCTGTTCCGGCACGAATCCAACCGACGGATAACGGCGGCTCGCATGCGCTGCCTGCTCCGGCGACGCGCTGCTCACGATCTGATCGACTACCGCTTCCGCTTCGCTCACACGCCCCTGTTGCAGCAACCAGCGCGGCGACTCGGGAATCACGCGGCGAATCCAGAAGAACAGCAAGGCCATCGTCGTACCGAGACCGAAACCGACGCGCCACGAGATATCCGCAGGCAGATTGTTCAGCACCAGATACGACACGCCTGCCGACAGCAGTGCGCCGAGCGGAAAGCCCGACAGAATCAGCGAATCGGTTTTACCGCGATGGCGCTTCGGAATGAACTCGCCCATCGTCGCGGTCACAGCCGAATATTCGCCGCCGACGGCCAGTGCGGTCATCGCACGAAAGAACAGGAACGAATCGAAATTCCACGAGAACACCGTCATCACGCTGAACGCGGCGTACCAGAGCAACGTGGCGAGAAAGAGCCGCTTGCGGCCGAAGCGGTCGGCCAGATAGCCGAAGCCGATTGCGCCCACCAGCATCCCGAACACCCACACGCTCACCGCGATCGAGCCTTGCGAGGAACTCAAATGCCACTGCGTTTTCAACACGCCGAACACGCTGCCGATGATGTTGGTCTCGAACGAATCGAGCGCCCAGCCAACACCCAGTGCAACGATCAGCAGCGTGTGAAAGCGGGTCCACGGCATGTTGTCGAGACGCGCGAGCGCGTCGGTTTGAATCGTGTTTTCAGGGTTCACGATGGTTCCTTGAGCAGCGTCGGTTCGAAATCGAAAGAGGGAAACTGGGCGCGCGAGCCGATGAAATTCCGTCCGCGTGCGCCGTCGAATGCTTCGTCGACAATGCGGGTCCATTCGCCTGAAACGAGACCGTAAGCGGCAGGATGCGTATCGACGTTCAGCGCTCGCAGAAAGTCGGCTAGGTGTTGCGGCGCTTCATCTAGCGAGCCGAAAATGGCTTCTAGTGCGGCGTCGCACGCGGGATCTGCGCCGAGCGCGGCCTGCATCACGGCAGGCAGAGAGAACGAACATGCAAGGCCGTGCGGCACGCCGTGGCCGAGCGTGATTGCATACGAAATGTTGTGCGCGAGCGCGGTTCGCGTATTCGAGAACGCGAGACCCGCGCGCAACGCGCCGAGCGCCATCTGGCTGCGCGCGTCGAGATTGGCGGGATCGGCGGCGACTTGCGGCAGCGCGTCGATGATCTCGCGCGCGGCTTCGACGGCCAGGCCGCGCGTCACCGGATTGGCATGCACGTTCCACAGACTTTCGAGCGCATGCGACAACGCATCCAGCCCACTCGCCACGGTTTGCACGCGCGGCAAGCCAACCACGAGGCGGGGATCGACCAGCACTGCTTCGGGGTACAAATCGTCACGCGACAACGAGAGCTTGCGGTCGTTCTCCGGGTCCCACACGGTGGCCCACGAAGTGACTTCGCTACCCGTACCTGACGTGGTGGGAATCGCGATGATCGGCAACGCGCGGCGGCCGCTTTCGCGCCCTTGCGTCAGATACGCGAGCATCGGCTCGAACTCGCCGTGTTCGGCGGCCAGCACTTTCGCGGAATCCATCACCGATCCGCCGCCCAGCGCGACCAGTACCTCAGGCAAACGGGGCAACGCGGCAAGTTGAGCGCATGCGGCGCGCAGCATCGAAATGGAAGGATTCGCTTCGACGTTGTCGATGCAGGCGAGTGCGGGACCGGCGATTGTTTCGATCCGCTGGGTCATTGCGCGGAATGGCGTGTCGGGGTAGGTGACGATCGCGTAACTGCGGCCGTTCAGCAGCGTACCGATTTCATTCAGCGTATCGACGCCGAGACGCACGCGCACAGGGTTATGAAAGCTCCACGTCTTCACGCTTTTTCTCCTGCGGCGAGACGCGTTTCGATCGCGTCGATCACCGGCAACAGATCGGCAATGCTGTCGATCACATAGTGCGCGCCGGTTCGCGCAAGACGTTGACGCGCGGGTTCCAGTCGCGAGCGTCGGCCGTCGTCGTCGAGCGCCTGCCAGTCGGCCAGCGAGAGGCCCACTTCGTTGCCGCTCGCCGCAATGCCGACGGTCCACATGCCGGCCGCGAGACCGGATTCGAGACCCGTCGGGCTATCGTCGACGACGACGCATGCGCGCACGTCGGGCGCACCGAGCGCTATCGCGTTGTCGAGGCACATATCGGGAAACGGGCGCCCGCGCGACACGTCGCTAACCGTGCAGCAATGGTCGGGGCGATAGCCTTTATCGCTGGCAATCGGCAGCAGGTTGTTCATCACTTCGCGCGGATAACCGGTCGTGCTGCCAATGCGGATACCACGTGCCCGCAGCGCGGCCAGCGAGTCGAGCGCGCCCGGAATCAGGTCGCTATAGCGCGCGACATTGCGCTCGTCGACGCGCAGGAATTCGGCGTACAGCGCGTCGACATCGCCTTCATTCGACTGAACACCGTGATGCGCTTTCCAGCGCGACTGCACATCGGGCATCCGCAGAATCGCGACGATATGTTCGCGTTTGGCCGCGCCCATCGGCGCGCGCGCTTCAGCTTCGGAGATCGGCACGCCGGCCGACGCGAAGCACTGACGAAAGGCATCGACCGGCGCAATGCAGCCGAAGTCGAGCACGGTACCGGCCCAGTCGAAAATAGCCGTGGTGACGGGACCGCGATACGTGCGGCCATATGAATAGGCGGTGTGAAGAGTGGAAGGCTGCATCGTGTTCATGACCCAAAAAGGTGGCGAGGTGTCGATGAACACAGCTTAGTTTTGTCACATGACGCACCTATGATCGAATCACCCGGTTAATTGCAGGGTTTCAATCGATTTTTTCGATGGATCGATTCAGGCCATACGTATGACGAATTCACCTATCAGCCTATGACGCTCGTTCAGTTGCGCAGTTTTATCGCCGTTGTCCAGCATGGCGGCTTCACCGCGGCCGCGCGTGCACTGTCGATCAGTCAGACCACGATCACGTCGCAGATTCAGGCGCTCGAAGAAGAACACGGGGTCGAACTGTTCCATCGGCGCGGACGCCGCGTCGAGTTATCGGCCGTCGGCATGGACCTGTTGCCGATCGCGCGGCAGATCAGCGGCCTCGAAGCCGATGCCAATTCGATGCTGCACGACAGCGGCACGCTCAAACGCGGTTCGCTGAAGATCGGCGCGGTCGGCCCGTTCCACGTGACGGAAATGATCGAGTCGTATCACGCGCTATATCCGCATATGCATCTCGCGGTCACGCTCGGCAATTCCGAGGACGTGTTACGCGACCTGAACGACTATGCGTGCGATGTCGGTGTGATTGCCAGCGTGTTCGACGACGAGCGTTATCACATGCAGCCGTATGCGCGATATCCGGTGATAGCGTTCGTCAATTGCGCGCACAGGCTGGCTTCTCGCGACACGATCACGCTCGACGAACTCGCCGCCGAGCCGTTATTGATGCGCGAACCCGGCTCGACAACGCGCAAGGCGCTGGAAACTGCGTTTATCGATGCAAGGTTGAAGCCGCGCACGGCGATGGAAATAGGCAGCCGTGAGGCATTGCGTGAAGCCGTTGCGCGCGGGCTGGGAGTGGGTACGGTCTCGCAGTCGGAGTACGTTCCCGATGACAGGCTGCGGCCTTTGCGGATCGACGGCGATCCGGTCAGTACGCACATTCATGTGTGCTGTTTGCGCGAGCGACGCGACAGCGTGCTGGTGTCTTCGTTTTTTAAGGCGCTGAATAAGGCTTCGTAACGGCTACGGAAATGCGGGCGGATATTGTCCGCTGAATCCGGTTGAGCAAGACGTGCGGTGCTTCTTTCAAATACTGCGCAAGCGATCGAACAGGATCAGCGATAAAAACACGACGCCCGCTGCAAGACTGAGATGTCCAAACCAGATGACAAGACCGAACGACCAGCCCGCTTCGTGAACGGCGTAGACGAGCGCAGCACAAAAAGAAGCGCACGCTACAAAACGCAGCAGCACCTGCGCGTCTCCATGAATGGTTCGGCCGAACAGACGCTCCTGTTGCCGCGACGATGCGAGGCAGGTTGCAACAAAGCCGGCCAGCGCGATGAAAAAAATTATCGCGTGCATTCTCGTCCCTGACTTCCTATTGCACGTTCGCGCCGTCTGACGCGTACCGCGAGTCGCGCGAACAAAACCGCCAGTGCGAACAATGCCAGGTCGAAACAGGCAAATAGCCAGTCGCCATCGACGAGACGCGAAAAGAGCAGACCGTGGGTTGTCAAAAGATCTACGCAGGGCAGCAGCGCAAACATGATCGCAGCGCATGTGAGCAACTCGGCCCAGGCGCGCGCCGGAGTCCGGCACGCCACATAGACGAAAGTGGCTGCCCATACGACAAAGAACACACGAATCTCCCACTCTGCACGCTGTGCGAGCGATTCCGGCAACAGCCGGTTTGCGTAGAGATAGGCAGTCATCGCGATGGGCAGGCCGACAATCGTCGCGACGTTCAAATGTTCGACCAGTCGAAAGCCGAACGGCGGACGGTCGGGATTAGGCAGCCTGGGTCTGCGTTTAACCGTCCACATGACGAGCCCGGTGCCGACCATCGCCGTACCGGCCAGGCCGAGCATGAAGTACAACGCACGCGTGGGCAGATCGGCGAATCGACCGATATGCAGCGCGTACAACACGCCTCTCGTTTCGGCTGCCGGGCCGACGTGGTCTTGCACACGCAGCAGACGGCCATCGGTCGCGTCGAATAGAAGGAATTGCGGACTGGTCGAAACACGCCCGGATTCGCTTCGGGCAACGAGTACTCTCGCTGACCGGTCGCCTGGGTTGGTGATCGTTATATTGCGCACCGCGCGGGCGCCCCAGCGCGCTTCGGCCGCCCGGATCAGCGGCGCGATTGGTGTGAGTGGTGCGTGTTGTCCAGAGCGCTCCCCGGGCGGCACGAACGCGTTGATTTGCGACACCGCTGCGTTGCGCGCCGCCTGAGTTGGAAACGCAGCTTTCATTCCCCACGGCATATACAGCAACGCGAGCGTGACAAGACCCGTATACGTGATCATCAAATGAAAGGGCAACGCCAGTACGGAAAACGCGTTGTGTGCATCGAGCCATGAGCGCTGCCCTTTGCCGCTGCGGAACGTGAAGAAGTCCGCAAGAATCTTTTTGTGTGTAATGACGCCGCTGATAATGCTGATCAGCATGAACATCGCCATCACGCCGATCAGCCAACGCCCCACTACCGGCGGCACGTAGTACAGATTGAAGTGAAAGCTATAGAAGAAGTCGCCGCCCTGGGTGTCGCGCACGCTTACGCGCTCTCCGCTGACGGGATCGAACGTGCCTTCGACAAAACCGCTAGCGTCGCGCCACATCGCGTGCGCGGCGTTGCCGCGTTTGCCCGGTACGCTGATCAGCCATTGCGGACTGTCGGGTGCGATCTCCGCGAGATGCGCAACGATCCGGTCGACGCTTTGCGTGACCGGTTCATTCGCGTGTGGCGATGCGAGTTCCGGCCGCATCCACACGGAGATTTCGTCGCGATAGAAGCTGACCGTGCCGGTGAGAAACACGGCATAAAGCAACCAGCCTGCGAGCAAACCGGTCCACGTGTGCAGATTCGCCATCGACTGACGAAGCCCGGCGCGTTTCTCCGAGTGGCCCGGCTTACGTGTTGCGAAGACCCAGATGACGGCCCCCGCATACACGATAAAGCTCGCGAGCAGCCCGGCAATCACCGCTTCTGTCCTTGAAATGGGCAGAAGCAGCGTTGCCACGCTCGACAACGCGGCGAGCGCATAGCCTCCCAGAATGGCGACGCCAATCCGGGAGGTTAGCCCGCCGCGCGAACTCGCCGATACGACGCGCCAGAGCCGGCTTACCAAAGGTACCTCACCGTACCGAGAATCGCACGACGCTCGCCGAATTCACAGGACGCCGCGCTCTGGCAACCCGTCAGATACTCGCGATCGCCGATGTTCTGCACGTTCAGCGTCACCGATGCGCCCTTCAGGCGTCCATCGATTCGGCCGAGGTCGTAACGGGCCATCAGGTCGAACACGGTGTAGCTCGACGTCTTCCACAGATTGGCGGCATCGCCGTATGAACCGCCGGTGTAGCGCACGCCCGCACCGACTTCGAGTCCCGACAATACCGGCTGATCGAAGCTATAGGTTGCCCACAGGCTTGCCTGATGCTTCGGAATCAGCGGCAACTGGTGGCCGAGTTGCGCCGGGTTGGTCGACGCGAGCACGCGGGTATCGGTGAACGAGTAGTTGGCGATCAGCTTGATCTGCCGCGTGATCGCCGCGCGCGCTTCGAGTTCGACGCCGCGCGAGCCGACTTCGCCGGTCTGAATGCTATACAGAATGTTCTCGGGGTCCGGCGTCAGCACGTCCTTTTGCTTCATGTCGAACAGCGACACCGCAAACAGCGCATCGAAATTGTTCGGCTGATACTTGATACCGATTTCCGTTTGCTGACCGCGAGTCGGCGTGTAAGGACGGCTTCCCGATTCCGGCGACGTCGTACCGATTTGCGGCTCGAACGACGTCGAGTAGCTGATATACGGCGCAATGCCGCTGTCGAACAGATATCCCAGCGCGACGCGGCCAGTGAATGCGTTGTCGTTCGCGGTCGTGGTGAGGTGCGTATTGCGATTGTTCAATGCGGCGCGCGACCAGTCGTTACGACCGCTCAACGTCAGAATCCAGCGATCGAGCTTCACCTGATCCTGCAGGTACACGCCGTACTGATTCAGCGTCTGCAAATTGTTCGCGGTGTAGGTGATGGCCGGTGCGGCACCCGTGTTGACCGGATTGAAAATATCGATCGAACTCGCGGCTACGGTGCCGGTGTAGTTGTCGATCGTCTCGCGGCGAAAATCGAAGCCCGCGAGAATGGTGTGATTTAGCACGCCCGTCTTGAACTTGCCCTGAACCTGGTTATCGACGGTGAATTCGTCCATGCTGCGGTTGATGTCCGTCGCGCGTCGAAGCAGCGTGCGGTAGTCGGTCGGCAAGCCGGTCGTCGCGTCGGTCACGAAGCCATTGCCCCACGTCGAATAGTTGTGGGTTTTTACATGGGCGTAGCGCAGCGCCTGCTTTACTTTCCAGTCGTCGTTGAACGCGTGGTCCGCCTCATAGCCGACCGCGTAGTACTCGCGCTGAAGCGTGTCGCGATCGGGGTCGCCCAGGTTCTGATTCGAATGAATCTGTCCCAGTGGATTGGCGTACAGCGTGCCATACGCGGGGTAGTACTGCGTGGCGATCCCGGCATCGTCCTTCTGATATTGCGCGAGCAACGTGAACGAGGTGTCGGCAGTGGGGCGGAAAGTAAGACTCGGCGCGAGGTACGTGCGGTTGTCGTCGGCGCCGTCCACCTGGGTGCCGCTATCGCGGCGCAAACCGACGAAGCGATACAACAGTTTGCCATCCTGATCGATAGGGCCGCTGAAGTCGAACGCGCCTTGCACGCGGTCGTAACTGCCGCCCTGCAATTCGACTTCGTGACGCGCTTCGTCGGTCGGACGTTTGCTGGTCATGCTAATGATGCCGCCCGGCGGATTCTGTCCGAATAGTACCGACGACGGCCCGCGTACCACTTCGACACGTTCGAGACCAAAGGGCTCCGATTGCGCGCCCTGACCGCCGAGACCGTACGGCAGCATCAGTCCGTCCAGATAGAAGTTCGGCATGAAGCCGCGCACGCGCACATAGTCGCGATCGGTAGTCACGCCGAAACTGTCGCCGCGTACACCGGGCGAATAACGCAGCGTCGCGCCGACGCTTTGCGCGGCCTGATCGGTGATCTGGTCGGCGGTGACGACCGAGATCGATTGCGGCGTTTCGAGCAGCGGCGTGTCGGTTTTAGTGCCGGCCGCGCTGCGTAACGCGACGTATCCGCTGGTTTCCGTCCACGCGGTTTCAGCATGGCCTTTCACGTGAACCGGTTTGAGCGTCGTCGATTCCGTGCCCACAGGCGGAGTCGGAATGCGATAGAGCTTGTAGGCACCTCCTTCGACAACGCTTGCGGCAAGACCCGAACCCGCCAGCAAGGCATCGAGTCCCGCCGGCGCGCTGTACGTTCCATGCAAGCCCGCGCTTTGTGCGCCATCGGTCAGCGAAGGATCGGTGCCGATCATCAAACCGGAGTGACGTCCGTAGGCGATCAACGCGTCGTCGAGGCGTCCGGCGGGAATGTCGTAGCGTCGGACATCGTTGATGGCGCGCGGCGATTGCGCGTGAGCATCGCTTGCTTGCAACATGGGCGCCGCGCTGGCGAAAGTCATGGCAATAGCCAGCGTAAAGAGATTCGGTGCACGACGTAATGCGCCGCGCGCGGTGGCGCGAGGTTGAACTGAAACCATGAAAAGGCCTTGATTCGAGCGGTAGATGGACGACGCTGCCGTGCGCCTCGGCTTCGTCTTATGAGGTTTAACGCTCGAAATAGAAAACAGTGCCGATTTTTTTCGACGCAATGTTTTCGACGAATAGGGAAAGTGCAATCGACGCGGTTACGTATCGATTGCGGCGTGCTTCAAGGGGGATCAGGCGGATCGCTGAGTGACCGTGACCCAGTAGCGGGTGCGGCTGTGAAGCGTGATCGGCAGAACGTGTTGAAGCAGGCGCAGTACCTTGTCGGTGTCCTGGATGGGAAACGTGCCGGTGACGCGCAGGTCGCCGACCGAAGGATCGCAGCGCAAGATGCCTCGCCGGTAGCGCGCCAGTTCCTCGATGAAATCGGCGACGCGCATGTTGCGCGCTACGAGCAGCCCGTCGATCCACGCTACGGTGCTGGAATCGAGCGCGGAGGGCGGCTCGAATTCGTTGCGGTTGAACGACGTGGTTTGTCCGCGCGTGAGCGTGAGGACCTGGCCGGCCGCGTTGGCGGGACGAACCTCGACCACGCCTTCCATCACGCTGACTCGCGTATCGCCGTCCATTTCGCCTGGCTGTCGCACGACGAAGCGCGTGCCGATCGGCGTGACGGCACCATTGCGCGTATCGACGTGCAGAGGGCGACCCGCCGGGTCATGCCCGCTCACCACGAGAATTTCGCCCTTGTACAGCGTGATGCGGCGCTGATGCGCGTCGAAGCGGACATCGGCGGCGCTATCGGTGTTCAGTGTCAGACGGGTATTGTCGGCCAGCACGAATTCGCGCTGCTCGCCCACGGCCGTGCTGAAACCCGCAGTCCAGCCGCGCCAGGGAGTGACGTCCAGCAATGTCCAGCCGACGATACCCGCGCCCGACAGCGTCAGCAGGCGTGTCATCGCGCGACGGCGTTTCTGTTGCGCGGTGACGCTCTCGATCACCGAGCGCGCCGTCTTAGACCCGAGTTCGCCGACGTTGTCATTGAAGCTCTGCGTCATCTCGGCCATGCGCCGCCATGCTTCGGCATGGACCGGACTCGCCGATCGCCAGCGCTCGAACTCGGCTTGATCCTGCGCGTCGGGAGCCGTCTGAAGTTTGACGACCCAGTCGGCAGCCTGAGCGACGATAGACGCGTCGATACGATTCGCGGGCGTCATCCGGTCAAGCCTGGATTGGGCGGAACAGGCTCATTCGTAGACCACTGCATAGCATTGCTGCAATGCCTTGGACATGGCCTTCTTGACCACATCGAGCGACAGGCCGAGCTGCTGCGCCACCTGCGGGTAGCTGAGCCCGTCGAGTTGGGCGAGAAGAAAAACCGTGCGGGTTCGCGGGGTCATCGCCTCGACCAGACGGCATAAGCGTTCCAGTGTCTCCAGAATCAGCGCACGCGTTTCGAGCGATGGCGCGGTGGCTTCCGGCTGGCTTGCCAGGACGTCCAGATAGGCACGTTCGACCTGAGCATGGCGGAAGTGGCTGACCATCAGATTCTTTGCAATCGTCGTCAGATACGCGCGAGGTTGCTGCATGGCTTGCGCGGGATCGCCGCGCAGCAGGCGCTCGAAGGCGTCGTGCGCGAGATCCGCCGCGTTGTCGCGATCACCGAGTCTGCGATGCAGAAAGCCGACGAGCCAGCGGTGATGCTCCCGGTAGAGCAAGCCGACGGCGTCGATCTGATAAGTCATTACAGATGAATTGGCCACTGGACGAATGAACGCAGTCACATTGATTAATGAGAATCAATCGCATTCTAATGCAAGAATTGCAATTTGTGACTGTTTTGTAATTTTCGGTCCGCGTGCAACTAACGGTCAACCGGCTGACCGACCGGCAACGCGCGGGAACATGCCCCGCGCGTCAGATCAATCGCGATTAGCGTTGGCAGCGATCAGAAACGATGCCGCAACGACACGTGCACGCCAAGCTGATGATTGTTCGCCGACGGCGTCTGTCCGGTCAGCGCAGCAACGGCGGGTTGATCCAGAGAGTCTGTACCTGCCGCGTGTTCGTAGACGACGACGCCATAAATGTCGGTTCGTTGCGACAGCGAGTAATCCGCGCCCGCAGCGGCCAGGTGATAAACGGCGCTGCCCGCATTGCTCGCACCCGAGTTATGCGTGTAGCTGTACGACACGCCCCCCGACCACGCCGGCGAAAAGCGATACGACATGCTCGCTTCCGCGCTGTTGAACGTCGCGGTACCCGAGTAGTTGAACGGATTCGGACCGGCGTTGAGGTTGCCGAGGTTCTGGAACTGCGTGTTCGTGTACACGAGGTTGAACGTCGCCGCGCCTGCCTTGTACGACCCGCCCGCCGCGATGATCTGCAGCGCCTTCGCCGATGCATAGCCCGCGAAGCTCGGAATCGATTGCGCGGTAGTGTCCGAACCGATGCTGCCGAGGTTGTTGGTGGCGGCGGTTGTTCCCGAGTTGGCCTGGCTGCCGTAGAAGGAGAGGTTCGGGTCGCGTGCGTTCAAATACGCCGCAGCGACGGCAACGGGGCCGTTTGCGTACGACACGCCGAGCGAGTAGATCTGCTTTTGCGTCGCGCTGCCGGCAACGCCGCCGACGCTATACACGCCGCCGAAGCTCAAGCCGTTGTACGAAGGGCTCAGGTAGCGGATCGAGTTGTTGCTGCGGCGAGTATTCGCGAGATTGTCGACGTCGCCGGCATGCGAAACCATGTACCCGCCCCATGTCGCCACGGCGGCGAACGGCTGCACGAACATGTCGACGGCGTCGTACTGACGACCCAGTGTGACCGTGCCGAGCGTATTCGATTTCAGGCCCACGAAGGCCTGCCGTGCGAAGAGCGCGCCACCCAGGGCAATCGCGCCGGTGCCGCCGCCAAAGCCGTTTTCGAGCGTGAAGATCGCAGAGTTGCCGCCGCCGAGGTCTTCCGTTCCGCGAATGCCGAAGCGCGAACCGGTCACGCCGGAAGTCGCCGCATCCTGGAAGGAGTACTGCGACGCGCCTTTCAATGCGCCGTTGCTGCGACCGGTTTGTGCATTGCTGGTATAGCTGAGGCCGACGTCGATGAGCCCGTATAAGGTCACGCTGCTTTGTGCGAATACCGGAGTAGAGAGAGTTGCCGCGACCGAGGTCACCAGCGCAGCGAAGGTTTTTGTCTTTGTCATGTTATTCAATCAGATAGATCACCCGCGACTTCTTTTTTTGTGCGGGCGTGAACCCGGGTCGCGAGGGCGAAGTTTTTACCACGAAAGCAGGGCGGCGCGCGGGGAAATGACATGACTGACGTGAAAACACGTCAGTGGATCGGGCATGGGTTGCCGATGCAGAGCGCGGATTCGGCTCTCTGCTGACCTGTGAACGGCAGCACTCGCCCGATCGATGCGGTGGAAGGTGGAGGGCGTTACGTCGGTAAGCTTCTGTCGATCATGCGATTAACGTGCGGGTACGTGGCCGTCGATCGTCTGGATGATCGGCCACGTACCCGCGGTTCAGGCGACCGCCTCGGTTTCCGCTGCTCCGTGATAAGCAGGGAAGTCGGAATAGTGCTTTTCGTCGCCACCCCAGAACGCGGCGCGAACATAGGGCGTCAGCGGCAAGCCGTGCTTGAGGCGGTACGGCAGATCCGGGTTCGACGAGAAGTGACGTCCGAAGGCAACCAGGTCGGCGTCGCCGGACTTCACGATTGCTTCAGCGCTGGCGCCGTCGAAGCCGCCCGCCGCGATGATCGGCCCGGAAAAGTGCGGACGCAGGTAGTGGCTCGCAACCGGCGGATGACCTTCGTGCAACGTGTCGTCGCCCTTGATGCGCGGTTCGATCACGTGCAGGTAGGCGATCCTGTATTCGTCGAGCACCTTCGCGACATAGCTAAAGGTGGCTTCCGGGTCGCTGTCGGAGATGCCGCCCCATTCGCCGGACGGCGAAATACGTACGCCGACACGATCCGCGCCCCACACGGAAATGAGCGCTTCGACCGCTTCGCGCAGAAAGCGAACCCGGTTTTCAACCGGACCGCCGTAGGCATCGGTGCGCAGGTTGGTGCCGTCCTGAATGAACTGATCGACGAGATAGCCGTTTGCGCCATGCAGTTCGACGCCGTCGAAACCGGCATCTAGCGCGCGTTGAGCGGCCACCCGGAATTCCTCGATGATGCCGGGGATTTCTTCGATGTCGAGTGCGCGATGGGGCGAGGCGGGCACGAAACCGTCCTTCGTCAGCGCGACGCCTTCGAACGGAACGACCGACGGCGCAACCGGATCGACACCGCCTGTCATTTCGACGTGGCTTTGACGTCCACCGTGAATCAGTTGCATGAAGACGCGGCCGCCTTTCGCGTGAACGGCGTTGGCGATCGCTTTCCAGCCGGCCACCTGGCCGTCGTGGTAGAAGCTGGCCGCGCCCAGATACGAGCGCGCCGTCTCGGAGATGCTGACGCCTTCGATCACTTCGAGGCCGCCTTCCGATGCGCGTTGGCCGTAGAAGTCGGCCATCATCGGGCTTGGAATGTCGCCGGGCTGAATGGTGCGCAGGCGGGTCATCGGGGCGAGAACAACGCGATGCGACAGTGTGTAAGCGCCGACCTTCGTAGGGGTGAACAAGTTAGCCATGATCTTTCCTTTACCGGTTAGTGAGCATCTGAATGCGGTTCGCGTCGACCGTCGAACGAGCGGCTTGTCCATTTCCGGCATCCTTGCGATATAGATAAAACGCATGGGTCGTCAATGATTGTGGAGCCGTATTTCCGTTTCGAGGATCGTTTCGTTGCCGCCTGACAGGTAATCTAGGCTCGGCCGATAAGAAATAAAAAGACTTTAGAGGCTGGGTGGCATGCCTGAAAGGCATGGTATGAGGGTGAGGTTCTGGTGAAGCGAGGTGCAGCGGCGTCCGCTGCGGGCCGAGTGGTTGGCGCTACGTCTGGATTTGAATGCGGGCGCCGGATCGGGACGAATGACTCGTTGGCCGACCCGTGTTTTGAAATGCGATATCAGGCCGAACTTGCGCGCGCACGCCGCGAAATAACGAGCGACATCCAGCAAAACCCCGCGCTAATAGCCCCTACGACGCCGCCAAACGAGCCTATCCAGGGCAGTCCGAAGTCATGCGCGATGTGATTGCCGAGCAGCGCGCCCGCACCGATGCCGACGTTATAGAGCCCTGAAAAAAGCGACACGGCCAGATCCGTTGCGTCGGGTGCCAGTTCCAGTACCTGGGCCTGCATCGCAAGGCCGAAGGAGATGATCACTCCGCCCCACAGCAAAATGTGAAGCGACAACGTACCGATGGTCAACGCGAAAGGGAAAAGCAGCAGCAGGCAGGCTGGCAGCAATGCCACCGTGGTCAACAGAAACCGGTGAGGTTGCTTCGGGTAAAAGCGCCCGAAGCAGATTGCCGCTGGCATGCCGGCTACGCCAAACAGAACCAGCAAATAGGTGATGCGCGCGTTGCTCGCGTGATTCACGAGGTGCGCGAACGGTTCGAGGTACGTGTAGACGGAAAAATGAGCGGTGACGGTGAGCACCGTCACGGCGTAAAGAACCATCAGCATCGGCGTCTTCAGCAGCTTCGGCAGGCTTCGCAGCGACCCGGCGCGCTCGCTCGGCAGCAACGGAAGCGTGACCCACAGCGCGGCCATCACCACTACCGCTGCACACGCGATGATCTGAAAAGTCGTGCGCCATCCCAGCGCTTCGCCGATCACGCGGCCAATGGGAATGCCTGCCACCATCGCAATCGATGTGCCGACTGACAGGAAACCCAGCGCGCGACTTTTGTCCTTGGGCGGCACCAGTCGCACGACCATCGCGACAGAAACGGACCAGAAGATCGCGTGTGCGAACGCGATGCCGATCCTTCCTATCATCAATATCGTGAAGTTGGGCGCGACGCCCGTGATGACGTGGCTGACGATGAAAATCGCCAGGACCTGCATCAGCAGCTTGCGCCTTTCGACGTTGCGCACGAGCAGCATCAGCGGCATGGACGCGAGGGCGACGGTCCACGCATAGATGGTCAGCATCAGCCCGACGTTGGTCGGTTCCATGTCGAGGCTGTTGCCGATTGCGGTGAGCAGGCCGACGGGGACGAACTCAGTGGTGTTGAAAACGAATGCCGACAATGTCAGCGCGAATACGCCCCACCAGGGCCGTTTGAAATAGGAGAAGTCGGTTGTTGCCATCATGAGACCAGGTGGCGCGCTGACAGCACGAATGATGTCAGTCGGCGCAAGACGGGGACGCGCTTTGTTTCCGAAGCGAACGTAGACGATATCAGATGACCCCGCCGGATAGCGTCGTCGAGGCGAGCTCGCCGCTGCAAAGGTCATGCCGGGTCGCAGATTGCCGGCCGATTGGTTCTCCTTCGCTGGAGTTTCGGTTTCGATGTTCCGGCACGCAAATTCCGTATACGGGTACGACAGAAGTTCAAGGTTTTCGGCCATATCGGTAGTCGCACCGATTTGGTGGCCTATGCTTCACTGCAGCATAAAGACGTCGTGAGCGTGCGTCCGGAAAAAGTCGTCCTGATCCGTTCGGGGCGTGGAGAAACGCGTCTTGCCGCGCTACGCCGCAAGTGGCCGCTTGCGGAACCCATCCGATAATTAGCGAGTCGAGAGGTCTTTTCCAATGAGTACGCCAAATGATGTTGGACGGCGGACATCGTCCGGTCAGGGAAGCTTCTGGTCTGCGCTGAAAACGCACTCTGATTCCCGGAAAACCGTCACACATTCACCAGAATCAGGCAGAAAAATATTTCGGAACAGTATTGGCACTCTCTACTCGGGCGTGCTCCACGGCGTGAAATATTTTCTTCCCGATTCGGTTTTCTTATTCCTTTCACATCGCAGAAGAGTCGGGCGGTTTCCGAACCTGCGGAATCCGGCAACCTTCAACGAAATCATTCTGGATCGTTGTCTGCATCCCGATCCGTTATGGAGCGTGCTGGCGGACAAGCTCGCGGTTCGGGAATATGTGAAGGAGAAGATCGGGGAAAAGTACCTGATTCCCTTGATAGCCGTGCCCGACGTTTTTACGCAGGAGGTGTTTGATACGCTTCCTGAGTCGTTTGTCATGAAAGCGAATCACGGATGCGGATTCGTCAAAGTGGTATGGAACAAAGCCGATGTTTCGTTTGGAGAGCTTCAGCAACTCGCGGATCAATGGCTCAGCACCGATTTCTCCGTTGCCTCTCGCGAACGGCACTACCGGCCAATCAAGCCGCGAATCTACTTCGAGAAGTTACTGACCGACCGAAGCGGCAAGGTGCCTCCCGATTACAAAATAAACATCTTCGATCGCGAACAGGGCGAACCGGTGATCTATACCGGCGTGGTTTCAGACCGCTTCGGCACGCCGCATCACGATTTCTACGATACCCAATGGAATCCGCTGCATATCGCAGCGGCGGGCTATCCGTGCAGTGACGATCCCGCCGGGCGCCCTGCCAACTGGGGCGAAGTCGTCGACGTTGCCACGCGTTTGTCGGAGGGCCTTGGATATGTTCGCGTAGACCTATACGCGTACGACAACGAAATCTTCTTTGGAGAATTGACCTTCACCCCAGGTGCGGGTGTGACGCGTTTCTCGCAAGACAGCTTCGATTACGAGTGGGGGCAACTGATCAGGACCATGCCCTCGTCGCGAGAGGCAAACTTCGTTCGCAAGTCGTAAAGCGACGAATCGTGGCGGGTATATCGAAAGACACGCGCGTTGTGAAGCGCGTGTCAGATCGATGTTTCGCCCGTGTTTGCCGATCTGCTTCTGACTTTCCCGAAACCCGCGAATAGTGAGGTTGACCATGGCAACACGCCTGTCAGCGTCGGAAAGTATTTCTTTCGAAGAAGCGTTGACTGACGAGTGCTTCTCCCGAATCCTCAGATGGATCGAGAGTTTCCTATGCGCTCCCAACACCGAACTAGGGCGCCTGGGCGACGTATGTCCGTTCGCCAGAACGGCGGTATTAAAGCGCTCTATAGAGTTCTACTGGAATCACTCTTCGAGCATACAATGTCTTTCCGATGACATTGAAGTGCATAGGGAAGAGTTTCTGCAGGGCGGAGGCAGGGACGATATCTATCGTTGCCGAATTATTGTCCCGGACCGGCTTGGCGACGTGTCCAGCGCAATCGAGTATGTTCAGAAGCAACTCAAGCCCACGTTTGTCGAGCATCATCTGATGATCGGGCAGTTCTTTCCCGATTGCGACGAACCGGGTTTGCGGAACAAGGCATTTCGTCCGTTGCAAACTCCGGTTCCGCTGATTGCGATTCGCAATATGGTGCCGACAGACATCGCATTTCTGTATGGCAACGAGCAGTACGTGAGCGCGTATATGAAAAAATTCGGGAGCCGCGGAACGATTGCCCTTCGGCAATATGAAGCGACCATGGAGACGACAAAATGAGCTTATCGAAAGTCGATATATTTGCCGATCATATTGTCCGGCACAGCACGTATATCGAAAAGATCAATCTGAGCTTCTCCCAGTTCTTCATCAAGTCAGCTTCGGGCACGCTCTGTATCGAGACGGGTTCGCGCGGTGACTTTCCGCTGCTGAAGTCGAATCTGCTTTCGGCAGGAATCGATGTGGCGTCGGTGGGCAGCCTGATCGTGCCGCACTTCGAAGACGATGAAATGGGTGCGCTTCCGGAGTTTCTCGCGCTCAACAAGTCGCTGGTTGCTTATGCCCACCCGATTTGCGCGCATGCGCTCGGCGACATCTTCTCCGTCAAAACGAAGCTTTTCAAAGACGAGACACCAATCAAGATCAACGACGAAGTGATCATTCCGATCTTCGCCAAGCATGTTCATCAGTGGGACGCGCTGGTGATTTATGTGCCACGTTTCAAGGCGCTTTTTTCATCGGACATCTTCATGAGTTTCGGTACCGTTGACGACAAGTGGGCGAACCCGGTGGAGAAGATGATTTCGTCGATTGAGGAGTCGGGATACCTGCCGTCCATCGAGTACCTGCATTCCGTTTTGATCAAGATAAGGAAATACGATATCGAAACGATATTTCCGATGCACGGTCCTGCCATTCAGGACAATGCTGGCGCAGCGATCGATGGACTGATCGAGTACTGCGTGAAGAATCGCGTCAAGGAAGCGGTCGACGGATGAACCGCATGGAGTGCGGAAATGTACTCGTCTCGCGGTCAGTAGTCTGATCCGCAACCCTCCCGCCGACATCGCCCGATACGGATTCGCGCCGCGTCCGGCAGATATTCCGTCGATTTGTTAATCTCATGCAGGAGCAAATATCCCAACCATACAAGGAGCTTCCTGCATGAGCAATTCTTCCGACTATGTCCCGCCGACAGTCTGGAGCTGGAACAAAGATAGCGGCGGCCGCTTCGCGAACATCAACCGCCCGGTGTCGGGGGCGACGCATCAGAAAGACCTGCCGGTCGGACGCCATCCTCTGCAGCTCTATTCGCTGGCAACGCCGAACGGCGTAAAGGTCACGGTGATGCTGGAAGAGCTGCTGGCCCTCGGCCACAGTGGCGCGGAGTACGACGCGTGGCTCATCAGGATCGGCGAGGGCGATCAGTTCGGCAGCGGCTTCGTCGGCGTGAATCCGAACTCCAAGATTCCCGCGCTGCTGGATCGCAGCGGTTCGGAGCCGGTTCGGGTGTTCGAATCAGGCGCAATTCTGCTTTATCTCGCCGAGAAATTTGGCGCGTTTCTGCCGGGCGAATCCGCTGCGCGTGCCGAGTGCCTGTCATGGCTGTTCTGGCAAATGGGAAGCGCGCCTTACCTGGGCGGTGGTTTTGGGCATTTCTACGCGTACGCACCCAGCAAAATCGAATATGCGATCGACCGGTTCACGATGGAAACCAAGCGACAGCTCGACGTGCTCGACAAGCAGCTCGCCACGCACGAATACATCGCGGGCAGTGAATACACGATCGCCGATATCGCAATCTGGCCGTGGTATGGCGGTCTGGTAAAAGGATGGCTTTACGAGGCGGCCGAGTTCCTGTCGGTGCAGGATTACAGGCACGTGCGGCGCTGGGCCGACGCAATCGGAGAACGTCCGGCCGTGCAGCGCGGACGGATGGTGAATCGCGTGTTCGGTGAGCCTTCAAGTCAATTGCACGAACGCCACGACGCTGGCGATTTCGCAATCAATACGCAAGACAAGCTTGCCGCGCAGAAGTAAGTCGCAGCTTTTCCAGTAGCTGAATCGCCTGCTGTGACGCAGGCAGACACACGCGCGGTCGGGCACCGCGCAGCGCTGCCCGGGTTGCAATAGCCCGGGCAGTGCCGAATCTTATTTCGACGATTCGTTCCAGGCCGGCAACGTCGCTCCGTGATAAACGGAGAGAATTTCCTTCTCGACGTTCGGCTGCTGATAGCTTTCAACCAGCGCTTGCACCCAAGGAGCTTTGGCGTCTTTTTCGTTCACGGCGAGGAAGTTGCGATACGGGTTGCCCGCCACCTTTTCCTGCGCAATGCGCTCTTGCGGAATCTTGATTCCGGCCTTGATCGCCCAGTCCGTGTTGATCACCGCCGCATCGAGATCGCCGATCGCGCGGCCTACGATACCTGCGTCCAGTTCCTTGATATGAATGTTCTTCGGGTTATCCGCGATGTCGCGAATCGTGGGCAGAAGCGCCACATCGGCGCGCAGCTTGATCAGCCCCAGACTTTGCAGCAGCAACAGTGAGCGGCCTTCGTTGCTGGGGTCGTTCGGCACGCCGATGGTTGCCCCATTCGGCAGATCGGCAACCGATTTCACCTTGCGTGAATAGAGGCCGATAGGTTGGACGTAGGTGTAGCCCACCGGCACGATTTGATAGCCGCGAGCCTTGATTTGCGCATCCAGATAGGGCTTATGCTGGAACGAGTTGGCGTCGAGGTCGTGCTGGGATAACGCTTCATTCGGCTGCGTATAGTCGTTGAAGGTCGTGATCTTGATCGTCAGGCCGTGTTTTGCAGCGTTCGCGGCTACGACACGCCACACGTCCTCGTCTTCGCCGGACATGATGCCGACGCGCAAGGTTTGATCGGCCGCCTGCGCTGCCTGATTGATTGCCAGGCTGCTACTCAACGCCACCACGGCGAGCATCGCTCGAATAAATGTTTGTCTTTTCATTTTTGAAGGTGTGTTCGTGTTTTTGCAAACGACATGTTGCAAACGATGTAGATGCTAGAGAACAGGGGCACCTGCTGACAAATACATAAGTGCGAAATGCTATGCAGGTTCCCATATATACGAATTGCCTCCAGGCCGGCTCGCAGTTCATAACCCGCTTCATAACGATATGTCAACTCGATGTTTCCAGTCCGCCGCGAATCCTGCCATGCTGGCTTTTACGACGTGCGCAGGTTCTGCAGGCGACGCTCAGTCATTGTTCCTCTATCAATCGCAGTGCCCAACCCTTATCGATCATGGATCCATTGATCAACAGTTTGATGCTGAAGATGAGACATAACCGCGTCTACACCATCGGGACTTTTTCCCGTAGGTTTGGCGTATCGGAGCAGGTTGTCGAATCTGCGCTCGCCACCCTGGTCGAAAGCGGCAAGGTGCGCGCGTGCTTCAATGCGCGCCGCGATATTGGATATTGCCTTGCCGGTGCCAAACCGGTAGGCGGGTCGACGGGTCTCTCCAACGTCACCACGGTTGCCACGCTGCCTGTGACGCGTCGCGTCGATGGCGCGCTAGCAGGATACGAGCGGCAACTCGACGCACATCGTTCGCTTGCGATGCTGATCCGGCGCTAATGCCGCCGGAGTTGTGGAGCGAGAGCGTTAATCAATTCGATAACGTCCCGCACAATCGGCGCACGTCGATTCTGCGAAAACCATTCCATAAAAGCTTATTTGCGGTTATCCGGTCGCATGACATAACTTGAGGTGCATGGGCTTGAATTAACGGAGCATGCACGATGGCAAATTCAGCGACAGCTATCTGGGACGGATTTCGGCATCCACGTAACGTGCTGCGGCACTGGGTCAGGCGTCAGACCCGTGAAATCCACGATGAACGTTTGGACGAAGCAGTGGTGTCGTCGGTCCACCATGCCAACTCAACCGAGCGGCTTGAGCGCATTGCGGCCTATGCGCGAACCGGCTATTTCCACGTCGAATACACCGCAGGCATGTTCGTGGTTCCGCTCGACATTCCGCCGGAATGAACGCAGCGACGCTTTGCAGCGCGCCTTTTTCCAGCGCATAACTTTCCACGAATCGTTATTTCCATCCCGCGTGGTAATCGCCTAGGCTGAATTATCGGGTGCCTATGTCAATTGCCGCCGCGCGTCGCGTGTTGCGGCTAAATGCGATGGAGATGTCGATGGTTGCCACTATTGAGCAAAAGAAAGAAGACGGCTCCGCGCGCCTGGCGTGGATCGCCGGTGTCGGCGCGAGCGCCGGACTCGGGGCCGCACTCGCGCGACGCTTCTCGAGCGAAGGCCTGACGGTCGCCGTGACGGGACGTTCGCGCGAGCGACTCGACGCGGTAGTCGCCGAAATTCGCGCCCACGGTGGCCATGCAATCGCGTTGCCGGGCGATGTCACCAGCGAAGACGATCTGGCCGCTATAGCGCGTCAACTGGCTGATACCGGCACGCTCGAAGCCGCGATCTTCAACGCAGCGGGTGCGATCCGTGCGCCGACGCTGGAATTGTCCGCGGAGCAATTCGAGGCGGCGTGGCGTGTGACTACACTCGGTGGATTCCTGTTCGCCCGCGCTGCACTGCAACTACTGCTTGAGAGCGGAAGCGGCTCGTTACTTTTCACTGGCGCAACCGCGTCGCTGCGAGGACGTCCGCCGTTCGCGGCATTCGCGTCGGCCAAAGCCGGCTTGAGATCTTTGACTCAAAGTCTTGCCCGCGAATTCGGGCCGCGAAATATTCATGTCGCGCATGTGGTGGTCGACGGCGGTATCGACGGCGAGCGTCTGCGCACGGCGTCGCCGCAACGGGTGGCCGAGCGCGGTCCCGACGGCCTGCTGAATCCCGCCGATATCGCCGACGCGTACTGGCATCTGCATCGGCAAGGTCGAAGCGCGTGGTCGCAGGAAATCGATTTGCGGCCGTTCAATGAGTCGTTTTAACGTGATGAGGACGTGAACATGAGCGAGATCGTCATCGATACGCCCGCGTCGGCCACAACAATCGACGCAGAATTGAATTACCTCGAATTTACCGGGGAAAAGCCCGTTTCGTATCAATACGATCCGCCGCCGGGCGTCCCGAAACGCAGTGGCGTGTATCGCGCACATCGGGTGCCGATTTCAAACGCGCGTGTCGCGCCACCGCCCGGCGCGTTATCGATCGATAGAAACGGTTTCGAACTGCATCGGCAACCGAGCGCGTTACGCGATTTTTCGGACCCGGCCCAGATCAAATCGATCTATTACCCGGAAGCAGAATTGCTGCTCAAACGCGCTACCGGTGCAAGACGGGTGGTGGTGTTCGATCACACGCTGCGTGACGGAAGACCGGAGCGCACCGATGGCGTGCGGGAGCCGGTCAAGTACATTCATAACGATCAGACCTTCGTGTCGGGGCCGCGAAGGGTACGCGATCACCTGCCTACAGGTGAAGCAGAGCAGTTGTTGCAAGGCCGCGTGGCGATTGTCAACCTGTGGCGGCCGATTGGCGACACCGTGCAATCGTCACCGCTGGCGCTGTGTGATTCGCGCAGTATCGCGCTGAACGATCTGGTGGCATCAGACCTTGTTTATCCAGACAAGGTCGGCGAGACCTACGCGCTGGTGTTCAATCCGCGGCATCGCTGGTACTACTTTCCGCACATGACGCCCGACGAATACCTGCTGCTGAAAATCTACGATTCGGCGGGTGATCCGATTGCACGGCTCAGTGCGCACACAGCGTTCGACGATCCGACATCGCCACCCGATGCACCCGCGCGCCGCAGTATCGAATTGCGCTCGCTGCTGTTCTTCTGAGGCAGGCTTCTTTCGCCAGTCGACATAGCAAACGAGGGCGATGCGCCGATGGCGGACGCGAGCAATTGCGCGTCCGCAACGGCCTATGGAGATGTTATCGAACCAGCGCCACCTCATCTTTCGCCAGAACATGACGGTTCACTGGCCGTGGCAACCCGAGATTGTCGCGCAGCGTACTGCCTTCGTATTCGGTGCGGAACAGGCCGCGCTTTTGCAACTCCGGTACGACCAGTTCCGCGAATTCCGTGAGCCCGCCGGGCAGCCACGGCGACATGATATTGAAGCCGTCAGCGCCTTCTTCTTCGAACCATTGCTGCAACTGGTCCGCGATGCTTTGCGGCGTGCCGACCACCTGAAGATGCCCACGCGCGCCCGCTATCCGCAAATACAGGTCACGTATGGTCAGATTCTCGCGACGCGCCAGATCGAGCAACAGACGTTGCCTGCTTTTACCGCCATTCGTCTCCGGGAGTTCGGGAAACGGCCCGTCTACCGGATATTCCGACAGATCGACGCCGCCCGACATATTGGACAACAGCGACAAGCCGACCGTCGGATGAATCAGGTTTTGCAACGCGTCGAACTTCTCCTGTGCTTCTTCCTGGGTCCTGCCGATCACCGGGAAAATGCCGGGCATGATTTTCAGATGATCCGGCTGTCGTCCATATCGAGCGAGCCTGCCTTTGATGTCGCGATAAAACGCCTGTGCCTCTTCGAGCGTTTGATGCGCGACGAAGATAACTTCCGCAGTTTGCGCGGCCAACTCCTTGCCGGCATCTGACGCACCCGCCTGCACGACGACCGGCCAGCCTTGCGGCGAACGCGCGACGTTCAGCGGACCGCGCACCTTGAAGTGCGTGCCGCGATGGTTGAGCGTATGGAGCTTGTCCTGATCGAAGTACACGCCGCTGTCCTTGTCGCGAATGAAGGCGTCGTCTTCCCAGCTATCCCAGAGGCCTGCGACCACGTCATAGAATTCACGCGCGCGTTCATAACGCACCGCGTGATCGGGGTGTTGTTCGAAATTGAAGTTGAGTGCTTCGGACTCGGTGCTCGACGTGACCAGATTCCATCCCGATCGGCCGCCGCTCAGATGATCGAGAGACGCAAATTTGCGGGCCAGGTTATACGGCTCGTTGAAGGTCGTCGACACCGTTGCGATCAGCCCGATATTGCGCGTGACAACCGACAACGCGGACAGCAATGTAATCGGCTCGAAGTGATCGGCGCGCGCGGTTCGCGACAGCGAAGCCAGGTTGCTATCGCGGACGCTGACGCTGTCAGCGAAAAAAATCGCGTCGAATTTTGCGCGCTCTGCGATCTGTGCGAGCTCGGCGTAGTGCTGAAAATCGAGTCCGCCGCCCGCATGCGCGTCGGGATGCCGCCACGCGGCGATGTGATGGCCGGTTTCCATCAGGAACGCGCCGAGTCTGATCTGCCGTTTGCTCTTGCTCATCATTTTCTCCATCGACTACCGTTGTTTTTAGCTGTCTTTTACCGTCGTTCCACGCGTTACCACGCGAGGCGCCATTCCGTGATGGGCGGGTTTGGAGCGGTAGCCGGCGATTTCAGACCGTCGTTGCCGTCGAACGGCTTATCGCTTGCAACGTCCGCCTCACCAAAATCCGCGACGATCTCGTCACGCAAGCGAATGAACCGTGGATCGCTACGCTCGCGCGGTCGTGGCAATCCGATATCGACGATTCGTTTGATACGCCCAGGGCGCGGGGCCATCGTCACCACGCGATCGCCGAGGTACACGGCTTCGTCCACGTCGTGCGTGACGAGGATCATCGTGATGTGTTCCTGTTGCCAGATACGCTGCAATTCGTTTTGCAGACGCCCACGAGTCAACGCGTCAAGCGCGCCGAATGGCTCGTCGAGCAACAGCACGCGCGGCCGGTTGACCAGTCCGCGTGCAATCGCGACACGCTGCGCCATACCGCCCGACAATTGATTCGGGTACGCGTTTTCAAAGCCCTTCAGACCAACCAGCGCGATGTGTTCGGCGACTGCATCGCGCTTCTGTTTCGCTGAAAGCGGCGCGTTACGCAACGCAGCCTGAATGTTTTGCGACGCGGTGAGCCACGGAAACAGCCGGTGGTCCTGAAACACGATCCCGCGTTCGAGCGACGTATCGCGCACCCGTTCACCGCCGACAAGAATCTCGCCGGTGTAATCGGTATCGAGGCCAGCGATCAGACGCAACAACGTCGACTTGCCGCAACCGCTCGAACCGAGCACGCTGACGAATTCGCCGGGTCGTACATGCAGGCTGACGTCGTCGAGTACTTCCAGCGTCTTGCCGTGCTGGATATAGCGCTTTCGAACGTGGCGAATGTCGAGCCCTTCCAGTTCTGATGCAACAGTGGTCATGAGAACGGTCCTGTATCAGTTAGCGGACAAGCTGCATTTGAAGCGTGTGCGTCAGGATGCGCTCAACGTAGTCGCTTCACGCGACGGACGCACCGTGCGCCGTGCAAAAATGGCCCGCTCGACAGCGCGAGCCAGCGAGTTGAGCGCCCAACCGGTCAAGCCGACGACGATGATCCCCAGCAGCACCAGATCCATCCTGAACTGCTCGCTGCCGTCGATCAGCAGATTGCCGATGCCGCTGCCCGAAACCAGCAGGTACTCGGCGCCAAGTGTCGCGAGCCACGAATAGATCAGCGCGAGATAGATGCCGGTGAAGATCGACGGCAGGGCGGCGGGAAGAATCACGTGTGCGACGAGTTGCAATCGCGTATAGCGGAACGCGCGAGCCACTTCGATATAGCTGCGCGGCACGGCATGAATGCCGTCGCACGTGTGCGCGGTGACGGGCAGCAATGCCGCGAGTGAGAGGAAAACGACCTTGGCGGCATCGCCGAGGCCGAACCACACTGAAATCAGCGGAATCCACGCGAATAGCGAGATCTGCTTGAACGTATCGAAGCTCGGCCCGACCATCCGCCGCGCGATCGGTGAGAAACCCAGCAGGCCGCCAAGCAGCAGTCCGCCGACGGTGCCAATGACAAACCCGCAAGCCTCGCGTGCCAGTGACGCGGATAACGCACGCACCAACGCGCCGCTCTGCAGTTGTTGCGTGCCGGCATGCAGAACCGCCAGAGGGCTCACCAGCAGGCCGCTTTTGACCAGGTGCAATGCCGATATCGCCGACCATAGCGCGACCGCAATGGCGGGCAATACGAGGCCGCGCCACGCAGCGCTTCGTCGGCTGAGAAAGGTGCTTTTCTTTTTTCGCTCGACGGGCAGATCGCAACTGCAGGGCGGCGGTCCGTTGCGGGCAGTGAAGATCGAAGGAAAGCGCATGTGAGCTCCTTTGCGGTGACACGGTTTCAGTCCCGAAACGCGGACGGCTGGCCGCGCCTCAGACGCGTTTCGAGTGCTTCGAGCAGACGGTTCACGACGAATCCGATCGCGCCGACCATGACGACCGACGCCATCACCAGATCGAGCTGGAACAGTTGCCTGCCATAAACGATGAGATAGCCAAGTCCTTCAGACGAAGCAACCAGCTCGACCACGACCAGCGCCAGCCACGCTTTCGTAAATGCCAGCCTCACGCCTGTTGCCAGCGTCGGCACCGCAGCGGGCAGCACGACGTGGACAATCCGCTGCCAGTGGCTGTACCCATAACCTCGCGCGACTTCTTCGAGGTTCTGCGGCGACTGCCGGAAGCCCTGTAACGTGCTGAGCGTGACCGGCACAAGCGCCGCATGCGCGATCAGGATGTATTTGAGCGGTTCACCCACGCCGACCAGCAGCAACAGAAACGGCAGCCAGCCCAATACGGGAATCTGCACGAGCGCGTTGAAGCCAGGCAGCACGTATGCTTCGAACGTGCGCGACAGACCGAGCGCCGCGCCGGTCACGAAGCCGAGCAGCGTCCCGATGGCGAAACCGAATACCACGCGTTGCAAGCTGATTAGCGTGTTACTCGCGAGGTCGCCGTTACGCGCGAGCTCCACGAACGTTTCGTAGACACGCGACGGCGGCGGCAGAATCTGCGGCGCGATCCAGCCCCGCTCGCAGCCGATGGTCCACAGCGCGAATAGCGTTGCGGGCAGCAGCCACGGTGCAACGTGCCAGGCGATTTTGCGCAGCCGTTTGCGTGCGCGCGGAGCGTGACGCTGAGCGCTGCGCGCATCGCCATTCGCGGTGGGAAGGGGGATTGCCGTTTCGCTCATCGTCTCGCTCCGTGGTGGGTTAGCGCAGTTAGCTCAGCGGCTTACCGGCCGCGTCGTAACGGGTCCAGTAGTGGTCGAGATTTTGCGTATGCAGCGCGTTGTCGAGATAGTGCGGCTCGAACCAGCTGTCGACATCGACGGGTTGGCGGATCAGCTTCAGCTTGAGCGCGTCTTGCGCCACCGACTTATAGCGCGCGACGATGAACGGGTCGATCAATGGCGAATTGCGTGCCTTCAGCGGCTGGTTCGCAAACTCCGCCTGCCATTGCGCGACATCCACGCCGCTTTGCGCCCACAGCTTGAATAGCGCGTCCCGGTTCGTTTCGTCGGACGACCATTGCGAACCCTTGACGAATGCATTCACTACCCGCTGCACGATGTCCGGGTGCGCATGCTCGAAGTCGTCCACGACCAGCAGATGCGATTGACGCGTGAATTGCGGGCCATCGTTCTGCGATTCGTAGATGATCTTCGCGAGCCCCTGGTCGCGGAGTTTGTAAAGGTGATAGTCGTTAGTCGATGCGTCGATTCCTTTCGACGCCAGTGCCGCGAGCGAGCTTGCGGCGTCCAGGTTGATCACATGCAGATCGCGTTCGTCGAGTTTGTTCGCGGCGAGCGCGTTGTCGACCACCAGTTGCAGATTGGTGCCGCGAAATATCCCGACGCGGCGGCCCTTCAGATCCTTGATCGTGTGAATGTCGGAGTCGGGCGGCACGGCGATCTTGACGCCGGCGCGAACGCCGGACTCCAGCAGGATGTGTGTCTTCAGACCGTTGGCCCGCGCGAGTACCGAGGGCAGGTCGCCTTGAAACGCGAAGTCCAGCGACTTGTCGGCGATGGCCTCGTTGACCGCCGGACCCGCGCCCTTGAAAAAGAGCCACTGGACCTTGATGCCGTCAGCCGCGAATTCTTTTTCGAGCCGCTGCTGCAATTGCACCGTTGCGGCTGGCGAGCCGCCAAAAGTTGGCGGGTCGCCGATGCCCTGTTGAGCGACGCCAATACGAATAACGGCGGGTTTATCGGCATACGCGTGAAGCGTCGCCGTCGCCAACGCGGCGAACATCGCCAGAGATTTCAGTAGTTTGAAATAGCGCATGGTTCCGTGGCAGGCAAGGTCGACCGGCGCATTCACGCACGCACTGGCGTGCCGGATGCGCCGGTGAAAACAGGAAGATCAGAAGTCGTAGCCGGCACCTGGTGCGCCCGGTCCACCCGCAGGCGACGCCGGAGCCGCATCCTTCGGCACCTCGTGCACGGTGGCGTCGGTCGTGAGAAGGAGTGACGCCACTGATGCCGCGTTTTGCAGCGCCGTACGCGTGACCTTGGTCGGATCGAGCACGCCCGATTCCACGAGGTCGCCATATTCGCCGGTCTGCGCGTTGTAGCCGAAATTGCCGCTGCCTTCCGCGACCCTCGCGACCACTACGCTCGCTTCTTCACCGGCGTTCGTCACGATCTGACGCAGCGGTTCTTCCAGCGCACGCAGCACGATGCGGATGCCCGCGTCCTGATCGGCGTTGACGCCCTTGAGTCCGCTGATCGCCTTTCGCACGCGAATCAGGGCAACGCCGCCGCCCGGCACGATGCCTTCCTCGACCGCCGCGCGTGTGGCGTGCAGCGCGTCGTCGACACGATCCTTCTTTTCCTTGACCTCGATTTCAGTCGCGCCGCCGACCTTGATCACCGCCACGCCGCCCGCCAGTTTCGCGACGCGTTCCTGCAGCTTTTCGCGATCGTAGTCCGAGCTGGCTTCGTCGATCTGCGTGCGAATCTGCTTCACGCGCGCTTCGATGTTCACGCGCTCGCCCGCGCCGTCGATCACGGTCGTGTTCTCCTTGCCGACTTCGATGCGCTTGGCCTGGCCCAGCTCGGCGAGCGTCGCTTTTTCCAGCGACAAACCCGTTTCTTCCGCGATCACCTGGCCGCCTGTGAGGATGGCGATATCTTCGAGCAGCGCTTTGCGGCGGTCGCCGAATCCTGGTGCCTTGACCGCCACCGTTTTCAGAATGCCGCGAATGTTGTTGACCACCAGCGTGGCGAGCGCTTCGCCTTCGACATCTTCCGCGATGATGAGCAGCGGGCGGCCTGCTTTCGCGACCTGTTCGAGTACCGGCAAAAGATCGCGGATGTTCGAGACTTTCTTGTCGTGCAACAGCACGAAAGGATTGTCCAGAATCGCAACCTGCTTGTCCTGATCGTTGATGAAATACGGCGACAGGTAGCCACGATCGAATTGCAGGCCTTCGACCACGTCGAGTTCATCGTCGAGCGATTTGCCGTCTTCAACGGTGATGACGCCTTCCTTGCCGACGCGGTCGATCGCCTCGGCAATTCTCTGGCCAATCGATTCTTCGCCGTTCGCCGAGATGGTCGCGACTTGTGCAATCTCCTTGCTTGTCGTGGTCGGCTTACTGATCTTCTTCAGTTCATCGATTGCCGCGACGACGGCTTTGTCGATGCCGCGTTTCAGGTCGAGCGGATTCAGACCTGCCGCGACATACTTCTGTCCCTCGCGAACGATGGCTTGCGCGAGCACCGTAGCGGTGGTCGTGCCGTCACCGGCTGCGTCGCTGGTGCGCGACGCAACTTCCTTCACCAGTTGAGCGCCGATGTTCTGCACGCGATCCTGCAATTCGATTTCCTTCGCGACCGACACGCCGTCCTTGGTCACGACGGGCGAGCCGAACGAGCGTTCCAGCACCACGTTGCGGCCCTTCGGACCGAGCGTCACCTTGACGGCGTTCGCGAGAATATTCACGCCTTCGACGAGTTTCGAACGTGCTACATCGCTAAAAATGATTTCTTTTGCGGCCATGATCGGAATTCCCTTATTGAGTGACGACAGCGACGACGTCTTCTTCGCGCAGCACCAGAAGTTCGGCGCCATCCACCTTCACGGACTGTCCTGCGTATTTGCCGAACAGCACACGTTCGCCGACCTTCAGGTCCGGTTCGATACGCTTGCCGTCGCTATCGCGCTTGCCCGGTCCGATTGCGATAACTTCGCCCTGGTCCGGCTTTTCGGCGGCGCTTTCCGGAATCACGATTCCCGAGGCGGTCTTGGTTTCCTGATCGAGACGTTTGACGATCAGGCGGTCGTGCAGTGGACGTAGGCTCATAAGTCGAATGGATTCGTTAAAGATTTGGCACTCGTCGAAGGTGAGTGCTGACCGGGATCGAGTATAGAAATGCACCGTTGCACGTTCCAATAACGAATCCTCGAATCGTTATCTGCGAATCTTATTAACGTCGTGGGCGGGCAGACCAACATCAGGTTGGGTATTCATAGAAATGAACCCAATCCAGCACGGCGAATATTCATAGCTCAATTCACTGGTTTAGCGAAAATCGCTGCGTCCCTATACTGATTCGTTGCGCGAGCAGGCGCGGTTTCGCCGCTTGCTCCATCAAAGACTCTGATCGGATAGAAGGATCGTTCGCGATCCGTCTGCACTTATAAAAGGAAAGCATGTATGCCGGACTCCCGCAAAACTGAAGCGCCAGCGACACTCGACGACGCACTGGCCGCACTGCCAGCGCTGGCCAAAGCAATTGGAGAGGACGCTGCGCAACGCGAGGCGCGGCGCGAGTTGCCGTTCGATCGTTTCGACCTGTTTCGTCAGTCGGGGCTAGGCGTACTGCGTTTTCCGGTTGAGTGGGGTGGACTCGGCGGGTCGCTGGAGGACCTCATTCATGTCGTTACGTCGATTGCCGCCGCGGAGTCGAATGTCGCGCACGCTCTGCGAATCCATTACGACCAGACCGAACAACTACTGCTTTCGCCTCGCTCGGCATTCAACGACACGCAGATCGAGCGCGTGCGCAGTGGTGCGATTTTTGGCGGTGCGTCGACGGAACGCGGCACGTCGCGTCCCGGTGAAATCGTCACGAAACTCGTGCGCGACGGTGACAATTTCCGCGTGACCGGCAAGAAGTACTATTCGACCGGCACTGCGTTCTCCGACTACGCGCGTATCAATGTTCAGGACGAAAACGACGAGAAAGTGTCGATTGTCATTCCGGTGTCGCGCGAAGGTCTGACGGTACTCGACGACTGGGACGGCATGGGCCAGCGCATGACGGCGAGCGGCAGTCTCGTTCTGGATAACATGCAGGTTCTGGCACATGAAGTGGCGACGCGCGGCTATACGAGTCTCGCCGGGCGTCATGGCAGTGCGCTGCGTCAACTGCATCTGGTCGCCGTGGCAGCGGGCATTGTGCGCAATATTCTCGCGGACGCACGGCGCTATGTCGTCGAACATGGCCGCCCGGTGTTACATAGTCCGGCACCGTCCGCGCGCGAAGACGGCTTCGTGCAGCAGGTAGTGGGCGATCTTGCCGCGCATAGCCTCTCTATCGACGCGCTGGTGCAACAGAATGCGCGGACGCTGGACCGCTCGGCGAAAGCGATCCGCAACGGCGCCGCGAACGCCGAAGAGCTGGTGCTGGAAGGTGCGCTCGCCACGGCCAAGACCCAACTCGTGGTGAGCAAGCTGGCGTTGTATGCAGGCGAGCGGCTGTTCGAGATTGGCGGTGCATCGGCGACCGCGCGCGCGCATAACTTCGATCGCCACTGGCGCAATCTGCGAACCATCTTCAGCCATAACCCGCTGCTGCACAAGGCGCGGGTCATTGGCGAATACGAACTGAACGGCGTGACCACGCATCTGACCGAAGGGCGTGTGTTCTAGTTTTTCGCCTACTTAACATGTCAACCAAAGCAGGGGCGGCGAGTCATTAGCGGCCCCCGTTCGATCGATCTCCTTTCCATCGACGCAACCGCCTTTGGTATTGCACTGCCATTGGCGCTACCTGTCAAAACCGAAAGGCGGCGTCGCGCCGCTTTCATCATCAAGCGATCCCACACGTTACTGGTAAGCCTTTCGTCCGCCTGCTGCTTTGCATATGCGGAACGATTGGTTCTGTCGGCAGCGCTGCTGCTTTATCGTAAGTGCTGCGGCAGCGACGTTGCCGACCACACTATGACGATATCTCGCGCGGCAAAACCGGCGGGTGCTGGCTAAAGGATCTGGATCACATGGCAGGGCTGAATCGACGCAGTTTTCTGATTTCATCGGGGGCGGCGCTCGCCGCGACGGGTTTGCCTTCGCTGGTTCGCGCGCAAGCCGACGGCGTGACGCCGAAGCGGGGCGGCACGCTAAACATGTTGATTAACCCGGAGCCGCCGGTTCTCGTGTCGATTTTCCAGACGACGGGGCCGGCGCTGGTCGCCAGTTCGAAAGTTCTGGAAGGGCTGCTTGCCTACGATTTCGATCTGAAGCCAAAGCCGCAACTGGCGACTGCATGGACCGTCAGTCCCGATGGTCTGAAGTACACGTTCACACTGCGTCAAAACGTAAAGTGGCATGATGGTCAGCCTTTTACGTCGGCTGACGTCGCATTTTCTATCGACCTGCTCAAGTCGGTGCATCCGCGTGGACGCAGCACATTTGCCAACGTCACGCGAGTCGCGACCCCGGACGCACGCACCGCAGTGATCGAGTTGTCGAAGCCCGCGCCGTATCTGCTGAAGGCGTTGTCGGCTGGAGAATCGCCAATCGTACCGAAGCACCTGTACGCATCCGGCGACCCGCTGACCAATCCGCACAACAACGCGCCCATCGGCACGGGGCCGTTCCGCTTCAAATCGTGGACCCGTGGCGCCAATATCGTTTATGAGCGCAATCCGGATTACTGGGACGCAGGCAAACCTTATATCGACGGCCTCGTATTCAAGGTGATCCCGGACGCAGCCGCGCGATCCGCAGCCTTCGAAACGGGCGCACTCGATCTGGGCGGTGAAAATCCGGTGCCGTTGACCGACCTGCCGCGTCTTACCCAGTTGCCGCAATTGAGCATTGAAACGCGCGGCTATCGCTTTCTCGAACCGCAATCGGAGATCGATTTCAATCTCGATCATCCGATTCTAAAAGACCTGCGGGTACGTCAGGCGATTGCGCATGCGATCAATCCGCAAGTCGTGCAACGCACGATTGCATACGGTTATGCCGAACTGTCGCCCACGCCGATCACGCCGGGTTCGCCCTATCACGATGGGAAGCTTGCGCCGTACGCATTCGATATCGGCAGCGCGGAAAAGCTGCTCGATGCAGCGGGGTATCCGCGTAAGGACGGTGGTGTGCGCTTCCGTCTCACTCACGATTTCCTGCCGTATGGCGACATGTACCGTCGCCAGGCCGACTATGTGAAGTCGGCGCTCTCGCGAGTCGGGATCGATGTGACGGTGCGCTCGCAGGATCTGCCCGCGTTCCTGAAGCGCGTGTACGCAGACCGCCAGTTCGATTTCACGAGCATCGGCGTGAATACGCTGTTCGATCCGAGTGTGGGCGTACAGCGTCTTTACTGGTCGAAGAATATTCGACCCGGTGTGCCGTTTTCGAACGCGCCGCACTATAGCAACGCCGATGTCGACCGCTTGCTTGAAACGGCGTCAGTCGAAACCGATGAGAGCAGGCGCGTCGAGTTGTATCAACAGTTCCAGCAGATCGTCTATCGCGATCTGCCGATTCTCAACCTCGTCGCGCCGCGCATGGTCACGCTCGCGAACCGGCGTGTGCATAACCACACGGTGTCCGCGCAAGGCCTCGAAGGCAATCTCGCGGATGTTTACCTGAGCGCATGAGCCCACGCATGACAGGAGAGCGGCAATGAGTCGAGGTATGCGTTTCGGCGCGATAGTGCGCCGCACAGCGTGGCAGGCGTTGCCGACCATAATCGGTATCGTGATCCTGAACTTCTTTCTGCTGAAGCTGATGCCGGGAGACGCGGCCGACGTGCTCGCCGGTGAATCCGGTTCGGCAACCTTGGAGACGATGCAGGTTCTGCGCGCGAAGTTCGGATTGGATCAACCGGTTCTGCACCAGTTGTGGTCGTACCTATCGCATCTGGCGCACTTCAGCCTCGGCTATTCGCCGCGTTACGACATGCCGGTGATGCAACTGATCCTGTCGCGTTTGCCGAATACGTTGTTGCTGATGGGCGTGGCGTTGTCGTTCGCTATTGTGGTCGGCGTGGTGCTCGGCGCGGTGATGGCGCATTGGGCCGGCAAGTGGCCTGATCGCGTGCTGTCGGTACTGGCATTGTTTTTCTATTCGACGCCGGGCTTCTGGATCGGGCTGCTCGCCATTGTGCTGTTCTCGGTGCACCTGGGCTGGTTGCCGAGCGGCGGTAATCAGACACTCGGTGTGTCGTTGCACGGGTTCGCCTATTTCGCCGATGCCGCGAAACACGTGCTGCTACCTGCCGCGACCTTGTCGACGTTTTTCATCGCGATCTACGCGCGGCTCACGCGCTCGGCGATGCTCGAAGTGCAGCGCCAGGATTTCGTCCGCACAGCGCAGGCAAAAGGATTGCACCCGTGGCGCGTGACCGTGCGCCATGTACTGCGCAACGCGCTGATGCCGTTGACGACAATCGTCGGCATTCATTTCGGCACGCTGCTCGGCGGTGCTGCGGTGACTGAAACCGTGTTCAGCTGGCCAGGCCTTGGACGCCTCGCACTCGACGCAGTCATGGCGCGCGATTTCAGCGTGCTGCTGGGCGTGCTGTTGCTGTCTTCATTGCTCGTGATCATCGCGAACGTGGTGGTCGATCTATTACAGGCATGGCTAGACCCGCGCGTCGCGTGATGTCCGATTCGACTCGCGTCCGCCCACTCGCTTCCCAGAGGAATGACATGTCTTCCGATTTACCCAATCTGATTTCCGCTTCGAATGAGCCGGTCGAATCGGCTGGCTCGGCTTGGCGACGTCAACTGGCGGGCAACCTGTTCGGCCGGTTTGGCGGCAGCCGTGCAAGCGCCACAGACATTTCCGCTTCGACGGCGAAGGGGCGTGGAATATGGCGTGCGTTGTTGCGTAATCCTTCAGCGCTCGCGGGGCTTTTTCTGCTGGCGGCTTTCCTTCTGCTCGCCGTGTTCGCCGGCCATCTGTTCCCCGGCGATCCACTCGACATGGTCGCCGCTCCATTCGAATGGCCCGGTACGGATCATCAATACTGGCTCGGCACCGATTCGCTCGGACGTGACGTGGCGGCGGGCATCGCTCACGGTACGCGCGTGTCGCTGCTGATCGGCGCATCATCCGCTGCGATCGGTCTCGTGATCGGCACGCTGGTGGGTGCAGCAGGCGGATTTTTCGGCGGATTGATCGATGACGTGCTGGTGCGTATCACTGAACTCTTTCAAACCATTCCGTCGTTTTTGCTGGTGATCGTGATCGTCGCGATTGGCAGCCCGAGCGTGACGATCATCGCGTTGGCGATTGGCGTCGCGTCGTGGCCCACCGTCGCGCGCATCGTGCGAGCGGAATTTCGCACGCTACGCCAGGCGGATTTCGTGCTGGCCGCACGCAGCCAGGGCTTCAGCAACGCGCGCATTATATTCGGCGAAATATTGCCCAACGCATTGCCGCCGGTGATCGTCACCGCATCGGTGATGGTGGCGAGCGCGATTCTGATCGAATCGTCACTGTCGTTTGTGGGCATGGGCGATCCGAATGTCGTCAGTTGGGGCGGCATGATCGGTTCCGGCCGCGACTCCTTGCGGACCGCGTGGTATCTGACGGCGGTGCCGGGTGCGGCGATCGTCCTCGCGGTGCTCGCACTGAATCTTCTCGGCGACGGCCTGAACGACGCGCTCAATCCGCGTCTGCGTCAACGCCCCTGAACAACTCGCGACCGACAACGTTACTGAGGATGCATCAAGTGAATAACGCGGCAAACCTGCTCGAAGTCCGTGATCTGCGTGTGAGTTTCGGCGCGCATGAGGCCGTGCGTGGAATCAGCTTCGACATTGCGCAAGGCGAGACGCTCGCGCTCGTCGGCGAATCGGGTTGCGGAAAATCGGCTACGGCGCTGTCTCTGATGCGGCTGGTGCCGACGCCAGGCCGCGTGACCGGCAGCCTGCGTTTCGACGGCCGCGAATTGCTCGATCTGTCGCCGCAGGAAATCCGCGCGGTGCGGGGGCAGCAGATTTCGATGATTTTCCAGGAGCCGATGACGTCGCTGAATCCTGTGCTGTCGATTGGCGCGCAGATCGTGGAGACGTTGCGTCAGCACGAGTCGCTGTCGAAGGCAGCCGCATGGAAACGCGCGGTCGAGTTGCTTGAACTGGTGCAGATTCCCGAGCCGCAGCGGCGTGTGCACGACTATCCGCACGAACTTTCGGGCGGCCAGCGTCAGCGCGTGATGATCGCGATGGCAGTCGCATGCCGCCCCAGGTTGCTGATCGCCGACGAACCCACTACCGCGCTCGACGTGACGATTCAGGCGCGCATTCTCGAACTGCTCGACGAACTGAAGCGCGAGCTGTCGATGTCGCTGCTGCTGATCACGCACGATCTCGGCGTCGTCGCGCAGCACGCGGATCGCGTCGCCGTGATGCTGGCGGGCCGGAAAGTCGAAGAAGCGACGGTTGGGCAACTGTTCACACAACCCCGACATGCTTATACGCGCGGCCTGCTCGGCGCGTCGCTCAATCTTGCCGACGACCTGCATCATCGCAAGTGGAAGTTGCCGGAAATCCGTCACGGTATCGCCGACGACGGCCAGCCGACTTTTGCCGTGATACCGCGCACTGCACGCACGGGCCAGAATGGCGAGCCGGCCTTTCCGGCCATCGCGATCGGCGGTGACGAGCCGCCGTTACTTGCGCTACACGACGTGCGGATTGACTATCCGCATCGGCATGGCAAGACGACATTGCGGGCGGTCGACGGTGTATCGCTGCAAATATCGCGCGGCGAAACGGTTGGGCTGGTCGGCGAATCCGGTTGCGGAAAGTCGACGTTGTCGAAAGCGATCATGCGGCTCGTGCCCGCCGCAGGCGGCCAGATCCTTTTGCGCGGCACCGATCTGGTGCCACTGCGCGAGCGCGAATTGCGACCGCTGCGCCGTCATGTGCAGATGGTGTTTCAGGACCCGTACGCATCACTGAATCCACGGCGCACGGTGGCGGAGATTCTGGATACGGTGCTGGTAGTCAACGGCATCGGCGATGCAAGGCAACGCCGGACGCGGATCGCCGCGATTCTCGATCGCGTCGGTTTGCCCGCGTCCGCGCTCGGCCGTTTTCCGCATGAGTTTTCCGGTGGTCAACGTCAGCGCATCGGCATTGCGCGTGCGCTCGTGCTCGAACCCGCTCTATTGATTTGCGACGAGCCCGTTTCCGCGCTCGACGTGTCGATCCAGGCGCAGATATTGAACCTGCTGGTGGAATTGAAACGCGACCTCGGACTCGCGTATCTGTTTATCTCGCACGACCTTTCGGTGGTGCGTTATATCGCCGACCGCGTGCATGTGATGCAGGCTGGACGCATTGTCGAAAGTGGCGATCACGCTGAGATCTGGCGCGCGCCCCGGCATGAGTACACGCGTACGCTGCTCAGCGCGATCCCCGGCAAGACGTTCGACGCGCAAGCTGCATAAGCCGAAAAAAGGCGGCCACGTAGCCGCCTTCTCATGCTTCACATTCAGTCTTTATCGAAGTACGCCGGAAGACGGAAACCATCGTAAAAGCGATTGCCGCGAATCGCGTGTTGGAAATCCACCGATTGATAAGCCTGCACGATATCCTGGGTCGCTCGTGCATCGCGGTTGCCAGCCCGGACCACCACCTGGTTGATATACGGCGGCGTCATCTGTTCGAGCGCGAGCGCGTCGGTCAGCTTGTGCCCGCTAAAAATCGCGAAATTGCCCTGAATCGCGGCGTAATCGACATCGTCCAGCGCACGAGGCGCCTGCGCTGAATCGAGTGGAACGATCTTGATTCCCGCCGGGTTGGCGATCACGTCCTGCTCGGTGACATCGACGGGATTCGGGTTCGGCTTGATCTTGATCCAGCCGATGCGTTGCAGGATCTTCAATGCGCGCTCCAGATTCACCGGATCGTTCGGCACCGCCACGCGCGCACCGGGCTTCACTTCGGCAAGCGAACGATGCCTGGTCGAGTAGAGGCCCATTGGCGGTGTCGGGACCTGCACGACGCCGACGAGATCGGTGCCGTTGCGGTCGTTATACGACTTCAGATAGACCTCGTGCTGCATCACGTCCGCCACGATATCCCCGCGATACACAGCCTGATTTGCTTCGAGACCGGTGCTGAACTCGATGTATTTGATCGTGTAGCCTTTCTTGCGCAACTGCGGTTCGACGCCGGCTTTGAATTCGTCGGCATAAGGTCCGGGAACGAAGCCGACGCGCAGTTCATGGGGCGCGCTGCTGTCGGCGGCACGCGAGGCGAGAGGAGCGAATGCGGCCATCACAACGAGCGTGCGGACGATACGGCGTCTCAAAGAAGAAACCGGGAAAGTGGAAGGCGTCATGTCGAATGGAGAGTGAGAGAACCAGGTCGGTCGCGCTGAACACGTGACGGCGATTCAGCGAAGTATGGAACTGGAACAGTTAATCATTCGGCATTCGGAATCCAAAACAACTAATTCTGCTTTCCAATTGAACCGGAAAGTAGTGAGACTGAAAGTAATCGAGTGACGATTGCCGCCAATGTTCTTCGTCGAGCTCATAACGTTATGAGCTTTGCTTGGTTGCTGTGCGTTGCACAGGCCGGTAACGTCGCTGGGATAAGTATGTTTCCCACTCGATTTATATTGACCCGGCAATCCTATGGCTCCGCGCATTACGTCGATCGATCAAGCAGCCCTCAGTTCAATGGAGTCGCGCCGTCGCACGTTGCTCAAAGCGGCCGCTGCGGGTGCGGCAGCATTTGCCGCCAGTACGCTATTGCCGTTGCAACGGGCGCACGCGCAGACCAATGGCAATGTGCTGCGGATCGGCTTTCAGAAATATGGGAATTTTGTGGTTCTGAAGGCGCAGGGCACGCTCGAAAAGCGCCTCGCGGCGCAAGGCGCGACGGTGCAATGGCTCGAATTTCCGGCGGGTCCGCAGCTTCTCGAAGGCCTGAATGCAGGTGCGGTCGATGTCGGCACCGTAGGTGAAACACCGCCGATTTTCGCGCAGGCGGCAGGCGTCGACTTCGTCTATATCGGCAACGAGCCGCCCGCACCAAAGGGCGAAGCGATCGTTGTGCAGCACGATTCGCCGATTCGCTCGGTGGCGGACTTGCGCGGCAAGAAGGTTGGGCTGAATCGCGGGTCGAATGTTCACTATCTGCTGGTCAAGGCATTACAGCGCGCGGGACTTTCCTACAGCGATATTCAACCGGTGTATCTGACACCTGCCGACGCGCGTGCAGCGTTCGTGCAGAACAGCATCGACGCATGGGTGATCTGGGACCCCTATCTGGCCGCAGCAGAACGGCAGGCCAACGCTCGCGTGCTGACCACGGGTGAAGGACTCGTGCGCAACACGCAGTATTACGTCGCCGCAAAAAAGTTCGCCGACACGCAGCCGCAATTGCTTCATACGCTATTGGCCGAACTCGATCAGGTCGATCAATGGAGCCGCACGCATATTCCGGCGGTCGCGAGCCAGTTGTCGCCGCTCGTCGGTCTCGATGCGCCGACACTCGAACTCGCGTTGAATCGGGCGAGTTACGGCGTGCAGCCCATCGATGCCGCGACGATCGACTACCAGCAGCAGATTGCCGACACGTTCACCGAGCTGAAGCTGATTCCGAGGAAGCTCGTCGTCGCCGATGCGAAATGGCGCACCACGTAGCGTGACGACAACGTCGCGCACGACGCGTCACCGATCCGTCAACCTCTTTTCGCCGACACTCCATGAGCAAACGTAGCGGGCAGTTGCGCCTCGGCGCGTTCCTTTATCCGACCGGCCATCACATTGCCGCGTGGCGGCATCCCGATACGCACGCCGACGCCGGACTCAATTTCCGCCACTATGTCGAACTGGCGCAGGCCGCCGAGGCCGCGAAGTTCGATCTCGTTTTTCTCGCGGATGGCGTGGGCACTCGCGGGGACAGCGTCGAATTTCTGAGCCGCACCGCGCACAGTTATGTCGCGCAGTTCGAGCCCATCACGTTGCTGTCCGCACTGGCTGCGGTGACGGAGCGCATCGGTCTGGTCGGCACCGCGTCGACGAGCTTTAACGAGCCGTATCACATTGCCCGCAAGTTCGCGTCGCTCGATCATATTAGTGGGGGACGTGCCGGCTGGAATCTGGTCACGTCTTCGAACGAACACGAGGCAAAGAACTTCAATCGCGACAGACATTTCGATCACGCCGAGCGTTATGAACGCGCGGCCGAATTTGCCGAGGTGACCGAGGGACTGTGGGACAGTTGGGAAGACGATGCGTTTGTACGCGACAAGGTGGAGGGCCGTTTTTTCGACCCAGCCAAACGTCACGTACTGGATCACAAGGGACGCTTCTTCCAGGTAAAGGGTCCGCTGAATGTTGCGCGCTCACCGCAGGGGCATCCGGTGGTGGTGCAGGCGGGATCGTCGGAAGCCGGGCGCGAATTGGCCGCGAGAACGGCGGAAGTCATTTTCACCGCGCAGCAAACCCTGCGCGACGCAGTGGATTTTTACGCGGACGTAAAGGGCCGTCTGGAAAAATATCGCCGTCGTCCCGATGATCTGAAGATCATGCCGGGCGTGTTTCCGATTGTCGGCCGCAGCGAATCCGAAGCGAAGGAGAAGTTCGAGGAATTGCAGTCGCTGATCGATCCGAAGGTAGGGCTCGCTCTGGTTTCGGGCCTGACCGGTGGCTTCGATCTGTCGGGTTATCCGCTCGATGGTCCGATTCCAGAATTGCCGGAAACCAATGCAAGCAAGAGCCGTCAATTGCTGACGATCGAGTTGGCGCGCCGCGAAAATCTGACGATTCGCCAGCTTTATTTGCGGATCGCCGGTGCGCGTGGTCACTGGCAACTTGTCGGCACGCCCGCGCAGATTGTCGACGAACTCGAAGAACGCTTCGTCAATTACGGTGCGGATGGCTTTAACGTGATGCCGCCTGTGCTGCCGAATGGACTCAATGATTTCATCGAACTGGTATTGCCCGAGCTTCGTCGGCGGGGATTGTTCCGCGACGAATACACCGGACGCACGTTGCGCGAGAACCTCGGTTTGCGGCGTCCGCAGAACCGGTATGTGGCCGGCGGGAATTAGCACGCTTACCGCCAGATCGACGCACGGAGCGCGCTTGGCGTCCGTGCGCGTCAGCGCTAACCGATAACGTTAATTGAGCGCAACGGCCGCAGCCGCACCGACCGGCGTGCCCTCGATCGCCACCGATTGCCGTCCGTCGGGACCGACCGGTATGTCGCCGACCAGCGTCGTGCGATACAACTGTCGGTCGAAGTCGAGATCGAAAATATCCGTCGGCGCGAGATGCGCAGTGGCGCGGTTGTCCCAGAACGCAATGCTCCCCGCTTCCCATTTGAATCGCACCGTGAATTCGGTTCGCGTAACGTGTTCCCAGAGTAGTTCGAGCAACGCCTGGCTCTCGCGAGGTGTGACGTCCACGATTGATTTCAGGAAGCTCGGACTCACGTAAAGTGCGCGTTCGCCGGTTTCCGGGTGCACCCTGACAAGCGGATGCTCGGTCACGAGTGCGCGCTGTTCGACCGCTTTGACGAACGCATCGGTGCCGCTTGCACCAGCCGGTGGCGTAAAACGGTGAAGGCCGCGCAGGCCATCGACGAATGCGCGCAACGGCGCGGAGAGTTTCTCGTAGGCCGTCACCAGATTAGTCCATTGCGTATCGCCGCCGTACGGCGGAATCGTCACGCCACGCAAAATCGACGCCCAAGGCGGATTGACCGCAGCAGTCACGTCGGTATGCCAGCCGGTCCAGGGGCGCTGCAACGTCTGGCCTTCGAAGCGCGTTGCTTTGCGGTACTTCGAGATCGAATACACCTCGGGATACCCGTCGACGTGACCGAACACGGGATGCCCCAAGGTCAGTTCGCCAAACTGCGCAGCGAATGCAACGTGTTGTTCATGCGTCAAAAACTGCTCGCGAAAGAACACGACTTTCCATTTCAACAGGGCTTCACGAATCTGCGTGACCTGGTTCGAATCGAGCTTCTGCGTCAGATCGACACCGTGAATTTCAGCGCCGATGTGCGCGGAGAGCGGCTGGATTTCAAGCTGCGTGACTGGCTGCAATGCGGCTGCGTTCATGCAAAGCTCCTCGAAGAATCCGGCAAATAGGGGACGTGTTTTCTATGCGGGTGCTGATTCAGGCGGCGAAAACCGGCGCTTCTGCATTCGCATGCGGACTCACCGGTCGCTGCAATCCAAAGTGATCGCGTAACGTGCGGCCTTCGTATTCGCTACGGAACAGGCCGCGTTGACGCAGAATCGGCACTACGCCGTCGACGAAATCCTGCAAGCCGTCAGGCAGCGCATCGGGCATCAGATTGAAGCCGTCCGCTGCACCGCCTTTGAACCAGTGCTCGATATCGTCGGCAATCTGTTCGGGCGTGCCGACTACCACGCGATGTCCGCCGCCTCCGGCAAGCGCGCGAATCAGTTGACGTGCGGTGTATCCATGCGTGCGGGCTTGCGCGAGAGTCGCGTGAAAGAACGTGTGATTGCCATTGCCGCCGCCGGGTAATTGCAGATTGTCGGGCAGGCGTTCGTCGAGTTTCAACGTATCGGCAGGGACACCCAGAATGCCTGCTAACCGGTTGAGGCTGTAACTCCATGGAATCAGATCGACCAGTTCGTCGCGACGGCGCAATGCGTCAGCCTCGGTCGCGCCGATGATCGTAGTCAGCCCGGGCAATACGCGAATCGCGTTCGGGCCGCGCCCGTATGCCGCCGCGCGTGACTTCAGATCGTGCGCATACGAAGCCGATTCGTCGAACGATTGCGCTGCGGAAAACACCGCTTCCGCGTGACGTGCGGCGAGTTCTCTGCCGTCCGCCGAGCCGCCTGCCTGGATCAATACAGGATGTCCTTGCGGCGAGCGCGGCAGATTCAACGCGCCTGCCACGCTGAACCATTCGCCGCGATGTTCAATGGGATGAACCTTCGACATGTCGATAAAACGTCCCGCCGATTTGTCGCCGATGAACGCGTCGTCTTCCCAGCTATTCCACAGCGCCTTGACTACCGACGTGAATTCGTCCGCGCGCGCGTAGCGTTCGGCGTGTACCGGCACGGTGTCGCGTCCGAAGTTGCGGGCGGACCCGAGATCGGCTGTCGTCACGACATTCCAGCCTGCGCGGCCGCCGCTGACATGATCGAGTGTCGCGAAACGGCGTGCGAGGTTATACGGCTCGTTGTAGCTGGTCGATGCTGTGCCGATCACGCCGATGTGCGTGGTCGCCGCCGCGATCGACGCGAGCAGGACCGTCGGTTCCAGCGCGGTAATCGGGCGGAAGTCGATCTGATCGGCGATCGACGCGTTGTCGGCGAGGAACACGGCGTCGAATTTCGCGGACTCGGCAATCTGCGCGACCCGCACGTAATGCGCGACGTCGATGAACGCGCGCGGATCGGCGTCGGGCAATCGCCAGGCGGAGGGGACGAAACCGGAATGCAGGATATTGACGTTCAGATGCAGGCGGCGTGGAGGAGAAGTGCTCAAAATAGCTCGCGAAAAAAATGAGTGGTCCAGCTTGCGCGACGGACACGATCGTTCGATGTTACGGTTCGCGCCCGGCTCGTCGAAGCAAGAAATCGTGCTAACCATCTATGCAGATATGCATTGAAGACCGACCCGAAGCGTGACGCGTTCGACGCAACGGCAACCGTGCTAACGCACGACCTCCGTCATTGCATCAATTAAGACGTTAAAACATCGATCGATTCTGATTCGGTAGATAAACTAAGCTTGTTTTGTTGGTTTGCCATTGACCGGGAAACGCAGAAAATTGGGTACACAGAAATGGCTGGCGCCATTTCCGCATACCACTCTTGTTCCCAATCAGGCTGATCCCATGAAGGCGCTTCTCTCATCCAACCGGCCGCTGTTCGCAAAGCGAGCGCTGGCCGTTGTCGTCGCTGCATCCGCGCTGATTCTGCAAAGCGGCTGTAAGCCTCAGGACGACAAAGTGCAGACTTCTGCGTCGGCGGGCGGTCAGCCGGTGAAGCAGGAAATCACGTACTTCAAGTACCCCGACAACCCGGCGTTCGATCTCGTCTACCTCGCCGACAAGCTGGGTTACTTCGAGAGCACCAGCACGCGTCCCAAATACGTCGGCAAGATTTCTGCGCCGCAAATCATTCCGTTGGTCGGGACGGGTGAGATCGACTTCGGCACCCGCATGGTGCCGCTCGTCATCTCGGCTATCGCGAGCGGCGCGGATATCAAGGTGATTTCCGCCGGTGGCGAGACGCTGCAAGATGCGCCCCATATGAAGTATTTCGTCCGCGCTGATTCAGGCATTCGCGGGCCGAAAGACTTCGAGGGCAAGACTATCGCGTTCAATAGTTTCGGCGCGTGCGCGGAATTCGTGACGAAAAAGTATTTGACGCAACATGGCGTTGACGTATCGAAAGTGAACTGGCTCGTCGTGCCCGACAATCAGTCGCAGCAGGCGCTCGTCACGAAGAATGTGGATGTTGCGATTATCCATCCACCGTTTTCGGGCGCGGCTGAAGCCGACCCGCAATTGCATAAATTGTGGAGCGACTGGGACGAAGATCGCGGACTTGGCGGCATGGCGCCGTATAGCGTGAATGGTGCGTTTGCACGTGCGCATCCGCAGGCGGTCAAGGATTTTGTCGCGGCCATAGCGAAAGCGGGGAACTGGGTCAATGCGCATCCCGACGAAGCCCGCAAGCTGACCGCCGAGCGTCTGGGTATCGACGAGAAACTGGTGGAGCGCTATGCGTATGTGAAGGACCTGGTCGTAACCGAGCCGCCGATCCAGTACTACATCGATATTCTCGAACAGGCCGGCAAGATTCCGAAGGGCAAGGTCTCGGTGAAGGACGTCTATACGAACGAGTACAACCCGCTCGCACCGAAGCAGACGCAGACTACGGCAAACAACACGGCAATCGCCGGCAGCGGGAAGCGTTCATGAGCGAACGCGTGAGCGCACTTGCGAGCGTGCGCGACAAGATCGTTGCGCGCGACATCTCGCTGACCTATACGAACGAAGCGAATGGTTCGCGCCACACGGTGCTGGATCGTTTCGATCTGAAAGTCCGCGACGGCGAATTTCTCGCGGTGCTCGGTCCGAGCGGCTGTGGCAAGTCGACCTTCCTCAGCATTCTCGCGGGACTCGTGCCGCAGACTTCAGGAAGCGTCACGGTCGACGGCGAGCCGGTCGGCGTCGCAAGCCAGAAGCTCGGCTTCGTATTTCAGGGCTACGCGCTGTTTCCGTGGCGCACCGTGCGCAAGAACGTCGAGACGGGGCTGGAGATTCGCGGCGTTGCACGCGCACAGCGGCGCAGCGAGGCAGAACGTTTTCTGCAACTCGTGGGCCTGCTCGATTTCGCCGATCACTATCCGCATCAATTGTCGGGCGGCATGCGTCAGCGTGTGGCGATTGCCCGCGTGCTCGCCTACGGCCCCGAAATCCTGTTGATGGACGAACCGTTCGGCGCTCTCGATGCGCAAACCCGCGAGTCGTTGCAGCAGGAGTTGCTCGGCATCTGGGAGCAGAGCGCGAAAACGGTGGTGTTCGTCACGCACAGCATCGACGAGGCGATCTTTCTGGCCGATCGCGTGGCGATCATGGGGCGCGGGCCGGGACGGGTCAAAGACATTATCGAGGTCGATCTGCCGCGTCCGCGCGATGCGTCGATTCGTCATTCGCCTGCGTTCGTCGCTTTGCGCGAGCGCGCGTGGGCAGTCCTCAGCCGCGAATTGGGCGACGTGCACACGCCGTCGCGCGAACGCAGCATTGCCTATCAAACAGGGACGTAGCGTGTCAGAGCAAAATACCGTGTCCGACGTGGCGGTTCTCATCGCGCGGGAGACGCAAAGTCCGCCTGCACAACGCGGCAGCGTGCGTTTGTCCGTCGTGTTCGAGCGATCCATCGCGTTGATCGTGTTCGTGCTGCTGTGGGAGTTTCTGCCACGGCTCGGCATCGTGAGCGCGGCCTATCTGAGTCCGCCATCGCAAGTTGCGGTTGCCATCTTCAAGCTGGTGCAGAGCGGTGACGTGTGGGTGCATCTGGGCGCGAGCGCATGGCGCTCTCTTAGCGGCCTTCTGGTGGCCGTGGCGGGCGGCGTGGTGTGCGGCGTGGCGCTCGGCTGGTTCCGGCGCGCGGAACGCATTATCGATCCGCTGTACCAGTTGCTGCGACAGGTCTCTGCGTTTGCGTTGTTCCCGGTGTTCATGCTGTTTCTCGGGATCGGCGAATCGTCGAAGATCGCGATTATCGTGTGGGCCGCGTTCTGGCCGGTTCTGCTCAACACGATTTCGGGCGTCAAACAGGTCGAGCGCATTTTTGTCGATTGCGCGCGTTCGATGGGCGCGTCGCAAGGATTCATCTTTGCGAAGGTCGTGTTGCCCGCAGCGTTGCCGCAGATCCTCACCGGCGTGCGGCTCGCCGGTGCATACAGCATCACGGCGCTGGTCGCGGCGGAGATGATCGGCGCGCGTTCGGGTCTCGGCTTTTACACGCTCAACTCGCAGGAGACGTTCCAGATTCCCGATATGTACGCGGGCATCGTGCTGCTTGCGCTATTTGGGCTGTTGATCAACAGGAGCCTTTCGCTACTCGAACGGCGGCTGCTGCGCTGGCGCGTCGGGCTCGAACAGAATGGCTAGAGCCGGACATGCAATTGGCGTCGGCAACGGCCGGCGATTGCGCTGGGCTCCGTTCGCGGCGCTTGCCGCGCTGGTACTGACAGGCGCATTGCTAAAGTCGATACCAGGTGACGCGTGGCGCGGAAGATTCGGCGACGAACGACCGTTCGCTGCGGCGATTGCGCGCGGCACACTGGTCGTGGCCGTGCCGTCGCAGCCTGCGCCGATTCTGTATGTCGGCAAGGTGGATCGTTCGGTGAGGGCGCCGGAGAGCTATTCCGCGTCGCTTGCCGGTGATCTCGGACGACGCGTCGGTTTGCCCGTCAAGCTGCTATTGAGCGACCCGGCGCAAGCGCGCAAAGCGGTGCAATCCGGCGAGGCCGACGTGGCTATTGCGGGTCTTGCGTTGTCACCCGATGAGTCGATTGCGTTTGCGCCGACCTCCTATTCGTCGGGCCGTGGCGTGGCGCTCGTGTTGCGCGGCGGGAACGTGCAAACGCAATCCGATATGCGCGGCCGCGCGGTTTGCGCGTCACGCGAAAGTCCCTATGCGAGCCGGGCCGCGTTCGAGCTCGGCGCGACGCTGCAGAGCTTCGACCGGCCGCTCGACGCGCTGCTCGCATTTCAGGCAGGCGAATGTGCCGCGTTGATCGACGACGAGTACGTGATCCGCTCGCTGCTGAAACAACCCGATTGGGCTTACTACCGGGCGCTGCCTGGCTCGTTCGAAGCGGCTCCCGCGTTCATCGCGGTGCGTGGTAAAGACGCGGCGAGTGCTGTGTATGTCGAGCATGTCGTCGACGATTGGCGGCGTCAACGCTGGCTGACTTCGGTGCGAGAAGATCGGGCGACGCAGCTTGCGTTCGAGATGTTCAATGCGGAAAACGATTTGTATTGCCACTGAAGGGCAGACATGCGGGTCAATAGCGTCGGGTAATTGCCGCAACTTTTACCCAATACGCGGAGAAGCCCCTGGGTTGTGGCGCTAGGCCACCCGAGCGGATTGCAATGCACCGGCGGCTCGCATCGAAGGCACGTTGTTATTTGTGCCAGATCGCGTAATTCTTCCCTCCCGATTCAGCCGCATGTTCGCCGCGCCGCCCGCACTCGCCAGACCTTGCATCGAGTGCGAAAACGCCAGGCAAAAGAGCCGGTTATTTCAACCGGCTTGCACGTCCCGCCATCTCCCTCCATCCGTCTGATGAACCCTGCCGGGCTGCGGCACGGTTTTCGCTCATCTGCCTTAAACTCTTCGTGCCGCAGCGAAGCTATCCTTACAAAGCCTTCGTTTATCTTTCTACCACCAGGATTTTTTCGATGGACAACTCCAACCACGCCACCTCACTGAACGCATACGGCGTCAATCAGTCCCAGACTACCGTTCAGGCCAAGGACGGCCCTTGCAACGTGTGGGTGCTGACGCCGGCCGGCGAGGGCCAATGGCCGGGCGTGATCTTCTACATGGACGCGTTTGGCATTCGCCCCGCGATGCTCCAGATGGCAAGCCACGTCGCGAGCCAGGGCTATGTCGTTCTGCTCGCCGATCTGTTCTATCGCTTCGGCAGCTACGGTCCGCTCGACCCGAAGGAAGTTCTGAAGGGCGACTTCCGCGCGACGGTCGGCCCGATGATGGCAAGCACCGACAACCACCAGGCAGCCGACGACACCGCTGCACTGCTCGCGTACCTCGACAGCCGCACCGATGTGAAGGGCGCGAAAGTCGGCACCGTCGGCTTCTGCATGGGTGGCGGCATGGCGCTGACGGCGGCGGCCTGGTACCCGGAGCGCGTGGCGGCAGCGGCAAGTTTCCACGGCGGCAATCTCGCCACCGATCTGCCGACCAGCCCGCACTTGCAGTTGCCGAAGATGAAGGCGGAACTACTCGTGGCTGCAGCGGATCAAGACCATAGCTACCCGCCGGAAATGGCACAGCGTTTCGACGCTGCTTTGGTCGAAGCAGGCGTCAAGCACAAGAGCGAACTGTACGAAGGAAAATTGCACGGCTGGATGAAGCCGGACATGCCGGTTTTCGACGCCCCGGGCGCCGAACGCGGCTGGAATGACCTGTTCGCGCTTTACGCGCGTACGCTCGGCTAAGCTCGCGCGTCTGCCGTAGTGCATCCACGCCCCGCGTCGTGAGGCGGCGGGGCGTGGAGGACGGAAGTGGACCGGCATCGAGCGTTTCAGGCTTTATCCGCAGCAGGGGTGCCGTCACTTACCGGACTTGCCGGCCTCGCGAGCAATGCAGCGTGCGGCTGCGTACAGGCTGCGTACACAAGGAGTAGATACAGACAGCATTCCGCGTTACCGTGTTTCCGATCAGGTATTCGTTTGAAAAGGAGATTGTCCGTGGCCAATGAGAAGATGCTGTTGCAAATGCGTGAGAAGCAGGGCTTTATCGCGGCGCTCGATCAGAGCGGCGGCTCCACACCAGGCGCACTCAAGCTGTACGGTATTCCCGAAAGTGCGTACAGCGGCGACGCCGAAATGTTCAGACTGATGCACGAGATGCGCGTGCGCATCATGACCGCGCCGGCCTTCACGGGCGACAAGGTGATCGGTGCAATCCTGTTCGAAGCCACCATGAACGGTGACGCGCATGGCAAACCGGTGCCGGCTTTTCTGTGGGAAGACCGTGGTGTCGTGCCGTTCCTGAAAGTCGACAAAGGTCTCGAAGACGAAGCCGACGGCGTGCGTCTGATGAAGCCGATCCCCGGCCTCGACGCGTTGCTCGAACGTGCAGTCGGACTCGGTATCTTCGGTACGAAAATGCGCTCGGTCATCAACGATGCGTCGCCATCGGGCATTGCCGCGATTGCGCGACAGCAGTTCGAGATCGGCGCGCAGATCAGCAAGCACGGCCTCGTGCCGATCCTCGAACCCGAAGTGTCGATCAAGTCGCCGAACAAGGCCGCTGCAGAGGACATTCTGCGCACGGAACTGCTGAAGGGGCTCGACGCGTTGCCGGAAGACAGCCCCGTGATGATCAAGCTGACCATACCGGACGTCGCGGATTTCTATCGCCCGTTGATCGAGCATCCGCGCGTTGTGCGCGTCGTGGCGCTGTCGGGCGGTTATACACGCTCCGACGCATGTCAGCGGCTTGCCAAAAATCACGGCATGATCGCGAGCTTCTCGCGCGCGTTGATCAACGACCTGCGCGAGCAGATGAGCGACGCTGAATTCGATCAGGCGCTGAAGCAATCTGCCGACGAGATCTACGACGCGTCCGTCAACAAGGTTTAATCGGGCGAGTCGAACAAAGCGTTCATTCGCTCGTCGATTCCGGGCCGCTTTTCAGCGGCCCGTTTTCTTTAAAGCGCGCCGGCGCAATCCAGGCGCCGACGCTCCAGCTACACAGACGGGCGCATTCATTCGCCAGTCCACTCAACTGCTGCATACCGATTTCACGATCGACGGAAACTCCGAGTGCGACAAATGCGCGCGCGCCTGGCCGCAGCGGAACGCCTGAATCTCGGCGCGATTGGCCGGCGGCGACGGGTACGTGTACATCTCGTCATTGGCCATCGTGCCGGTCAGAAAGGCCCGGTACAGCTCCTGGCGAACCTGCAGGCGGCTGATTCCCGTCGGGGCGGATTGTGTCGGCACGGCAAACGCCGAGGCGGTGGGCAGGGCGATTGCGCTTGCGATCAGAAGCAGGGAAAGGGTTCGTTTCATGGCGTGGAAAGACTCCAGAGGGTTGATCCGATGCGGTTTCGCACCGTGTGGGACAGCGTGCAGCCATATTTGCAGAGCGGCCCCGGGAAGCTTGCTGCCGAAACATGAAGCTTCCTTTAGCGATCCCTCCAGCGCTTCACAGGTGCGCGTTAGACGCCTTCCAGCATGAGGCGGCCACACAACCGGCCGCAACCTAAAGGATTTCTCATCTTCACGGTTAATGGCTTTGCGATACTGTCGGCTGTTCTCATCGAAGGCCGATGCTCGCAGCGGAGGCGTTAGCCATGACCAGAATCCTGACGATTGAAGACGACCCGATCGTGGGTCGCGACATTACCGATACGTTGCGCGACGCCGGTTTCGACGTGGAGTGGGTACGCACGGGGCAGGAGGGCATCGCCCGCGCGGTGGACCCCGTGTTCGACGTGATCACGCTCGACCGCGTGTTGCCCGGCATCGACGGCCTGACGATCGTCAAGACGATTCGCGGCGTGGGCATCGAGACGCCGGTGCTGATGATCAGCGCGCTATCCGATGTCGATGAGCGGGTGAGCGGACTGCTGGCAGGCGGCGACGACTACATCGCCAAACCCTTCGCACCCGATGAGATGAAAGCGCGCGTGCAGGTGCTGCTGCGTCGCCGTGGCCGCTTGCAACAGCCGGTCGCCACGATGCTCAAGGTCGACGATCTGGAGATCGACCTGATCGCGCGTTCTGTGCGGCGCGCGGGTCAGGAAATCGCGTTGCCGCCGGTCGAATTCAGGCTGCTCGAATACCTCGCGCGCAACTCCGGCCAGATCGTCACGCGGACGATGATCTTCCAGTCTGTCTGGGACATGCACTTCGATCCGGGGACGAACCTGATCGAGGTGTACATCGGCCTGCTGCGCAAGAAAATCGACACCCAGGGCATGCGGCCGTTGATCAAAACCGTCCGCGGATCGGGTTACATGCTGGGCTGAGAGATGACTATGAGTCTGTGGCGCACGACGATTTTCCGCCTGTTGCTGATGTTCGCGCTGGTGTTCGCGGTGTCGATGTCGGGGCTGGTGTATCTGAACTACTGGAAATCGGCGTCCTATACCGCGACCCAGGCGGATTACAACATCAACTGGCAGTTCGCTTACTTTTCGTCGCTGCCAGTCGATCAGATGCCGACGCAGATTGCCGCGCATATCCGCAGTGAAATGCACCGTCCGACGAATTACTATGGCCTGTTCGCCGCGGACCGCACATGGATTGCCGGCGACATCGTCGCGCTGCCCAAAGACGTGATCGCCGATGCCGACGGCGTGTGGAGCAAGCCCGAGTTGAACGGACAGTCGAGCGCCCGGCCCGAGTACATGCGCACCAAAGCCATGCGTCTCGCGGATGGCAACGTGCTCGTCATTTCTCGCGACGTCGACGAAATGGCACGGCTGCGCGGCTATATGCTCGGCGGCCTCGCATGGAGCGCGGCAATCGTGATGCTGGGCGGCCTGGGCGTGGGGCTGCTGGTGTCGACGGCGCAACTGCGGCGCGTCAACGAGGTGCGACGCGTGGCGCAACAGATTGCACTCGGCGATCTCGACGCCCGCTTACCCGATGCGGGCCGCGACGAAATCGCGTGGCTGTCGCAGATTGTCAATCACATGCTCGACGAAGTATCGCGGCTGATGCGCGAAGTGAAGGGCGCTTGCGACGGCATCGCACACGATCTGCGCACGCCCGTGATCCACATTCGTTCGCTGCTCGCGCGTATTCCAACAGAAGGTATGGCTGCCGAAGACGCGCAACTCGTCGATCAGGCATTCGACGAAGCAGACGAAGTACTAAAACGCTTTGCCGCCATCATGCGCATTTCCGAAATCGAGTCGATGAACCGGCGAAAAGGCTTCTGCGATGTATCGATGGAAGACCTTTGCCGTAAGGTGGGCGACCTGTACGCTCCGGTTGCCGCCGCCCGGCGTGTGCAACTGGTGCAGGATCTGCAAAGCGTACCGATGGTGCGTGCCGACTATCCGCTGATGTTCGAAGCGCTCGTCAATCTGCTCGACAACGCGATCAAATTCACGCCGGAAGGGGGACGTGTGCAGCTTTCCGTCAGCGCCGCGTCTGACGGTCCGCGCATTGTCGTTCAGGATAACGGTCCCGGCATTCCCGACTCGGAGCGGCTGGCGGTTTTCCAGCGCTTCTATCGAAGCGAATTGACCAGCACCGTGCCCGGTTCCGGGCTTGGGTTGTCGGTCGTGCAGGCGGTCATGCATCTGCACGAGTTCGAACTGAGCTTGTCGGATGCGATGCCGGGACTGTGCGTCACACTCGACTGCTGGCAGCATCGCACTCGCGCATAAAGGAACCGGACATGCGGATTGTTTGCGTGGGAACCAGCGGCGCGCAGCGCTATCTTGCGGAAGCACTCGCTGAGTCGAATCACAGCGTCGTCCAATTCAACCATTTCGACGATGCCGCTTATCTGGCGAGCGCCGAGCATGTCGATGCGATCATCGTGCTGACCTCGGGCGGCGCATCCGACGCAGCGCGAGCGTTTGCCGTGCGTCCCGCTCATACGGTGCTGGTGGTGATCGACCGCCAAGGTCAGAAGGACGCCCGCGTGGCCGCGCTCGAAGCGGGTGCCGATATCTGCCTGGATCATCCGTATGAATATGCGGAACTGCACGCGCGATTGCAGGCGCTTTGCCGTCAGCGCGATCATGCGGCATTGGCTGCTGCGAGACCCTTAACACCGTCTGCTGCGTTCACGCGACCGCTCCTCTCTCCGGCCACTCGCAGCCTCGTCGGTCGCGATGGCGACCAACTGCTTTTACGCAAACGAGAGTATCTGTTGATGGACCGGCTGCTGCGTGTGCCCGGCGAAGCCGTCGCGCGCGACGAACTGGTCGACTATATTTTCGGCGAAGCCGATGCCGACACCACGTCGCTTCATCTGCTCGTGTCGAGGTTGCGCGCCCGTCTATCCCAGACCAATCTGCCCATCACGTTGATGACCGTGCCGAAGCTCGGCTATCGCGCCGTCGTGAATGCGGACTAGCTGTTTGCATCAGGCAAGCGGCTCGCTACACGCGCGCTGACGAAGCGCGTTGTTCCCTTCACTAAAGATTCCTTCATCTTTGCGCCACGGCGGCCTTTAACGGCGATCGCAAAATGACCCGGCATGTCCTGGATCGGCCTTCACTGATCGGGGAACGAGGTCCGTGTTCTGGCGGACTTCACTGACCGGAGCTCGTATTCGATGTTAAGGCTTGTCCGTCTCGCGCTATCGAAGCCGCACACGTTTGTGGTCATGGCGCTGCTTATCCTGATCGTCGGGCCGCTCGCCGCGATGCGAACGCCGACCGATATCTTTCCCGACATCCGCATACCGGTGATCAGCGTGGTGTGGCAATACACGGGGCTGCAGCCGGGCGATATGTCCGGGCGAATCGTGACCTACTACGAGCGCTCGATCGGCACGACCGTCAACGATGTCCAGCATATCGAGTCGCAGTCGTACCGCAGCTACGGCATCGTCAAGATCTTCTTCCAGCCGTCGGTGGATATTCGCACCGCCACGGCCCAGGTCACGTCGATCTCGCAGACGGTGCTCAAGCAGATGCCGCCCGGCACCACCGCGCCGCTGATTCTGAACTACAACGCGTCGACGGTTCCCGTGCTGCAGATCGCGTTGATGAGCGATCGTCTCGACGAGCAGAAGCTCGCCGATTACGCGACCAACATCATTCGTCCGCAACTGTTGAGCGTGGCGGGTGTGGCGATTCCGACGCCATACGGCGGCAAGACACGTCAGGTGCAGATCGATCTGAATCCGGCCGAACTGGTCGCGCATGGTTTGTCGGCGGAAGACGTTGCGACCGCTCTCGCGCGGCAGAATCAGATCATCCCGGCTGGTACGCAGAAAATCGGCGACTTCGAATACAACGTGCACCTGAACAACAGCCCGTTGTCGATCGACGCATTGAACCGCCTGCCGATTAAATCCGTCAGTGGCACCACGGTGCTGATGCGCGATGTCGCGCACGTGCGCGACGGCTTCGGCCCGCAGGGCAACATCGTGCGAGTCGACGGACACCGCGCGGTGTTGATGAGCGTGCTGAAAAGCGGCTCCGCTTCGACACTCGATATCGTCAGCGGTATCAAGGATCTGCTGCCTGGCATCAAGGCCACATTGCCGGCAGGTTTGAAGCTCGTCGTGATGGGCGACCAGTCGGTATTCGTGAAGGGCGCGGTGACGGGCGTGGCGCGCGAAGGCGTGATTGCGGCGGCGCTGACCTCGTTGATGATTCTGCTGTTCCTCGGCAGCTGGCGTTCGACGCTCATCATCGCGACCTCGATTCCGCTCGCGGTGCTGGCGGCGATTGCCGGACTCGCCGCGCTCGGCGAAACGCTGAACGTGATGACGCTGGGTGGCCTCGCACTCGCCGTCGGCATTCTGGTCGACGACGCGACCGTCACCATCGAGAACATCAACTGGCATCTGGAGCAAGGCAAGAACGTGCGCGACGCGATTCTCGACGGCGCGGCGCAGATCGTGACGCCCGCATTCGTGTCGCTGCTGTGTATCTGCATCGTATTCGTGCCGATGCTGCTGCTCGACGGTGTCGCGCGATTCCTGTTCGTGCCGATGGCCGAGGCCGTGATTCTGGCGATGGTGTCGTCGTTCATTCTGTCGCGAACGTTGGTGCCGACGCTGGCCATGGCGCTGTTGAAGCCGCATGCGCATCTGCAGGATGGTCACGACAGCGAGCATATGGCGGTGTCGAATCATCCGCTTGCGCGTTTTCAGCGCGGTTTCGAAGCGTCGTTCGAGAAATTGCGCGCGGGCTATTCGGGACTGTTGCATCTGGCGGTGGCGAATCCGCTGCGCTTTGCGGCGGGGTTCATCGTCGTGACGCTGGTGTCGTTCGCGACTTTGCCGTGGCTGGGCATGAACTTCTTCCCCGATATCGACGCGGGCGAAATCGCGCTGCATGTGCGTGCGCCGGTCGGCACGCGGGTCGAACAGGTCGCGGCATTGCTCGACCGTGTGGAGGGCAGCGTGCGCCAGGTGATTCCGCCTGCCGCCGTGGACAGCATCATCGACAACATCGGCTTGCCGGGCAGCGGTATCAATCTCGCATATAGCAACAGCGGCACGATCGGCCCGCAGGACGGCGACGTACTGATCGGCCTGACCGGCAAGCACGCACCCACCGCGAGCTACGTGAAGACCTTGCGCGAACGCTTGCCCGCGATCTATCCCGGCGTGACGTTCTCGTTCCTGCCCGCCGATATCGTCAGTCAGATTCTGAATTTCGGTGCACCGGCTCCTATCGATATCCAGGTGTCGGGCACCAACGAAGCCGGTAATCGCCGCTACGTCGAGGCACTTTTGCAACGCGTGCAGCACGTGCCGGGCATTGCGGATGCGCGTATCCAGCAAGCGTTCGACTATCCGCAACTGAGCGTGAACGTCGACCGTATTCTCGCGGACCAGCTCGGCGTGACCGAGCAGGACATCTCGAATGCGACGGTCGCAAGTCTGTCGGGCACCTCGCAGGTCGCGCCGACTTTCTGGCTCGATCCGCGCAATGGCGTGTCGTATCCGATCGTCGCGCAGACACCGCAATACCGGATGACCACGCTCGATTCGCTGCGCACAATGCCCGTCAGCGGCACCGGCGGCGCGCAGCTGCTCGGCGCACTCGCGACGATTCACCGTGGCGTGACCAGCGCAGTGGTGTCGCACTACAACATCATGCCGCTGGTCGAGATTTACGCGACGCCGCAAGGCCGCGATCTGGGCGGCGTCACCGACGACATCGGCGAAATCGTGCGGCAGATGCAGCCGCAATTGCCGGTCGGCTCGCACGTGACGATTCGCGGCCAGGTGCAGACCATGCACAGCGCGTTCGCGGGCCTGCTGCTCGGCCTGGCCGGTGCGGTGCTGCTGATCTATCTGCTGATCGTCGTCAACTTCCAGTCGTGGCTCGACGCCGCCGTGATCGTCTCGGGCCTGCCCGCTGCATTGGCGGGCATCGCGTGGATGCTGTTCGTTACGCACACGAGTATCAGCGTCCCGGCGCTGACCGGCGCGATTCTATGCATGGGCGTCGCGACTGCGAACAGCATTCTGGTCGTCAGCTTCGCGCGCGAGCGGCTGGTGGCGACGCAGGACTCCGTCAAGGCCGCACTGGAAGCAGGCTTCACCCGCTTCCGTCCGGTATTGATGACGGCGCTCGCGATGATCATCGGCATGGCGCCGATGGCGCTCGGTCTCGGCGACGGCGGCGAGCAGAACGCGCCGTTGGGACGCGCGGTGATCGGCGGCTTGATCTGCGCGACGATGGCCACGCTGATGTTCGTGCCCGTGGTGTTCAGCTTCGTGCATCGACGCAAGACTGCGGATAGCGCCGCGAGTGGCCATGACCAAAAAGACGACGTGACTGTCAACGAGGAAAACCATGTCAACCAATGAGATCCGAGCTTCATCCGACGACGGCACGGCAAAGCGTCTGCGTCGTCTGCGTATTGCCGGCGTGATTGCGGTGCTGCTGGCAGTCGGCGTCTATGCCGAAGGGGTGTCGAGCCGGCTTCATACCGACCACAGCCTGTCCGCCTGGACCAATGCGCAAGCCGTGCCGTCGGTACGCGTGCTGTTGCCCGTCGCGGAAACCGGCGGCGCGAGTTTCGATCTGCCGGGCAGGCTCGAAGCGCATGACGACGCGTCGATTCATGCGCGCGTGTCAGGCTATATGAAAGCGTGGTACGTCGATATCGGGGCGAAGGTCAAGCAAGGTCAGAAACTCGCGACAATCGATACGCCCGAGCTGGATCAACAACTGGCGCAGGCGCAGGCCGATCTCGCTCGCGAGAAGGCCGACCTCGCGCTCGCGACGAGCACGTCAGGACGCTGGTCGGCGATGCTGAAGCAGGACTCCGTTTCGCGACAGGCCGCCGACGAGAAGAGTTCGGAACTCGCCGTCAAACGCGCCGATTACGCGGCGGGTGAAGCGAACGTTCGTCGCCTGCAGGCACTCGAATCGTTCCGCACGCTGACCGCGCCGTTCGACGGCATCGTGACCGCGCGTCACGCCGATATCGGCGCGCTGGTGAGTGCGGGCGATACGGGCGGCCCGGAACTTTTTTCGGTCGCATCGACCGCGCAATTGCGGCTGTACGTGCGCTTGCCGCAAGACTACGCGGGACGGATCGTGCCGGGCATGCATGTGACTTTTGACGTGCCGGAGCGGGCCGGGAAGTCGTTCGATGCAACCGTGGCGTCGAGCAATGACGATGTCGACGCGCAATCCGGCACGCTGCTGGTGCAACTGAACGCGGACAATCATGACGGCCTGTTGATTCCAGGCGAATACGCGCAGGTGCATTTCACGTTGCCTGCGGCAGCGGGTAATGTGCGTGTGCCGGCCAGCGCGTTGCTATTTCGCGGCAGCCATCCGCAACTGGCGGTGGTCGATGCGAACGGCCGTGTCGCATTGCGCGACATCGTGATCGGCACCGACTACGGCACGGCGCTCGATATTGCCAGCGGCGTGCAGCATGGCGACCGTGTGATCGACAATCCGCCCGATTCGATCGTGGCGGGCGAGGCGGTGAAGATCGTCGAGTCGAAGGATGCAGGCAATGGGAGCCAGGGTCATGCATAGAGTGCTTCGCATGACGGCGTGCGCGATGGCGGCCACGCTCGCCGCGTGTTCGTTCGCGCCGGTTTATCACGCGCCGGCGTTGCCGCAGGTTGCCGCGTTCAAGGAGGCGCCCGCGCCGTCCGGTGTCTGGCACTACGCGCAATGGCCGGCGAAAGTGCGTCACGACGAATGGTGGAGAGCATTCGGCGATCCAACTCTCGATCGTTTCGAAACGCAGCTTGTGAAGGACAATCCGCAACTGGCTGCTGCGGTGGCGCGGCACGACCAGTCCAGCGCCGACCTCGATACTGCGCGTTCGGGGCTGTTTCCATCGTTGACGCTCGAGGTGGATAGCGAGCAGAACCGTCAGTCGGACTATCGTCCGCTGCGCGGTTCTGGGCAACCTGCCACGTATGGGTCGCACACGGCTTCAATCGGCGTGTCGTATGAGCTGGATCTGTGGGGCAAGGTGCGCAACGAAGTGCGCGCCGGGGCCGCGCAGCAGGCGGCGAGCGTGGACGATCTGGCCGCCGTTAAATTGCTGCTGCAAGCCGATCTGGCAAACGCCTATTTCGACACGCGCGGGCTCGACGAACAGGCCGATCTGTTGACGCGCACCCAGGTCGCCGATGCGAAAGCGTTGAAGCTCACCGAGAACCGTCATGCAGGCGGTATTTCGTCGGAACTGGACGTGTACCGCGCTCGCACCGAACTCGAAAACGTCGCCGCCGATCAGGCCCGCGTGCGTCGCGCACGGGCTGCTGCCGAACATGCGCTGGCGACGCTGGCCGGCGTACCGGCATCGCTGTTTACGCTTCCTGTTGCCCAGACGTCGGCGACGGTGCCTGATGTGCCTGCGGGCGTACCGTCCGAGTTGCTGCAACGGCGGCCCGATATCGCCGCTGCGGAGCAACGGGCTGTCGCGGCCAATTACGCAATCGGTGTGGCGCGCGCAGCGTGGTTCCCCGATATCTCGCTTGGCCTGGCGGGCGGCTTCCAGTCCGACGATCCGGGTAACTGGCTGAGCGCGCCTGCGTCGTTCTGGTCGCTCGGTCCCGAACTCGCGGTCGATCTTTTCGATGGCGGCCGACGCAACGCAATGGACCATCGCGCTCGCGCGGTCTTCGACGAACGTAGCGCCGATTATCGGCAGGTGGCGCTCCAGGCGTTTCGCGAGGTCGAGGATCAACTGGCGAACGTGCGCGAGTTGCGCAGCGAAGCGCAGCACGAAAGCGCCGCCGCCGACGATGCGCAGGGCGCGCTCACGCTCGCTACCGGGCAGTATCGCGATGGCGCGGTGAGTTATCTCGATGTGGTCGCGGCACAGACGTCGGCGCTCGATGCTCAGCGTTCGTTGATTCAGGCGCGGACGGGGCAGTTGCTGGCAGCGGTGAATCTGATCCGGGCGTTGGGCGGTGGGTGGGATTGAGCGGGTTCGACGCGTACATGCTGGTGTGGCACGCACGCATGCACGCGTCGATAGCCGGGAAATCCTGGAGCGGAATGTCGTGCGGCTATCCGCTCCAGCTCGCCGATTTGCAGTACGGCTTCGAGCTTATTCCGCGATGTAGTGATGACGGCCTGTTAGCCGTTGGTGATGTCCTTGAGCAGGACCCGTCCGTTCATCATCGGTGTGGCAAGCGTGAGCGCATAGTCCGCGCGGATCGTGCCGATGATCGGTCGTTTCAGATTTGCCTGATGAGTGGCGTCGCTGGTCCAGCGCTCCAGTTGCACCATCGAATCGGCATGCCCCGTGTCCTCGAAGACATCGAATGAGATATTGCCGGGCGCGGCGCGAAAGGTCGGCGTCACATTGGCGATGTCAGTGCGGAACTGCTTTTCTGCGGCGCTTTTTACGCTCAGGAATACCAGCACATTACTGGTCTGATCCGCGTGGGTAATCTCTTTGGGCTGGGAGTCGTCGCCGGGGCTAACCGGTGCAATGCGCATGTGACTGATCGGACCGTCCAGATCGTCCTGCGCCGCCTTGTGCATCGCGAGCAGTGCAGGCTGCTGCATATGCACTTTATACGCGGCTTCGGTGCTCCATTGTTCTAGTACATAGAGCGTCGACGGAGTCGATAGCGATTGAAATATCGTGAACGAAATATTGCCCGGCGCATGACGCGCATCTGCCGCGTTCTGACGCAAGACAGTTTCGAACGGCTTCAGCGCAGATGATTTGACGTGCAGCGTAGAGAGATTTTCGTACGGCGGCGGGGTGTCGGCCGGTGCGGCCGATGCCGCTGATGCAGTCGTAAAAGGAATCAGAGTCAGCGGGACGATGCTCGCGACGAGTGCCAACTTCTGTCTGGCGGCGATGAACGGCTTGTAGTTGGACATGAAGATCCCTTGGTAGCGGTTGGTCCTTCATGCCGGAGGGTCAGGCGTGATCCTGATTCTTGTGTCGCGAAGAACGCCATGCGCCGACGCTCCGGCAAGTGATGCCGTAGAAGAATACGCATAGCGTTTGCGGGAAAAACTGGCGCAAAGATGAAGGATTCTTTATTTTTAGAGGGCCACAGGCCATGCTTCTTATGCGGCCGCCAGAAAGCGGCCGTCACGCGCGATAGCGGACCAGTGTCAACCGCCAACCAGATCTTTGCTCACGCTCAATCTCACAGACGATACACACGTTCCGCGTTGTCATGAAACAGCGCCTGCCGTTCAAGCACTGAGAAATCGGCGGTAATTTCCTTGAATGTATCGAATACCGCGTCATAACTGCTAAAGAGTTTATCGACCGGAAAATTACTCGCGAACATGCAGCGCTTTACACCAAACGCCTCGATCGCGTGAAGCACGAACGGACGAATACTCGATACCGTCCACTTCCAGTCGCCCATTCCCAGCCCAGAAATTTTGCAGAACACGTTTTCCGCCGATGCAAGCAGCGTCATGCCTTTTTTCCATCCGTCGATCTCTTCCGGCGAACGGTCGACCGGCATGCCGGTGTGATTGAGCACCATCGGCGTATCAGGGAACTGACGGGCGAGGGCGAGCGCTTCTTCCATCTGCGTGTAGTAAAGCTGCAGGTCAAATGACAGATCGAACTGCTTCAGCAGCGCATAGCCGCGACGCCATTGCGGATCGCTCATTAAATGAGGGCTGTCGATGAATGTCTTGACCGGATCGCGATGGAAGTTAAGGCACTGGCGGATGCCGCGCACGTTCGCATATTGGCAATGCTCTTCAATCACCGATTGAACAGTCGGCGACGCCAGATCGGCAAATGCAACGATACCGTGCGGATAGCCGTGCACATCGGCCACGCTCTGCAACCATCGCGTCTCCGCGACCGGGTCGTTGTGATCGTATTCGACCTGAAGGTGCACGGTCTTCACGACATTCTGGTGGCGAATATCAGCCAGAAAATCGTCTATCAGATAGTCCCGGCGAATCGCGGAGTAATCGCCGAATACGCGTTTCAGCATGGGGCCCTGTAGCCACGGATAGTTGCCGTGCTCAAGGTCGAATAGATGATGATGCGGGTCGATGATAGGCAGGTTGTCCACGTCGTCTCCTCATAGGCAATGCTGATGAGCCTGCGCCGCTCGTTGCTGCGCGAGCGGCGTTGCGTCTCTCCGATAAAGTTCTCAGTAGCTGCCGGCCGACGGCGGATAGACCCGTTTGACGGTTGCCTGAGCTTCGGGATGATCGATTGTCTCCTTCGTCACGAGCGGCTCCTTGAGTGCCAATTGCTGGGTCGTCGGCTTATGGTTCAACGCGTTGTACACCTGGGTGGTTGCATCGATTCCCTGTCCGACGGCCTCCTGCAGGAAAATGCCCTGAATCGTGCCGTCTCGCAACAGCTTGATCGTAGTGGGGCTGCCGTCGGCAGTGACGACCGCCACCTTGCCGACAATCCCACGCGTTTGCAGCGCTTTGGCAGCACCGGTCGCGGCTTCGTCGTACATGCCATAAATCGCCTTCACATCGGGATGCGCGGTGAGTACGTCGTTAGCCTGCTGCACCGCCTCGTTGACGGTCAGGCCGTGCGTTTCCAGTACCTGAACGAGATCGCAACCGTCGGCCTTGAACGACTCCTGCGCGCCTTTCATGTACTTCTGCGCGTTCTCGCGATCCTGTGGCAGCGAAAGCATCGCAACCTTGTTGCTGCCACGGTCCTTCGCAAGTTTGCACACGTAAGTGCCCTGTGCTTTACCCGTATCGTAATTGTTGGCGGTCACTGCCGACGTAAAGTCGGTTTCTCCCGCTTGCGGTCCGATACCGGTGAAAGCGATCGGCACCGATTTGCTCTTCAGCAGACGAAGCACAGGCGGCGTGCTGGTCGAACTGACCGGGCCCATCACGATGGCAGTGACGCCACGCGTCATCGCGGTACGCACGTTGTCCATCTGTTTGGCCGGCGAGTTCTCCGAGGTGAATTCGACGTAGTCCATGCCGAGTTCTTTTGCTCTTTGCTTGACACCGTAGGCGACCCATTGCCAGTACGAAATATCGAGCGACGGCGCAATATAGGCGACAGTCTGCTTGTCCGCAGCGACAACCGGCTGCGATGCTATTACCGGGAGAAGCACCAGTATCGAGGCCGCGAGTGCACGTTTGAGCGGACGGACGGGCGCGTTATCGAGCGTGCTTGAATTGTCCTTGAACATGATCTGTCTCCTTGACGATTGTCTGATTGACCCGCTGTTAGCGCCGGGCCTTGGTAGCGCGGTCGACCAGAACCGCAATGAGAATGACAACGCCCGTCACCGTGCCTTGCCAGAAACTGTTGACGCCGATCAGGTTCGCGCCGTTCTGAATGATCGTGATCATCAGCGCGCCGAGCATCGCGCCGACCGCTGACCCGGTGCCTCCAAACAGGCTCGCGCCACCGATCACGACTGCTGCTATTGCCTGCAACATCAGGCTGGAACCCGCGGTCGCTTCCGCATTGCTGATGTACGACACACTGACGATGCTCGCAAACGACGCCAGCAATCCGGACATCAGATAAGCGCCCAATCTGACGCGATTCACCGGAATCCCGATGACGCGCGCTGACGAACTGCTGCTGCCGATTGCGTATAGCCAACGCCCCGCGACAACTTTTCGCAAACAGAATTCGATTGCGATCAGCAGCAAAACACACCACAGCGCGTAATTAGGCAGACCCGGAATCAGCGTGCCGGAATCGAGCAGCCAGTAGTCGGGATTCGAAATAGGCAGTGAGTGGCCGTCGGTGACGATGAACGAAAGGCTGCCCGCGATTGCATAAGTGCTCAACGTTACGACGAACGGCGCGAGTCCGACGAAAGTGACCAGCGCGCCGTTGATGGCGCCGATCAGCACACCGACCGACAATCCCGCGACACTGCTCGCAATCGCACCGTAGCCGTGCGACATCGCAAGTCCCGTCACCATGCCGGTCAGCGAAAACACCGAGCCGACCGAAAGATCGATACCGCCCGTGATGATGACGAGCAGAACGCCAAAGGACATGATGACGAGCGGGGCGGCCGCCTGCGTCACGTTCGAGATGTTCCCACCGGATAGCGCGGCCGGCACGATCATGCCGACAGCGAGTTCGATCACGATGATCGCGATGGCAATCGCAATTTCAGAGCGATATGTCGACAACAATCGACGGCCTGCACCGGAACGTTGCAAACGCTGCTCCGCGATGGGATGCGTAACTGATTTCATAAGTGTCTCCTGATCGATCTTTCCTGCACGTCCGCCGGTCGATATGACGACCTGTTTCGCGACGTGCATCCGCTTAGGCCGCCATGCCGGTCGACGTAGCGAGTTGGGTTTCGTTGACGCTGGTGTGACGCAATACGTCAGTGGGTTTGCCGTCCAGATCGAATGCGAGCACCGTGTCGCACAGTTCGACAAGCTCGACGTATTCGGTAGACCACCAGATGATCGTCGTACCCTGCTGGGCCATTTTTCGGATCAACGCGTAGATTTCGCGTTTGGTTCGGATATCGACGCCGCGTGTGGGTTCTTCAAGAACGAGAAGCTTCGGGCGTAGCAGCAGCCAGCGGGCGATCAGCAGCTTTTGCTGCGTACCGCCGCTGAGCGTCGCGGGCAAATCCCATAGTGATCCCGCGCGTATTTTTAGCGCGTCGAGCAGTTGGGTGGCTTGCTCGACCTCTGCGTGTCTGACGATGCCGCGCCGGCTCACCACGCGTGCCGCAGCGACGAGGTTGTCGACGATAGGCAGCGTGGCAAGCACACCCTTGTTCGAGCGATCTCCCGATACGAAGCCGACGCCGTCGCGTGCGCCCGCGCATGGATGCGGATAGTTGATGCGTTTGCCGTCGCGCGTGATGTTCCAGGCGTCGACTGGTGCAATGCCTGTCAATGCATCGATCAGCGATGAAGGTCCCAGCGGCGCACCGGCAAGTCCAATGATCGAGCCGGCACTCACATCGACCGATATGCCGTCGCGTTCGATGCGAAGCGTGCCAGCATTTCGCTGTGATGGTTGATGGCCCGCATGATCCGCGACATTCGCGGGCTGGGCGATTTCCGTCGTGACGGCGATGTTCGCGACCGCCTCGTCGATGACGATGCTTTGTCCCATGCACTCGACAATTTCGCGGTCCGTGATCGCATCGATTGCAGCACGATCGACGGCGGTTTTGCCATCGCGAATAATCGTGCACACGTCTGCGATCTGCCGTATCTCACGCATGCGGTGCGAAACGAACAGAACAGCGAGACCGGTATCGGCAATCAGACGGCGTATCACGGCGAACAGACGTGTCGTCTCGGCGGCGGTGAGATTCGCGGTCGGCTCGTCGAGTAATAGCAGCTTTGCGCCCGACCCCAATGCGCGAGCGATCTCAACCAGTTGGCGCTCGTGCAAGGTCAGGTCGCCAACCAGACGGCCTGCGGATACCTGCGCGAATTGCGCGTCGATTAGCGACAGCGCTTCGATCGCAATGGTCATCGAAGCACGTTCGCTATAACGCGCGGTCCCGCGCCGCAGTCGCGGCATCGCAATGTTCTCGGCCACTGTCAGGTGCGGCAACAGCGCGAGTTCCTGATTGACTACCGCGAGCGAGCCGTCCGCAACATGCGAACTCGCCGACGCGCCGATGTCCTGTCCGTCGAATTCGAGCGTGCCGCCGTCGCGATCGAACTGCCCTGAAATGATCTTGATTAGCGTCGATTTTCCCGCTCCGTTTCCGCCCAGAAAAGCATGCACCTCACCGGGCGCAATCGAAATATCGAAGCCGTTCAACACGCTCGTAGGACCGAAGCGTTTGACTATTGAACGTGCGGCTAATAAATAGCGAGGTTGATCCATCTCCTGTCTCCTTGCGGCGAACTATCGGAACGAATACGGCGCGGCTCGACGCAATGCGTGAACGTTGGACCGGAAGGGGAGACAGATGGAGTGAGGACGAATCGGGTGGCCGATGATAAATCGCGCTTCCGGGAGGAAAGTCGGATAATTCATTGCTGTCTCCTGCGCGGTTGCTGCACTGCGCAACGTATGCTTATGATTGGCCGCGTCATTCGCGTATGAAAACGCGTGGTTCTGCGAGGCTTGTAGACAGAATGGCAGTACGGAACACTTGCGAACAAGGCGGTTTCATTCAACTTCGTCTGAAAAAAATTCACTATGCGCATTCCACCGGTCAAGGCCATCGTCGCGTTCGAAAGCGTGGCCCGAACGAAGAGCGTCAACCGTGCGGCCGAGGAACTCGGCCTGACCGCGTCGGCGGTGAGTCACCAGATCAGCAATCTCGAATCGATCATCGGCCAGTCGCTGTTCTATCGATCCGGCCGTGGACTCGTGCTGACGCCTACGGGCGAGCGTTATCTGTCCGACGTGACGGGCTCGCTGGCCGATCTGAGCCGCGCCACGGAGCGCGCGTCGAGCCGTTCGGACGTCGACATACTGCGGGTGCATTCGAGCCCGAGCTTCGGTCTGATGTGGCTGCTGCCGCGGCTCGCGTCGTTTCACGAATCGAATGGCGACATCCAGTTGAACCTCGCGTGTTCCTATGAAGATGTGTCGTTTACCAGCGGCTATTACGACGTCGATCTGCGTCATGGCTATGCAAACTGGAGCGACCTCGAAGTTAAAACGCTGCGCAACGAGTTCATTGCGCCGCTGGCTTCGCCAAAATATCTCGCTCAGCATCCCGTGAATTCGCCTGAAGATCTTTTGCAACACAGGCTCATCTATTCGGAAACGCCGCACGTTCAGTGGAAGCAATGGTTTGGGCGAGCCGGCGTGTCGGCGGCACACAAAACGTTTGATTTCTCGTTCGACCGCTCTTACATGTCGCTGGAGACGGCTGCCCTCGGTTTCGGCATTGCGCTCGAAAGTCTGATGCTGGCGTCGGTGAGAGTGCGTGAAGGCGTGCTCGTGCCGGTCTTCGACAACACCCATGCCGTCGAGGTTGGCGCGCATCACCTTGTTTACCCGAGGCAGCATGCAGAGTTGCCGCGAGTCGAGCGTTTCGTCGCGTGGATCGAACGCGAAATTGCACTTGAATCCCGCACTCTGCGTGAGTGAGCCCGATCATTGCGCCAGGGTTTTCCTGTACCCGGGCTCATCTGAATTTTTCTCAATGACGATTGAGCCGTAGTGCGTTGATCGCAGCCGCCCCGAGTTAGACACTCTGTCCATCAAATCAAACTCAGGAGACAGAGATGTTGCTCGACAACAAAGTGGTGATCGTAACGGGTGCTGCATCGCAGCGAGGCATCGGCAAAGCGACGGCCAGGGCGCTGGTTGCGCAGGGCGCCAAGGTCGTGATTCTCGATCTCCGCGAAGAAGAGGCAAAAAATGCCGCAGCGGATCTGGGGGACGGTCATCTCGGACTCGCGTGCGACGTGACCGACAAAGCGGCCTGCGTCGCTGCCGCGCGTGCGACGCTCGAGAAGTATGGCCGTATCGACGGACTGATCAATAACGCGGGCATTACCCAACCGGTTCGCACACTGGACATTTCCGCGGAGAACTTCGACGCCATCATGGACGTCAATCTGCGTGGCACGCTCTATATGAGCCAGGCAGTCTTGCCGGTGATGAAAGAGCAGACCAGCGGCAGCATCGTGTGCATGTCGTCCGTTTCCGCGCAACGCGGCGGCGGCATTTTCGGTGGCCCGCATTACAGCGCCGCGAAAGCAGGCGTGCTGGGTTTGGCGCGTGCGATGGCACGCGAATTTGGTCCCAACAACATTCGGGTCAACTCGATCACGCCCGGACTTATCCAGACCGACATCACCGGCGGCAAGCTGACGACCGAAATGCGGGCGGACATCATCAAGGGCATTCCGCTCAGCCGTCTCGGGGACGCCGCCGATGTCGCGAATGCGTGTCTGTTCCTCGTGAGCGACCTGTCCACGTATCTCACGGGCATCACGCTGGATGTGAATGGTGGCATGCTGATCCATTGACGCCGACGCCGGCAATAAGCCGGTTGATTCGCGTACTCAAGAAAAACTTGGGACGCTTTGCAAGGCATGGTGAAGACCATCTTGCATGAGATTGACGTTATCGCTTGAACGGTCAGTCGGATTCGCTGCATTTGCGCTGACTCCGATTCCGCACGCAAAGCGCTAACGTCGATCCACAGGAGACAGGCATGAAATCGAAGTTCACTGCTTCGCCCGTGGTGGGCGATATGACGCCGCATGTCGAGTCCGCGACTTTCGAAGCGCGGACCTACGCGAAGGTCGTGCGTCGGCTGATTCCGTTTCTCATGTTGTGCTATCTCGGCGCGTATCTCGACCGCGTGAATGTGGGGTTCGCGAAGCTGCAGATGCTGAGCGACCTGCATTTCAGCGAGACCGTGTACGGCATGGGCGCGGGCATTTTCTTCCTCGGCTATTTTCTGTTCGAAGTACCGAGTAACCTCATCCTGCATCGCGTGGGCGCACGCAGATGGCTTGCGCGAATCATGCTGACATGGGCCGTGATCTCCGCGAGTTTCATTTTCGTGAAGACCCCCACTGCGTTTTATTGCCTGCGCTTTCTGCTCGGCGTGGCGGAAGCGGGTTTCGCGCCCGGCGTCATTCTCTATCTCACCTACTGGTTTCCATCGACCCGCCGCGCCAAAGCCCTGTCGATGTTCTTCATGGCTATTCCGTTTGCGGGAATTATCGGCGGCCCGCTTTCTGGCTGGATCATGCACTCGCTGGCAGGCGTGATGTCGATGCAAGGGTGGAAGTGGTTGTTCGTGCTCGAAGCCGTACCTTCGCTCGTGCTCGGCATCGCGATCCTGCTCTATCTCGACGACGGCATCGCCAAAGCGAAGTGGCTGAGCGAGTCCGAAAAGGCACTGCTTGCACGCAACGTCGTGGCCGACGCGAAGCATACGGTCGCGCATATTTCGATCCGCGCGTTTATCGGTGATCGCCGCTTGTGGTTGATGGCCGGGATCTACTTCTGCGTCGTGCTCGGACAATACGGCCTGACGTTCTGGCTACCCACCATCATTCGCAAATCCGGTGTGGCGGATCCGTTGTGGGTCGGTATTTTCACGGCAATTCCATACCTGTGCGCAATCGTCGTGCTGCCGCTGATCGGCATGAGCGCGGATCGCCAACGCGAACGCCGCTGGCATCTCGCTGTGCCGATGCTGATCGCGGCAGGCGGCTTCGCGACCTTGCCTTTGCTCGGCAGCGTCAGCGCGTCGATCATCTGCCTGAGCATTGCGTCTGCGGGAATTCTCGCGTCGTCGTCGCAATTCTGGTCGCTGCCTACCGCGGTGCTTGGCGGCATGTCGGCGGCGGCGGGCATCGCTGCGGTCAACTGCTTCGCCAATCTGGCCGGATTCTTCTCGCCGGCGATTGTCGGCTGGCTGAACGACCTCACCGGCAAGTCGACTGCCGGACTCATCTTTATCTCGACCGCCGTGACGATCGGCGCATTGCTCGTCTTCCTCGTGCCCGCGAAAGTGGTCAACCGCTGAGCACGCTGCACTTTTCTCAATGAACACTGGAGCCATGATGGACACCGACACCATTGATGCGACCACCGCGCTCGCCAACTCCGCCTACCGGATCCGCCGCTTCGCGCTGCGGATGGGCGAAGTCCAGGGGCAGGGTTATATCGGCCAGGCGCTCGGCTACGCGGACATTCTCGCCGCCGCGTATTGCCACGCGCTGACCTTCCGCGCCGATGAACCCGAGTGGGAAGGGCGCGACCGCTTTCTGCTGTCGCACGGCCACTACGCGATTGCGTTTTACGCTGCGTTGCTGGAAGCGAAGATCATCCCCGAAGACGAGTTGGAAACCTACGGATCGGACGACAGCCGCCTGCCCATGTCGGGCATGGCCGCCTACACGCCGGGTATGGAAATCTCGGGCGGCTCGCTGGGGCAAGGCCTGACGATCGCGGTTGGCATGGCGCTCGGCTTGCGTCTGAAGAACAATCCGGCGTTCGTCTACAACTCGATGTCCGATGGCGAACTGGATGAAGGCGCAACGTGGGAGGCCGCGATGTCGGCCGCTCACCACAAGCTCGGCAACCTGATCGCGATTGTCGACGTCAATCGCCAGCAGGCCGACGGCGTATCGCACGAGATTCTCGGTTTCGAGCCGCTCGCCGACAAGTGGGCGTCGTTCGGCTGGCACGTCGAACGCGTGGACGGCAACGATCTGGCTGCTGTGGTTCAGGCGTTCGATCGCTGCCGCAATCTCGCCGATGCGAAGCCGCGCGTGATTCTCGCCGACACGCTGATGGGCAAGGGTGTGCCGTTTCTCGAAACGCGCGAGAAAAACCACTTTATCCGCGTCGAGCAGGACGAGTGGCAACACGCCATCGACGTGCTCGACCAACTGCATGCGAAAGGAGCCGGAGCATGAGCAACGTCATCGACAAACCTGCGGAAAACAAGCCTCGCCTGACGACCTCGGCGATGATCGCGTCGATTGCCAGCGAAGGCCAGCGCACTCAACCTGCGCCGTTCGGTCACGCACTCGCAGCCGAAGCGCGCAAGCGTCAGAACATCGTCGGCATGACTGCCGATCTGTCGAAATACACGGACCTGCACGTCTTTTCGCAGGAACATCCGCAGCGGTTCTTCCAGATGGGAATGGCCGAGCAACTGTTGATGGGCGCAGCGGGCGGCATGGCGAAGGAAGGCTTTATCCCGTTCGCCACGACCTACGCCGTGTTCGCGACGCGTCGTGCTTATGACTTCATCCACCAGGTGATCGCCGAAGAAAACCTCAACGTGAAGATTTGCGCCGCGCTGCCGGGCTTGACGACGGGCTACGGTCCGAGCCACCAGGCGACCGAAGACATCGCGATGATGCGCGGCATCCCCGGGCTCACGATTGTCGATCCGTGCGATGCGCTCGACACCGAGCAGGCAGTGAGTGCAATTGCCGCGCACAATGGGCCGGTTTATATGCGGCTATTGCGCGGCAAGGTGCCAGTGGTGCTTGACGAATACGACTACACGTTCGAACTCGGCAAGGCGAAGCTGCTGCGCGACGGCCGCGACGTGCTGATTGTGTCGACCGGCCTCATGACGATGCGCGCGCTCGAAGCCGCCAAGCTGCTCGACGACGGCTCGGCGAGCGTGGCCGTGCTGCACGTACCCACCATCAAGCCGCTCGACGAAGCGACGATTATCGAGCAATGCGCGAGGCCGGGCCGGCTCGTGATCGTCGCGGAGAACCATAGCGTGGTCGGCGGCCTCGGCGAAGCCGTGGCGAGCACGCTGATGCGCGCGCGGGTTTCGCCCGAGTTCCGCCAGGTCGCGTTGCCGGATCAGTTCCTCGATGCCGGTGCGTTGCCGACGCTGCACGACCGCTATGGCATCTCGAGTTCGGTGATGGCAGCGCAAATCAGGACGTGGCTCGGCTGACCCATTCAGGAGACGCAACGCAAACAGTACCGGCAAAGAAAAACCGCCCGCATCTCACGATGCGGGCGGTTTTCGCTGAACGTCGCGCCTGACGGGTCAGGCCGCCCGATCAGAAAATATTGCGCAGACCGATGGCAACACCCGTCTGATTGTTGCGACCCGGGTAGTCCGCCACGAACGCGCCGCTGCCGCGGGTGAAGTCGACCGTGCCGTACACTTCGGTCCGCTTCGACAGCGAGTACTCGGCGAGGATCGTAGCCGAATAGTTGACACCGGTGCCGAGCGTGCCGTCGACGTTCGCTGCGTTACGCGCGTGATCGTAGTAGCCGGCCAGCGTCAGAGCCAGCGGCGAGGTGACCTGCCACGTCGAGCCGACGTAGAAGCTGTCGTCGATCCGGTTCGGGCTCACGTGGGCCAGCGCGGGAGCGCCGGACTGCTGCATGTCGACGTCGGTCAAGCCCGTGTTGTCCTGTGCGTGCAGCCAGCCGCCCAGCAGCTTCAGCGACGGCGTCACCGCGTAGACCGCGCCGATGTTGAACAGGTTGAACTTCTTGCCCGACACGTCGTTCTGCTGGAATCCGACGACCGCCGACAGATTGCCCAGATCGTACGACGCGGTGAAGCCGTACATGCTGTTCTCGCCGGTGCTGCCCGCCACGCCGCCGAATCCATACATGCCGCTCAGATGCAGGCCGCCGAACTGATTGGTGTACTTCACCGAGCTGTTGGTGAACAGGAACGGGCCGATGCCGTTATAGATCCAGCTGTCCTGCCAGAAGTCGCCGACCGTCATCGGGTCGTAGGTGTTGCCCATGGCCTCGAAGAACGGCGTTTGCTGACGGCCCAAGGTCAACGTTCCGTATTGCTGGTTCGACAGACCGACGTAAGCATTACGTTGGAACAGTTGATTGTTGCTGTTGTCGAGCTTGCCCGACCACAACTGGAACTGATTTTCGAGCTTGAAGATCGCCGACGTACCGCCGCCCAGATCTTCAGAGCCTTTCAAGCCGAAACGGCTCGGCGTTTCGACGCCTTCACCCATTGCAACCTGAGCGTCGTTATTGGCGTTTGCGTTGGTCAGGTAACGCACGCTGGTATCGACCAGACCGTACAGCGTGACCGAGCTTTGTGCGAACGCGGATTGGGTGGCAAGGGCGAGCAGAGCGGCGCCGATTGCCGCAGTCGTTTTTTTCATGGCAGTAGCGATATTTTTTATAGAAGCCGTCGGTGAGAAATGCTCCCCGTCGCGGCGGTAACTAAAGGTGATGCGCCGAGTCAGGTCCGCGCAATGGTGCGAATGATATTTCCAGAAACAAAAGCGCAGTAATAAATTGGGCTAGGCGTCGTCTGATCGCAACAGGTATTGACTAATCGGATGCGGGGTAGAAGCGGGGGGGCGGCGCGGCTGCTGTGCCTGCGTACGAATAGAAGAGCGCGCGACCCGTTCGACTGGTTTGAAAGGAGCGGACCGTGGTCGTAGGAGATCAATTGCGTAGCGGGATGGACATAGCGATTGATAGTCTTACGCTTGAGAAAGGCAATCCTTTCTCTTTGCCGCTTCATGGCGAGAGTTGAAAGCAGGTTGTAGTTTCGATGTGCACTACTCGTCGTAGTACGCCGGTCGCGCTCGAATACCCGCTGGGCTGGATCACGCTAATGCTCGATGAAATCGGCGGCGATCCACTTCTTAAAACAGGCAACTGTGACGACTAAAGATGAAACGGCCGCCAGGAGGCGGCCGTCATTCGCGACTCTCGATCAGGCATCAATCGTTTGCCGGTTTATATTCGCGTGAGATCAGGCAGCCGAGCGCAAAGTTCTGGCCGCAGCGACCATATTGGTCAGCGCCGGAATCACTTCAGCCCACGCACGCGTCTTCAAACCGCAATCCGGATTCACCCACAGACGCTCCGCCGGAATCCGCTCAGCTGCCTTCTTCATCAATTGAACGATGTGTTCCTCACTCGGGATATTCGGCGAATGAATGTCGTACACGCCAGGGCCGATCTCGTTCGGATAGTTGAAGTTGTCGAATGCGTCGAGTAGTTCCATGTCCGAACGCGATGTTTCGATCGTGATCACGTCCGCGTCCATATCGGCGATGGACGCGATGATGTCGTTGAACTCCGAATAGCACATGTGAGTGTGAATCTGCGTCTCGTCCTGCACGCCGTTTGCGGTGATACGGAACGATTCGACCGCCCATCGCAGGTACTCATTCCATCGCGTGCGGCGCAGCGGGAGTCCTTCACGCAGTGCGGCTTCGTCGATCTGAATCACGCGTACACCGGCCTTTTCCAGATCGAGTACTTCTTCGCGGATTGCCAGCGCGAGCTGGTAGCACGACACCGAACGCGGCTGGTCATCGCGCACGAACGACCAGTTCAGGATCGTGACAGGGCCGGTCAACATGCCCTTCATCGGCTTGACGGTTTGCGATTGCGCGTACCGGGTCCATTCGACGGTCATCGCTTTCGGGCGGCTGATATCACCGAACAGAATCGGCGGCTTCACGCAGCGCGAGCCATACGACTGGACCCAGCCGAACTGGCTGAACGCATAGCCGTCGAGTTGCTCGCCGAAGTATTCGACCATGTCGTTGCGTTCCGCTTCGCCATGCACGAGCACGTCCAGACCGAGCGCTTCCTGCTCTTGCACCGCGCGTTTGATCTCGCGTTCCATCGCTGTTCGATAGCTGGACTGATCGAGTTCGCCCGCCTTGAACTGGCTGCGCGCGTGGCGGATTTCGCTGGTCTGCGGGAACGAGCCGATTGTCGTAGTCGGGAACGCGGGCAGCTTGAGAAGCGCTGCCTGTTTTTCTGCACGCTGCGTGTACGCGCTGACGCGTTTGCCGAGTGCTGCGTCGATCCGCGCAATCGCTGCTTTGACGGCCGGGTTGTGCACACGCGGTGACGCGCGGCGGCTCGCAATCGCCGCCGCGTTCGCTTCAAGCGCGGCGGCGACAGAGGCACGGCCATTGTTCAGCGCACCGGCGAGCGTCTTCAGTTCGTCGAGCTTTTGCAGCGCGAATGCCAGCCACGATCTGATTTCAGCATCGAGCTTCTGTTCGCTATTCAGATCGACGGGCGTATGCAGCAACGAGCACGACGGCGCGATCCACAGTCGGTTGCCAAGCGACCCATGTAGCGGCTCGAGCCATTCCAGCGCGGCCGTCAGATCGGTCTTCCAGATGTTCCGGCCATTGATGACACCAACCGACACCACCGACAGATCAGGCAGATGCGCGACGACCCTGGCGACTTCATCGCGCGCATTGATCGCGTCGATATGAATGCCGTCAACAAGCAGTTTGCATGCGAGTTCGAGATTGTCCTGAAGCGGGCCGAAGTATGTTGCCAGCAGCAGTTTGATGCGGCGCGTCGACAGCGCCTCATAGGCCGTGGCGAAAGCCTGGCGCCATGCCGGGTCGAGTTCGGTGACGAGCGCCGGTTCGTCGATCTGCACCCACTCGATACCCTGCGCGGTGAAATAGTCGAGCAATGCCGCATACACGGGCAACAGGCGCGGCAGCAGATCGAGCTTGTCGGAGCCGTCTTTCGACTTGCCGAGCCACAGATACGTCACCGGTCCGATGATCACGGGCTTCGCGTTGACACCGTTCTCACGAGCTTGCGAAAGTTGTTGCAGCAGGCGCGACGGGTCGAGCGAGAATTGCGTTTTCGCGTCGAACTCAGGGACGATGTAGTGGTAGTTCGTGTCGAACCACTTCGTCATTTCACCGGCTGCCACGCCGCCGCAGCAGGCGTCGTGATCGTCTGTGCCGTGAGCCGAACGGCCGCGCGCCACGCGGAAGTAGTTATCCAGCGTATCGCCGTGAAAATCGCGCACGCGCTCTGGCAGATTGCCGAGCGTGAAGCTCATGTCCAACACTTGGTCATAGAACGCAAAGTCGCCGACAGGGGCGAAGTCGAGCGCTGCCTGGTCGTTCCAGTGACGCTCGCGAAGCTGCGCGCCGACGGCTTTCAACTCGTCACGCGACGACTCGCCCTTCCAGTATTTCTCGAGTGCAAACTTCAGTTCGCGTTTAGCGCCGATGCGCGGAAAACCCAGATTATGTGTGGTGACCATTTTTTGTGCGCCGTCCAAAGAAAACAAACTGGAGGCGATGATAGAATTTTACGTGCATGAATAAAAATGGATTTATTTCATGCATCGATCAATTATGTTCATGTGAGACCGTGATGCTGGAGCGTAGTCATCTGATGGTTATCAGAGAGGTGGAGCGGCAGGGCTCGCTCACCGCCGCCGCCGACAAGCTGCACCTGACGCAATCGGCGTTGAGTCATACCGTGAAGAAGCTGGAGCAGCAGTTGGGCACGGCTGTGTGGGCGCGTGAGGGACGCTCGCTCAGACTCACGCAGGCCGGACAGTATCTGCTTGGCCTCGCGAACCGGATGTTGCCGCAATTCGAACTGGCGGAAGAGCGTATGAAGCAGTACGCGCAAGGTGAGCGGGGCACGCTGCGAATCGGCATGGAGTGTCACCCGTGCTATCAATGGCTGCTCAAGGTCGTGTCGCCCTATCTTGCCAACTGGCCTGATGTCGATGTCGACGTGAAGCAGCGGTTCCAGTTCGGCGGCATTGGCGCGTTGTTCGGCTATGACATCGACGTGCTCGTCACGCCTGATCCGTTGAAAAAGGCAGGGCTGACATTTCAGCCGGTGTTCGATTATGAGCAGGTGCTGGTTGTCGCCGACGCGCACCCGCTTGCGGGCGAACCCTACATCACGCCCGATCAGCTTGCTTCGGAGGTGCTGATTACGTATCCCGTCGAAACCGATCGGCTCGACGTCTACACGCAGTTTCTGATGCCCGCCAACGTTGTACCGAGGCGCCACAAGGTGATCGAAACCACCGACATCATGTTGCAAATGGTCGCGAGCGGGCGCGGCGTGGCGGCACTGCCGCGCTGGCTGGCAGAGGAATACGCGGGATGGATGCCGCTTACGCCGTTGCGGCTCGGCAAGAAGGGCATCGCCAAACAGATCTTCCTTGGAACACGCGAGTCGGACGACTCGATCGACTACCTCCAGGCATTTGTCGCGTCGGCGCGCAAAGCGGATTGGGCGGAACCGAGGTTTCGCGCTTAAGGACGTCTCGACGCTACGTGCGGAGTTCATCAGTGCGGATGCACTGTCCACGCAACGAGCCGGGCGACTATCGGACGCACGATCAGCACGCAGACAAACGCCGCAGGCATTGCCACACGATACGCATTCGTCACATTTTCCATGTAATGCACATCGATACCGAATTCCGCGACGGTGATCACGAGACACATGAGAAACGCCATAATAGTCGCCATGTAAAGCGCGAAGACATAGGGCGTGGCCGCCGTTGGAAAGCGAATACGGCGACCGTATGTCGTTTTTGATGGCATGGATCGAACCTCGTTAGTGCTGGCTGGTTAAGAGAGGGCCAGCGTAGCAAGCCGGCAAACAAGTCGGTAGCGCTCTGATGCTTGATTCATTCTTAAGTAAAATTTACGAAATGGACGACAGAAGCAACGAGGGGCAATGGACATTCTGGGCTTGATCAACGGCTTCATTCGTGTCGTGGAGACCGGCAGCATTGCAGCGGCTGCACGCGCGCAGGGTGTGAGCGCGGCCGCCGTCAGTCAGGGCATAGCGCGGCTCGAAACGCACGTGGGCGTGCGTCTGCTTTCGCGAACCACACGCAGCATGGCGCTCACCGAAAGCGGCGCACGGTACTACGCGAAGGTGCGCCATATCCCGGGCGATATCGATCTCGCGTCGCAGGCGGCAACTCTGGAAGCGTCGCCGAAGGGGCGGTTGTGCGTGGCCACGACAGCGGCGTTCGGCCGCCACGTTCTTGCGCCGCTGATGCCGGCATTCAAGGCTGCTTATCCGCGCATAGACATTGAACTCATCGGCACCGACCGGCCCGTCGATCATCGGCTTGAGGGCGTCGATGTAAGCATTCGTATATTCGCGCAACTCGATGATCGACTGGTCGCGCGGCGAATTGCGTCGCGCCCGTTTGTGTTCTGCGCGTCGCCCGCGTATCTCGAACGCGCGGGCGTGCCGCGCTCTCCTGAGGATCTGAAAGACCACGCGTGCGTGGTGTTTCGATATCCGACCGATGGTCGTTTTCTGCCGTGGGGATTCGTGCGGAACGGCCTGCGCTTCGACGCGCAAGTGAATCCGGCCTTCGTTTGTGACGACATCGACATGCTCGCGCAGATCGCGGCGAACGGCGGCGGTATCGCACGGCTCGCGAGTTTCGTCGCGCAACCGCTGATCGACAGCGGACGATTGGTGCCGTTGTTCAGACAGGATGGACGCAATAAGGCTTATGCCGAACCTGAGCCGATGGACCTCTACGCATGCGTCGCCGAGCGGTCGGCGTTGAATGCGCGCGTGCGCGCGTTTATTGGCTTTATCGAGCAGGCGTTGGAAAGTCAGGCGAGCGCCCGGCCCGGGGCGGTGATGAGTTTGACGATCTGATTAGCGGCCGTTTTTTGGTGTTTTGAAGTGGCAGAGCCTTGCACTCAAAACATGGCCTGCCTTATTTCAACGGAAGCGAAAATATTTCGTTCGTATTCTCGATACAACGAATGAAAAATTCAGCAGGCCGCGTCAATATCGCGCCTTCCCGCAGCATCAATTGCAACTTCACGTGCTTTGAAATATCGATAAAGTCGAGTTGATGAAACTGTCCCGTCGTATTGACGAGTTCGAGGGTGTGCGAGGTCCACAACATGACCGTATCGATTGAAATTGCGAGGCTGTAAAGCAGCGATTGCGATGTGCACCGCGTAATACGGCGTGGCACGGGCAAGCCGTGCTCGCTGAACAGCGTATCGATGAAGTGCGGATACGCGTTGGTCGTGTCGGAGTGAATCCATTCGGCGTCGCAAAGGTCGGCGAGCGACGTTGCGCTGGCGAGCTTGCCGTTCTTGCGCACGGCGAACGCGATTGGAATCGTCAGCATCTCGGTCGTCTCGATCGACGCGTCCGACACGCCCTCGTACGACGCCGCCAGCGCGAAATCGAGCGATCCCTGGCGCAAACCCTCCACCAGCCGCGATGCCGATTGCTCGAGGAACTCCACGTTGACCTCCGGCATATGCTGCCGGAACCGCGCATAGGCGTGCGGCAAAAGCGTCAGCGCGGCGAGCGGCGACACGCCGACCGTCACCTTGCCTTCCAGCGCGCCTCGCTCCGTCGCCATCTGCTGCTCGGCGCGCTCCAGCTCGCCGACGATCAGGCGAGCGCGTTGCAACAGCGATTCGCCACTCGGCGTCAGCGTGACGCCGCTCACGCTGCGTCCGAGAAGCGTAATGCCGAGATCGGTTTCCAGTTCGCGAATCGCCTTGGTCACGGCAGGCTGACTGACGAAGAGCGCGCGCGATGCGCCGATCACGCTGCCATGGTCGGCGACCGCTACAAGAGCACGGAGTTGATGGAGCCTGATCGCCACTATTACCCTAGGGAAAATACTATAACTAACGGTTATTGGTATAAAACTTTATCATGTTTTTATTCACCGCCGACCTCGTAGACTCGCTCCACAACACGCGCTGGCATCAATTGCGCGCCATGTGTCCGACGAGACTGTACGAGGAGAAAGGTGTTGTCCCAAACAATAAATATCGACCCCGCAATTCGCGAGCAGGCAACCGAGTTTGTCGAACTTCGCCGACGTATTCATGCACATCCCGAGCTGGGTTTCGAGGAACTCGAAACAAGCCGGCTGGTATCGGAAAGACTGAAGGCCTGGGGTTATGAAGTGACGGAGGGCGTTGGCGGCACGGGTGTGGTCGGCCGGTTGAAGGTGGGCGATGGACCGCGATCGATCGGCATACGCGCGGATATGGACGCGCTGCCGATTATCGAAGACACCGGCCTTCCGTATGCAAGCCAGGTGCACGGCAAGATGCACGCGTGCGGGCACGACGGACACACGGCGATTCTGCTGGCTGCCGCGCGTTATTTCGCGGAGACCCGTCGTTTCGACGGCACGCTGAACCTGATTTTTCAGCCGGCGGAAGAGGGCATGGGCGGCGCGGTACGGATGATGGAAGACGGCCTTTTCGAGCGCTTTCCGTGCGACGCCGTCTACGCGCTGCACAACGCACCGGGCGTGCCGGTCGGCTATTTTGTCGTGCAGAGCGGCGCGATGATGGCGTCCGCCGACCTCGTGACGATCACGCTAAGCGGCGAGGGCATGCATGGCGCGATGCCGCACCTCGGACGCGACCCGGTAGTGGCCGCCGCCAGCATCGTGATGGCATTGCAGACCATCATGTCGCGCAACGTTTCCCCGGCCGAGTCCGCAGTCGTGACGGTTGGCGCGATCCAGGCCGGGACGGCGCACAACGTCGTGCCGTCCACCGCCACCATCCTGATGACGGTGCGCACGCTCAACAACGGCGTCCAGCAACTGATCGAAACGCGCTTGCGCGAGATCGTCGAGAGCCAGGCGCGCAGCTTCGGCGTGACCGCGCACATCGATTATCAGGCGGTGACGCGCGTGCTGATCAACACGGAAAAAGAAACCGCGCAGGCGCGTCAGGCGATCGCCAGGGTCGTCGGCGCGAACAATATCCTGCCGATGCCGCCCGGCATGATGGGCAGCGAAGACTTCTCGTGGATGCTCGAAAAGGTCCCCGGCTGCTATGTCGCGCTCGGCAACGGCGCGACCGGTCACGGCAGCTGCATGATCCACAACCCCGGCTATGACTTCAACGATCAGGCGTTGCCGATTGGCGCCGGCTACTGGGCCGCGCTGGTCGAGCAATACCTGAGCGTCTGAGATTCGCCATTGCATGCCGGGTGTCGCGCCCGGTTGCTCGCACTATCAAGTCCATATCGGGGTTCAGATGAAATACAAAAAGACTGTTTGCGCAGCGGGCATGGCGCTGCTCTCTCACTCGGTATTCGCCGAGTCTTATCTGCTGGATGAGCTGGCCGCGTGGCCGCAAATCGAAAGCTCGCAGCAAAGCGGCATCTCGCTCTATGGTGCCGTCGACATGGGGTTGAATTACCAGAGCGTCAGCGGCAATTCGCGCTGGCAGACGCAGAGCGGCGGTGTCCACACCTCGCAGTTCGGGATTTTCGGCCGTGAAGATCTGGGCGGCGGCCTGAAGGCGGAATTCAACCTCGAAAACGGTTTCATGGCGAACACGGGCAGCTTGTCTACCAGCAACACGCTGTTCGATCGTGCGGCGTGGGTGGGACTCAATTCCGCGAGTTGGGGGCAGCTGCGGCTCGGTCTGCAACCCACCGCGAATCTGCCCGAGTTCATCGACCCATTCGGCGAAGTGACCACGAATTCGGTCGTCACCTGGCTCGCGGGCGGGGCAGTGCAGACGCCGAAGGGCGTCGGCTACAACTCGGACCTGGGCCCGGGGTCCAGTCAGATTCTCGTGCGCGAGAGCAATTCGGTAACGTGGACCACGCCGCGCGTCGCGGGTTTTGGCGCGACGTTCATGTACGCGTTCAACGGCACGCAGGGTGTGTCCCCGTATGCGTCGAATCAGGGCGTCGTCGCGTCATGGACGAACGGCGCGCTGTATCTGTCGGGCGCCTATAACCGCGTGTGGAGCGCGCCGGTCGCAACCGCAAGCGGCACGCAGACGGTTCGCAACGACATTTACGGCGTCTCGGCGATCTATGACGTCGGCAGTTACGTGCTGTCCGCGGCATTCGCGCAGGTTGCGCCGGACCTGGCCGGCAACGGCATCGCGCGTTCGTATCTGGTGGGCGCGACGCTGCCGTGGGGACGCAACGCGTTGCGCGCGTCGGTGGTCTATCGCGATACGTCCGGCGTGCGCGATGCTGCCGGCAATCCGGCGAAAGATTCGGCGCTGGGGATGATGTTCGGTTACGACTATTCGCTGTCGAAACGCACGTCGCTCTATGCGCGCGCCGGGTTCATCCGCAATTACGGCATTTCGTCGATCATCCTGAACAGCAATCCTTTGCCGCTGCAAACCGGCACCGCGTCACCCGAATTGGGGACGACGCCGTTGACGGCATCGGTCGGTGTTTATCACCTGTTCTAAGTCGATGGCGAACGCGGCTGGCGATGTTTGTCCAGCCGCGCAATACGCGTAACTCGCGTTCGCTTCGCAAGACTAGCTGTTGATATTTCGCTTCGAGAAGAACGACATGTTCATCCAAAGACAGATAAAAGGAGAAAGACAATGAATGCGGTTCGGTTCGTCAAACTGGTGGGCAGCACAGCCATCGTACTGGGATGTCTCGACGCACACGCTCAACCGGCCGCGCCCGCGCAGAGCACATCGAATTCCGCACGAGTCGCGAAGGACGCAAACCGGCAGCTTGCGAGAGATGTGCGTCGCGCGTTGAAGGATGCGCGGAATCAGGGGCTACGCTTTCGCAACATTACTGTTCGCGCGAATAACGGCGTCGTGTCGTTGAGCGGCAGCGTGCCTGAAGTGCGGCAGATCGATCTCGCGATCAACGCGGCGAGGAATGTACCGGGCGTGCAGTCGGTTAATAACCGGCTTGCGGTACGCAGTGAAATTGCGGGGCGCGGCAGCCAGTAGCCGGTCGCGGCGGATCGATACGGGAGACGGGTTCGGCTGCGGTACGTTGCATGGTGCGTCGCGAACAATTCAACGTGCCCGCGTCCCGTCCGCGATATCTACTGCCTACTCTCGCCGCAGCCGCCCCGCACCCATCAAACCTCCGCCAGCGCCGCCGAACGCGCCGCGTCGCGCGCGCCTTCCTGATGCATGCGTGTGATCAAACCGAGCGCGCAGAACAGCGTAATCAGTACGTGCAGGATACCCAGCGCGACGACCGAAAGAATCGATCCGGTTGCGCCGAGCAGGTACTGCCCGAGAATCGGCGTCGTGCCGGCGAACACCATGCCGCAAATCTGATAGGAAAGCGAAATACCCGTGTAGCGCACCTGAACCGGAAACGATTTGGCGAGGATGCCGGCCATCGCCGCGTAATACAGCGAATGCGGAATCGAAGCGAGCGCCATGCCGAGCATCGCGAGTTTGGTGGAGCCGGTGGCGATCAGCGAGAACATCAACGGCAGCGCGACGATTTCCGGCACCAGCATGTAAATGACCGCTTTTTTCAGGTCCATTTTCGTGGCAAGCACCGCGCCGAACGGTTGCACGATGAGTTGCACAACGATCGCCCCGGTAATCACCGTGAGAAACTGCGTGCGGTCGAAACCGATGCTCGTGACAGCCCACGACAGCGCAAACGTCGTCTTGAAGTAAGTCGCCGACAGACCGATCACGCAAGCGCCCACGCCCATCGCTACCAGCCCCTTGTGGTTACGCAGGACTTCGCCGATCGGCAGCTTCGCCACCTTGTTTTTGTCCTTCAATTCCTGCATGGCCGGTGATTCGTCGACGCTCATCCGAATGAACATGCCCACCACGACCAGCAGTGCCGAGAACAGAAACGGAATACGCCAGCCCCACGTCATGAACTGGTGATCCGGCAGCATCGAGGTCAGCAGGAAAGCGACGGTAGCCAGCAGATTGCCCGCAGGCGAACCTTGCTGCGCGAACGCGGAATAAAGAATCTCCTTGCCCTTCGGCGCATGTTCCGACGACAGCACCACCGCGCCACCCCATTCGCCGCCCATCGCAATGCCCTGCATCAAGCGCAGCAGAATCAGCAGAGCCGGAGCGAGCAGCCCGACCTGGTTATAGGTGGGCAGCAAGCCCATGCCGGTCGTGCAGCATCCCATCAGCATCAGCGTGATGATCAGCGTTTTCTTGCGGCCGACCTTGTCGCCGAGGTGGCCGAAAATGATCCCGCCGATTGGCCGCGCCAGGAAGCCCACCCAGAAAGTCGCAAAAGCCGCGAGCGTGCCGGCTAGCGCGGACGTTGTCGGGAAGAATATCTTGCCGAGCACAAGCGCTGCCGCCGTGCTGTACGCGTAGAAGTCATACCATTCGATCGTTGTCCCAACGAAAGAGGCAATCCCCGCTTTGCGGGCGTTGCGGTGCTGCGTGTCGAGCGTGAGCGCCATCCTGGTACGTCTCCGGTTTTGTGCCGCGAATGCACGTTGCGGACTTGATGTCCGTCTGCAGTTTGTTCGCCAAAAGAACTTAAGGTCCGTTGGCGAACGGAAAGCGCGACTATAGGGACGGCCCGTCAAACGCGTCAATTAAGTGATTACCCTGCGTTCGCTTAACTGGAAACATCGAGCGAGTAGGTGTAAACCCGTCAACCCATTGTAATCTTGGTATCGATATGCCGATAATGTTGTCATGGATGTGAAAACTGCAGTGCGCGTCTTTGACGTGATAAACCTCTTTGCCGAAGTGCGGCAACCCATGATTTACAGCGAGATCGCGCGTCGCACCGAGATCCCGCTGTCGAGTTGTCACGCGCTTTTGCAGACCATGGTGGCCAAGGGCTACCTGTACGCGCCGGGCGTGAAGGCGGGTTACTACCCGACGCAACGGCTGCTTCATGTCGCCCGCGACATCTGCAGCGAAGACCCGTTGACGTTGCTGTTCCAGCCGTTGCTCACTTCGCTGCGCGACGCCACCGGCGAAACCGCGGCGCTCGCGACGCTGGCCGGAAATCGCGTGGTCTACCTCGACGTGATGGAGTCGCGGCAAAAGATCCGCTACAGCGACGAACCCGGCGGCTTCATGTACGTGCATGCGAGCGCGGCCGGCAAGGCCTTGCTCGGCGCGCTGTCGGTGGATGCGCGCTGCAGGCTGCTCGACAGTTGCGAACCGTTGACCGCATCGACCGACGGTTCGGTGATCGACCGCAAGACGCTCGAGATCGAAGTGGAAGAGGGCGTGAAAAAAGGCTGGCATCGCTCGACCGGCGAGAACGTCGAAGACGTGGCGGGGCTGGCGCGCGGTTTCCTGATTCACGGCGAGGCATTCGCGCTCGTGATCGGCGGCCCGAAAGCGCGGCTGCTGAAAAACGAAGCGCGCGCGGTCGAAGCGCTGCTTGAAATTTACGGCCAGATTCCGCCCGCCCTGCTCGCGTGACGGAGTGCTTCACTGTCCGCTGTTCGCGGTCCGCACATGGACAAAACACGCAGCCTGGATTGCCATAGGAAGTTGACATGCGCTGGAAGAACAAACCCGAAGGATCGAACTGGGGCGACTTCGGTCCCGACGACCAACTCGGCAGGCCGAATCTGATCGGCACGCAACAGGTCCTCAAGGGCGCGCGTGAAATCCGCGCGGGTTTGAGTTTTTGCCTGTCGTTGCCGCTCGATTTTCCCGGCGACAACAAGCTGAACGTGCGCCGACATCCGCCCGTGTTGCGGCCGACTTTCAGGGACGGCCTGCCTTACGTCAACTTCCCGTTCGCGCGCAACGAAGCGGGCGCGACCGACGTGGTCAGCGACGACCAGGTACTGCTGAGCCTGCAATACTCGACGCAATGGGACTCGCTCGCGCATGTGGGCGCGCGCTTCGACGCGGACGGCGACGGCGTGCCCGAGAGCGTCTACTACAACGGCTATCGCGCCAACGAAGATATTGTCGGCCCGGTCGAATATCGCGCGAACGAAGGCTTTGCAGCGCACGCGTGCGGCGGCGAACACAGTCACGCCGACGTGCTCGGCATCGAAAATCTCGCGGTGAAGGGCATGCAGGGACGCGGCGTGCTGGTCGATCTGGTCGCGCACTTCGCGCGCGAACATCGCACGGTGGGCTACGACGACCTGATGTTTGCCATCGAAGCCGATCGCGTCGAGATCGAGCGCGGCGACATGCTGGTGCTCCGCACCGGCTTCGCCGAGATGGTGCTGGAGATGAACCGCCAGCCCGACGAAGCGGTGCTCGACAGCCACTGCTGCGCACTCGACGGCCGCGACGAACGGCTGCTGCAATGGATCACCGATTCCGGCATCGCCGCCCTCGCCGCGGACAACTACGCGGTGGAGCGTTATCCCGCGCGCGCCCCGGCCACGCCGGGGGACCATCCGCTGATGCCGCTGCATCACCATTGCCTCTTCAAACTCGGTTTGCCGCTCGGCGAACTCTGGTATCTGCGCGATCTCGCCGCGTGGCTGCGCGCAAATGGCCGCTCGCATTTCATGCTGACCGCGCCGCCGCTCCGCCTGCCAGGCGCGATGGGTTCGCCTGTCACGCCGATCGCCACCGTCTGAGTCTTTCCTCTTTATCACCCTGAATCCGGAACATGGCCAAAGAACGAGTTTTGATTACCGGCGGTGCCGCCGGCATCGGTGCTGCGTGCGCTGAACGTTGCAAGGAAGACGGTTACGACGTGGTCGTGATCGATCGCGTCGGCAATGGATTGATCGCCGATCTGTCGGATCAGCAGGCCACCGCCGACGCGCTCGCACAAGCACTCGCGGATGGTCCCATCACGCGCCTCGTGAATAACGTCGGCGTGGTGGTGCCGGCGAGCGCGGAAGATCAATCGGCCGAAGAACTCGAACGCGCGTGGGCGCTCAACGTGCGCTGTTCGCTGCAATGCATGCAGGCCTTGTTGCCGGGCATGAAGGCGGCGGGTTTCGGTCGGATCGTGAATATGTCGTCGCGCGCGGCGCTCGGCAAGGAATTGCGCACCGCGTATTCGGCGACCAAGGCCGCGTTGATCGGCATGACGCGCGTGTGGGCGCTCGAACTCGGCGCGTTCGGCGTCACCGCCAATGCGATCGGTCCCGGCCCGATCCGCACCGAGTTGTTCGATCGCGCGAATCCGCCGGATGCGCCGCGTACGCGCGCGATCATCGAAAGCGTGCCGGTCAAACGCGTCGGGATGCCGGACGATATCGCGCACGCCGCGTCGTATCTGCTGGATGCGCGCAGCGGCTTCGTGACCGGCCAGGTGCTGTACGTGTGCGGCGGCATGACCGTCGGCGTCGCGGGAGTGTGAGCATGAACGCACGGGCGGCGCGGCGGGCGGGCATTGTGGGCGGGGGCAGTATCGGCATTGCGTTCGCGGTGGTGTTTGCGCGGGCCGGCTGGCAGGTGCGCCTGTTCGATCCGGCCGCCGGGCGGCGCGACCTTGCGCTCGCGGAAATCATGCAACGCCTGAACGAGTTGACGCATTTCGGCTTACTCGATGAGGCCGCCCACGACATCGCCGCCCGTGTCGAAATCGTAACGAGTCTGGAAGCGGCAGCAGCAGACGCCGATCTCGTGCAGGAGTGCGCGCCGGAAATCGAAGCGCTCAAGCGCGAGTTGTTTCTCGAACTCGATCGCGCTGCGCCACCGCACGCGATTCTGGCGAGCGCGTCCTCGTTTCTCGCGGCGTCGCGCTTTGTCGATGAAACGCTGCCGGGTCGCGGACGCTGCGTCGTCGCGCATCCGGGCAATCCTCCGTATCTGATTCCCGTGGTCGAAATCGTGCCCGCGCCTTTTACCGACGACGCGGCCGTCACGCGTGCAATCGGTCTCTACACCGAAGCGGGCCTGAAGCCAGTTCGCGTGGCCAAAGAAGTGGAAGGTTTCATTTTTAACCGGCTGCAAGGCGCGTTGCTACGCGAAGCGTATTGCCTCGTGCGCGATGGCGTTGCGTCCGTCGACGATGTGGACACCGTGGTGCGTGAAGGTCTCGGATTGCGCTGGTCTGTGATCGGCCCGTTCGAGACGGCGGATCTGAACACGCGCGGCGGCATCGCTTCGCATGCACAGAAGATGGGGCCGTCGTATGCGCGTATGGGCGCAGAACGCGGCCAGAACGATCCGTGGACACCGGAACTCGTCGCTGCAGTGGAAGCCGCGCGTCGCAGCGCGATGCCGCTCGAACAGTGGGAAGAACGCGTCGCGTGGCGCGACCGCGCATTGATGGGCTTGACGCGTTATCGCAAAGACTCCGCGCAAAACGAATCGTAGGGAGTATCCGTAGGACCCAGCTTCATTCGCTGTATCACCGCATGACCCGATAAATATATTTGACCAAGCCAGAGACAGTCACATGCAGAAAATCACCGCATTCTTCACGGAGCTGATGCGCAAGTATCTGCCCGATCCGTTCGTGTTCGCCATCGGCCTCACGTTGCTCACGATGATTCTCGCCGTGCTGGTTCAGGGGCAGGCAGTCAGCGCACTCACGCTGAGTTGGGGCAAGGGCTTCTGGGCACTGCTCGCGTTCACCACGCAAATGGCGGTAATTCTGGCGATGGGCTACGTGCTCGCCACCGCGCCGCTTACCGAGCGCTTCCTCGACCGTCTCGTCGCACGCGTGCACGATCCTCGCATGGCGGTGATCGTCGCCACGCTGGTCGGCGGAATCGGCAGCTATCTGAATTGGGGCTTCGGTCTCGTGATCGGCGGCATCGTCGCGCGCAAGCTAGCGCTGAGCATCAAGGGCGTGCATTACCCGTTGATCATCGCGTCGGCCTATAGCGGATTTACGATGTACGGCCTCGGTTTGTCGGCGAGTATTCCGGTGCTGATCTCGACCAAAGGGCATCCGATGGAAGCGCAGATGGGCGTGATTCCGCTGTCGGAAACCATCTTCTCGCCCGCGATGCTTCTGACGAGCCTCGTTGTCATTATCACGCTGCCGCTGTTGAATGCGTGGCTGCATCCGAAGCCGGGTCAGCCCGTGACGGAAATCGACCGCGCGTTGAACGAGGCACCGAAAACGGCGGCGCCGGCCGTCGATATCGACGAAAGCAATACGATCGCCAATCGCCTGAACAACAGCCGCCTGCTGAGCTATGTGATCGGCGCAATCGGCGTGGTCTACGTGGTGCTGTACTTCCACGGCGGCGGTTCGATGGATCTGAACCTGATCAACTTCATCATCCTGTTCCTCGGCATCATTCTGCTCGGTACGCCGATTCGTTACGTGGAGAAACTGAACGAAGGTATCAGGACGATTAGCGGCATCATTCTGCAGTATCCGTTTTACGCGGGGATCATGGCGATCATGGCGTCGTCGGGTCTGGTGAACACGTTCTCGCATTTCTTCGTGAAGATCGCGACGCCCGCCACGTTGCCGTTCTGGGGGCTGGTCAGTTCGTTCTTCATCAACTTTTTCGCGCCGTCGGGCGGCGGTCACTGGGTGATTCAGGGGCCGTTCATGATCGAGGCGGCCAAGTCGATCGGCGCTTCGGTGGGACATACCGCGACGGCCGTGATGCTCGGCAATGCGTGGAACGATCTGGTCCAGCCGTTCTGGATTCTGCCGGCGCTCGCGCTATCGAAGCTGAAACTGAAGGACATCATGGGCTATACGGTGATCATGATGTTCTGGATCGGCATTGTGTACACGGTGGCGGTTCTCGCCTGGGGTTGAGGCAACACATGGCCGCCCGCAAAGGCGGCCTGTTCAATGGAATGGAGTGGTTCGAATGCTGTATCTCGTTCACATGCAGGTTCAGATTCCTGCCGACGCCGACACGGCGCTCACCGATCGTCTGAAAGCCGAAGAAAAAGCGTTCTCGCAAAATCTGCAACGCGAAGGGAAGTGGCGCCATTTGTGGCGCGTCGCCGGCCAGTACGCGAATTACAGCGTATTCGACGTGGAGTCGAACGACGAGCTGCATACGCTGCTCAGTGCGTTGCCGCTGTTTCCTTATATGGTGCTCGACGTCACGCCGCTGGCGCAGCACCCGTCCGCTATTGCGTCGAACTGAAAGGAGTCGCATGCCCTACATCATCGAAACATTCGATAAGCCGGGTCACGCCGACATGCGCGCTCGCGAGCGCGACACGCACCTGGCGTTTCTGGAAAAGCACAAGGCGCTGCTGCTTGCCTGCGGCGCGAAGCTGAACGACGACGGCAGTGGCGCGGGCGGCGGCGTGTATGTCGTCGATCTGGAAACGCGCGACGAAGCCGAACAATTTATCGCTGCCGATCCGTTCTTTCTGGTCGGATTGTTCGAGCGCGTGACGATCACGCGCTGGCGCAAAGCGTATCTCGATGGCGAGTGTTATCTGTAAGCGCGGACAGGCAACGGGTGAGCGCGGCTGATTCGACAGGCGCTATGTAAGCCTGTGTGCGAGTGCTTGCCGGCGGCACGCCCGGACTTCATCCGCGCATCGCCTAGAAGCGGTTAATCATCCCGAACTGCACGCCTCGCACGCTCGCGCCGGGCCACGATGGCGTAAGCCCGGTGACGTTCACCCCCTTGAGCGTCATTTCGCCGTCGCCGCGATTGCGCAGCCAGCCCGCACTCGCATAGAGCAGCACACGTTTCGACAGATCGTATTCGCACGCGGCGCTGAACTGGTCGGCGTTGTCGTCGCCTCCCGAGCGGTCGCGCATGTAGGTATAGCCGAGCGACGCGCGGAAGCGGTCGCTGAGCGCGTAGCGCGCCGACACCGATGCGCCGTCGTTGTGATAGCGCGGCGTGCCGCCGTCGCCGTTGAAGAATGACAGGAATCCGGTGACGGGTCCGTACACATAAGAGACGCCGCCGAGATTGGCGCGCAACGCGCCGTCGCCGTGCGTCTGCTGATGCGCGTAGGAAATGCGGAACGGTCCGTTGCGCCACGCGAGCGTTTCGATGTGGGCGGCGACGCCGTTGCCGTCACCGTCGGTAGAGTCGCGCAGCGAGGCCATCAACGTCGTCGAGAAGCCGTGGAATTCGGGCGACAGATACGTGATTGCGTTGCTCTCGTACGGGGTGATCTTCGACAGATTGTCGAGCCCCGAGGCGATCGTGCCGGCGCCGAACGCGTCGAGTTGTCCCTTGAACGGGATGTAGATCGGCGAATACTGACGGCCCACGCGGACCGTGCCGTAGGGCGTCGAAGCGCCGACCCAGGCCTGACGATTGAAGATCGAGCCGGCAACGGCGAGCGAGCCATTGCTCGAGCTGAAACCGTTTTCCAGGTCGAACAGAATCTTGACGCCGTTGCCGATGTCTTCCGCGCCGCGCACGCCGACGCGTGAGCCGCGATAGGCGCCGGAGTCCATGCGCGCAACGTAGCCCGCGCCGGGGTTGGTGATTTCGATGCTGGTGTCGATCGCGCCGTACAGCGTGACCGAGCTTTGCGCGTGGGCCGTCACCGCGGATGCGGCGAACACGGCCAGCATTGCCGAGCTACGCCGTGCGAATCGGCTGAGCGCGCGCAGCGCGGTGCGTGATCCTGCGGGTTCGCGAAGTGGGTGACGTAAAGGCGAGGCTTCACGGCGCGCGGCATACGGCGCGATTGGTGAGTCGTTCATAAAAGCTGGAAAAGAACCGCACGCAATGCGCTGCGGGGATCGCAAGAAAAAACGGCATGCGGCCAACGCGGAACTGCGTCGACGGCATGCCGTTGCCAGGATTGCGTGCGCTGAAGCGCGTGAAAAGCTAACCGCGCTTCAGGCTCTCGCGTCGCGAGTTATTGCGGCAACGCGTAGGCGATCACGTAGTCGCCACGATCCGGCGACTGACGTGCGCCGCCCGCCGAGATCACGATGTACTGGCGGCCGTTGACCTGATAGCTCATCGGCGTGCCCTGGCTGCCCACGGGCAGACGAGCCTTCCAGACTTCCTTGCCGGTCGAGCTGTCGAACGCGCGCAGATAGTAGTCCTGGGTCGCGGCGAAAAACACGAGGCCGCCGCCGGTGCTGAGCGAGCCGCCGATTGTCGGCATCCCGATCGGGGCCGGCATGTGCATCTGCACGCCGGCGAGGCGGGTGTCGCTCACCGTGCCGAGCGGCACCTGCCACGCGACGCTGCGCGTCTTCAGGTCGATTGCCGTCAGGCTGCCGAACGGCGGCTTCTGGCAAGGAATGCCCAGCGGCGAGAAGAAGCGGTCCTTGGTCACCGAGTACGGCGTGCCGCCGAGCGGTACCGCGCCCATGCCCGCGTTCACTGCTTCGTTGCCGTCCGACGTGCCGCTGCGAGTCGCTTCCTTGACGAGGCGCACCCACAGACCGAGGCGCATGTCGTTCACGAAGATCATGCCCGCGTCCGGGTCGTACGACAGACCACCCCAGTTCATCCCGCCGAGCGAGCCGGGGAAGCTGAGCGACGTGTCGGTGTCCGGTGCAGTGAACTTACCGTCATAACGCATGCCGTGGAAAATGATCCGGCACATCATCTGGTCGATGGGCGTCATGCCCCACATGTCCGAGCCCTTCAGCACTTCCGCGCCGATCTGCGGCATGCCGACCGACACTGGCTGGGTCTTCGAGTACGGCTCGCCCGGGATCGTCGCGGTCTTCACCGGCTGTTCGACGACCTTCGTCAGCGGCTTGCCGGTCAGACGGTCGAGCACGAACAGTTGGCCCATCTTCGTGCCGACCACCAGCGCCGGCACCGTCTTGCCGCCTTCGACCGGGAAGTCGATCAGCGTCGGCTGCATCGGCACGTCGTAGTCCCACAGATCGTGGTGGACGGTCTGGAAGTGCCACTTCTCGACGCCGGTCGTCGCATCGAGTGCGAGGATCGACGCACCGTACGACTCGTCGAGCGAGGTGCGCTTCACGCCCCACAGGTCGATTGCCGCATTGCCGACCGGCATGTACACGGTGTTCGACGTCGCGTCGTACGACATCGGCGCCCACACGTTGGGCGTCGAGCGCGTGAATGTCTTGCCGGCTGCGGGCGCCTGCTTGTCCTGCGGATTGCCCGGGTCGAATGCCCATTTCATCGCGCCGGTGATCACGTCGAAGCCGCGGATCACGCCGCCCGGCATGTCGAGCGACACGTTGTCCGCGACGCGGCCGCCGACCACGATGGTCGTGCCCGCGACGGTCGGCGCGGAGGTCAGTTCATAGAGCGGGTCGGTCGCACTGCCGAGACCTGCCTTCAGATCGATCATGCCGTTCTGACCGAAGTCCGGGCAGAGCTTGCCCGTGTCCGCGTCGAGCGCGACGAGACGGGCGTCGATCGTGTTCATGAAGATGCGGCGACGGCAGACGGCCTGGTCAGCCGGCAACGCAACCGGCGTGATCGGCGTCGAACCGCTGACACTCGGCTGTTGCACCGGCTTCGTCGTATCGAAGTACGCGAGGCCGCGGCAACGCACCCAGACGGTCGTCTTGCTCGGGAATGCATGACGCCACTTTTCGTGACCGCTCGCGGCGTCGAGCGCGATTACCGTGTTGTGCGGCGAGCACACGTAAAGCGTATCGCCAACCTGCAACGGCGTTTCCTGATCTTCCGCGCCGCCGCCGGTCGGGCTGAGCGGCACGTCGCCGGTGTGATAGGTCCACGCAACCTGCAGATCCTTCACGTTGTCGCGATTGATCTGCGGAATGCCGACGAAGCGGTCGCCGCCAGCCGAGTGGCCGTACGCGGACCAGTCGCCACCACCGGTGTGATTTCTCGCGAGCGGGATGCTCGACTCGGTGCCGAACGTGCCGTGCGGAATGAACATGCCATACACGAACAGTGCATTGCAGGCGAGCAGCACGACGCCGACCGTCCACGCAAAGCCCTTCGCAGAACTCTTGCCCTCGAAACGGCGCAGCGCCGGATAGACCGGCGCGAGCACCATTGCCAGCATCGTGAACATGAAGATGCGAGCTTGCAGCGGCCAGAAGTCGATACCGCTTTCCCAGAGAGCCCACAGCGCAGTTGCAATGACCGCGACGATGAAGATCAGGTAGGCGTTCGAGCGGCGGCGCGCGAACTGGATGCCGGCCGCGCAGACGGCGAGGCCCATCAGCAGGTAGTACCAGCTGCCGCCGCGGGCGATCAGCATGCCGCCGCCGATGGCGAAATACAGGCCGAGCAGGAGGCCCACTCCACCCACGACGGACAGGCCGACACGGGCCGCCGTAGATGGTGGCTTAGTTTGAGTTTGCTTGGACATTACTTGTCTTCATTAATACGCAAAAAATAGCGCATGCAAGCGGTCGCCCGAATTGCGGCGGCGTGCATGGGCCAGGTCGTAAAGCCGGCGCGCACTGGCTCCGGCGGTGATGAATCGGCTCGTGCCGGAAGCCGGTCAGGGCTTCCGGGTGATGGCGCCAGGTCATCGCGTTCTGCTGCACATACTCTGGACGAGGATGAGTCCCGTCTGCGCCGTGACGCTGGCGGCATCGCGTGTATTGCGATGCCGGCACCGGATCGAAGCTAACCATCGCCTCTGATTTCGCCGAGGCCCGGGCGGGCATTGCACCGCAGGCTGATCGGACGAACGGGTGGCTCGCGAAGGTTGGACGAAGCAGTGCGCACGTGCATCGGCCCAGTTTCCGCGGGCTGCGTGACGTTGACGCGGATGAGTCACAGCACTCACGTTTTGTGCTAGCAACTAACTAGTTCGTACATTTTAATACAAAAAAGACGGCTTCGCCTTGTTGAGCGCAAAACTGATAATTTCGGCTAAAAGCAGGCAATTTGTGTGTTTTTAACGGCTAAGTTTCGTGCGCGGAGCTGTGATGATCGATCTCTTAATATGAACAGGTTGGTTAATAAGGCATGTTAATTAGCGAGCGTCGACGAGTGGGAGCGCTTTCACTAGTGCCGGCCCACACTTCTTACCGATTACAGCTTGCGTCATCTCGTCACTGCAACAAGACGCGCCAGAAGGCATGTCTAAACGCCCTGACGGGATTTTGCGGAAGGGGAGTTGAAAGGTTTGGTGGGGACTTTTCTGGAAATTCGCGCTGTGTCTGAATGACCCGCATCATCTGATAGGAGACGGGCGAGCGACTCCGCGCTTATCGGCTAAAGATGACTGCCGAGTCCCGCCGTAAAGGCACGAATGACTTCCTCGTTGCGCGTCAGAAATAGCCACTGACTGACGCGGGTGGACACGAGCAGTCTCGCCTCGATCAATGCCGTGACATGCGCCGATACGGTAGATTGCGACAGGCAACTCAACGCGAGAATCGCGTTCAACGGTACTCCGCGCCCGACATCGACATACCCGCTCGTGAAGTATTGATCTGGTGTCTTCAGCCACTTCAGGATATCGCGGCGAAACGGATTCGCGAGTGCCTTGTAAATCAGATTGTCATCGATCATGGAATGAGGAAATTCGTCTGATGGTAGCCGGCCCTGTGGGCAGCGATTGCCAGATCCAGGCAGCGTCAAAGTCGCACCCAGTTGCACTGGCGTGAGAGTGACTTCGCAACGCCTAACGCGGTCTCCTCTCCCAGATCCTGGCTGACCAGGCGTAGCGCCATTTCGATACTGTCGGTGGCGCCTCGCGACAAGTAGAGCTGGCCATCTCGTCCGCAACGCGGATCGGTCAGGCCGGCGCGTGCGACCAGGCAGGCTCCGTTGGATACCGAGGCGAGCCTTCGGACGCCACGTCCCGCATCGCTGAGCCAATCCACGAGTTCGTGATGCAGCCGCCCCGGGTCGGCCATTGGAGAACCCGGTACGACGACGATATCGAATGAAGGAAGTGCATCCCGCAAGCATTCCGTTGTATCTACCGAAATGCCGCTCGAACATTGAACGGGTCCCGGTGATGGACCTACGAGATGCTGTTCATACATCGTTTCTCCGCACAGGCGATTCGTCTCGTGGAAAACATCCATTGGCCCACTCACTTCGAGCAGCCGGAAGCCTGTGTACAGCATCATCGCAACATGCATATGCCATTACTCCGGGAATCTGTCGACGACGAACGGTCGCGCCTCGCTCGTGTGGCGGCAACTTATACGTCGCATTTTCAACATGATGAAAGCGTCTTCGCCAATGGTCGCGAAGCAACCTGCTCTGCAAATTCTGGTGCAGCGGATGTCGCCGTATTCGGGTGTTCCAGTCTAGTCAGCCAGCCCGGACGTGCAAACAGGCGGATGTCTCAGTACCCGGCCAAACGGGCTTGATTTTGTGCCAACGGACTCGCAGAGGCCACGCTGCATGCCGTTTCCGGCTAACGACGTCGGTCCGCGCGACGTTCCCCGAGGCCGTCTTTCATTACACAGACGCAAAAGTCAATTGCCGGCTAGTGAGTCACCGTTTTCAGGACATTGGGGTAATCTGGGCCATCGCTCTTCAATAGAGGCTAGTCGGCCCGACCAGCCCTTCGGCTCGGTGCTGATAAACCACCGGTATTGAACAGGCTCATTTAATCCAACAAGGTCACGGCATGAAAGTCGCCATTGTTATATTCGATGGTGTGCAGGCGCTCGATGTGGCGGGCCCTCTCGACGTATTTGCGGAAGCAAACACGTTCCTCTCCGGGCAGCAGAAATACGAGGTTTCTCTCGTGGGCCCGCGAGCTGGTCCGGTAATCTGCTCGAACGGGATGCAACTTTCGGTGCCGTTTGGCTATGCGGATATCGACACGCGTTGGGACCTGTTGCTGATCGCCGGCGGTCCACAGCTTCCGGACACCAGGCCGCCTGCTGAATTTCTCACGTGGCTGCTGAAGCAGGCCCACGACGCGACGCGTTTTGGCTCCGTCTGCAATGGAGCATTCGTGCTCGCGCACGCGGGACTGCTCGACGGCAAGGAGGTGACGACACATTGGGCTGACGCCGGCCGGCTTGCGCAGGAATTCCCGCAGGTAAGCGTTCAGCCCGACAAGATTTTCGTTCGCGATGGGCGCCTCTTCACGTCTGCAGGTGTGACGGCTGGAATCGATCTGTGCCTGTCGCTGGTCGCGGAAGACTGGGGACACGAACTGGCCGTGCGGGTTGCAAAACGCCTGGTCGTCTACATCCAGCGCGAGGGCGGGCAGTCCCAATACAGTCCGTATATCGGAGCGGGCAGCGATGAAGATCCGATTATCGGCAAAATCCACCGCTACGTGACCAACCATATCACCGACGTGCTGTCGATCGAACAGCTCGCGGGCGCAGTTGCAGTAAGCCGTCGGACCTTCTCGCGATTATTCGAGAAGTACGCGAACGTCACGCCGTCGGTATTCGTCGAGCAGGTTCGGGTCGACACTGCGAGAAAGTTACTCGAGGAGTCGGATGCGCCGCTCAAGACCGTGGCATTCAAATGCGGCTTTCGCAGCGCCACGCATATGCGCACGACTTTCTCGCGGCGGCTGGAGGTCACACCGAAACAGTACCGGCAACGATTTCGCGGCGATGCTGGTAGCGAGTCGCGCGCCGGTAACGCTGTTGAGCAGCGGCTGACCGTTCAATGAGCGAAACTCTCGTCGCTTCCCGCGATGCCCCGCACTCTCTGCCGGATCTTCTTGCGCCTGGCCTGTCGGTTGTATTTTGCGGAATCAACCCGGGCGTGCGGGCCGCGTCGTCGGGGCATCACTTCGACGGCAGAGGGAATCGTTTCTGGCGCGTGCTTCATCTCGCAGGCTTTACGTCAGAACAAATTCGCCCCGAAAACGATCGCACGATTCTTCGCTATGGGTACGGCCTCACCACGGTGGTTGCACGACCAACTGCGCAGGCCGCCGAGTTATCGCGCGAAGAGATCGAACTGGCGGGAGAGACTTTCCGGCGGAAGATAGAGCGATACGCGCCGCGTCACGTTGTTTTCCTCGGCAAGATGGCGATCTTGGCGATGTCGGGCTCGCGCAATATCCAGTGGGGACCACAGGCCGACCTGTTTGGCGGCGCACACGCGTGGGTCGTGCCGAACCCGAGCGGACTGAACCGCGCGTTCGACCTGGCTTCGCTAGTGACCGCCTACGGAGAGGTTCGTGCCGCGGTCGCAGCCACGCCCTGAAGATGCGCGTTATCGCGAAGCGCGTCGGTCACGAACTCGACGAAAGCCCGAATCTTGCCGCTGCTGCTTCGTCGCTCGACATGAAGCAGGTTCACCGGAATCGACTCGGGCTCGAATGATGACAGGATAGTCTGGAGCTTGCCCGTGAGCACTTCGGGAGCCGCCTGATAGGACAGCAACTGGATGACGCCCACACCGTCGACGGCGGCGAGAACCGCAGCGGTACCAAGGTCGACGATCATGCGCGGCTGAAGTCTGATAGGCACTCTGATACCGCCTTCGTAGAACACCCATTCGAGCGGCGCCGAGACGCCGGTGAACGACACACAGTAGTGATTGTTCAGATCCCTCGGGTGAAGCGGCTCTCCGTGCGCAGCGAGATAGGAGGGCGCGGCATACGTCCGGCGTTGCACGAAGCCCAAAGGAATCGCGAATGTCGACGAATCTCCAAGATGGCCGACGCGGATTGCGATGTCCACGCCTTCTTCAAGAAGTCGCGTGGTTCGATCGACGTACACGGCGTTGACGCGGACATCCGGGTAACGCAGCGCGAAAGCGTTGACCAGCGGCGCAACGTAGCGCTGGCCGAACAGGACCGGAGCGGAAATGGTCAACGTGCCGACTGGATTGAGCCGATCCGCTGCAATGCTGGCTTCGGCATCCGTGATGGTGTCCAGCACCTTCCTGCACGCTTCGAGATAGGCGACACCGGCGTCCGTCGAACGGACCGACCGCGTCGTTCGCGCGAGCAGACGTGTCCCGAGACGGGTCTCCAGCGAATTGATCGCACGTGACACTGCACCCGCTGACATACCGACTTTTTCGGCCGCGCCGGTGAAGCTGCCTTGATCGATGATCGCGACGAAGATTTCCATTTCACGCAGTTTTTCCATTGCCTTGCTCTCTGATGATCGCGTCTGTGTGACCCATTCTATGCGCTGTGATCTGCAGGGCGGCGACTCGCCCGGTGGTCTGGCTCAAAGAAGCCACTTATTGGCTCGCGCGGATTCTTTTCCGTCGATCAGTCGGCGGTGCTCGCTATTTTCCCTCGTTTGACGTGATCTTTTTTGCCGCCGGAAAGACACTGTTTCCGGCCGTGAAGCTTATCGGCACATTCGTGGCCGGTTGGCAGAATTCATCCACTTATTGGCCGGAAAACCAACTAGCGAGAACTCGAAGGAATCAGGGGTAACCCGCACAATGACTTCACGCGGCAGATGTCGGTAAGGCCTTAATGAACCGGCCCGCAGGGCGCGCGATACGCGTCATCACGTTGCGTTCCGTCACGTCAGATAGTCAATCAAACGCAGGAGTTACCCATGTTTTCCGCCATGCTCGAAGTGAACCCCATCCCCGCACAGTTCGATGCCTATCTCGGCATGGCCAGAATGTTGCGCCCGGAACTGGAGAAGATCGACGGCTTTATCGATAACACCCGTTACGCCAGTCTCACGCGCGAAGGGTGGCTTCTTTCGCTGTCCAGTTGGCGCGATGAAAAATCGCTCGTGCGTTGGCGGACCACGACAGCGCATCACAAGATACAGCAAGCGGCGCGGGACCGCGTATTCGCGGACTATCGTCTGCGCATCGGTCAAATCGTCAGCGATAACCAGTTGCCTGCCGGAGAGATGTTGCGCGAGCAACGCCTCGATGTCACGGAAACGGGTCTTGGGACCGCCGTGATGCTGCTCGATGCGACATGCTCGCCGGAGTGGCTCAGGCAAACCGGAGCCGAAGCGGCGGTGAACGCCCTTGGAATCGATACGGATGCACCCGGTCTCGTGTCGTGGGATGTGTTCGATGCGCTGCTCACGCCCGGCGATGTAATCGTGGTGGCGACGTGGCGCGACCAGCAGGCGATGGAAGTGTTCGAGCGGGATCGGGTGACGGCCGACGGTTCGCGTCGCCGGAGTATCCGAATTATCCGCGAGTATGGAATGTTCGACCGTCGCGAAGCACCGCAGTACTTCGAGGAGGTGCGGCCCACGGCGTGAGCTGCGCGCATTACAGCATCGATGTGAACGGTCTTTATATTTCGGATATCTGATGAAAAGACCTTCATATGTTCAATCGAACACGACTGGAAACGGAGTCTCCATGAACCCAGGCAATCTTCTAGCAACTGGAACGGCAACGCCTGTTGATGGGCAATCGGCGGCAGTCGATTCTGTGCCGGTCACGGAGGCTTCTGTGCAGCCGGTGACCAGATCGTCCGCGCTTTCACTGCGGCTGGCTACCGGTCTGCTCGGCATGCTGCTGGCGTCGCTGCTGGCCATTCTCAACGAACAGGTCACTGCGCTGGCGCTGCCCGACATCCAGGGGGCGCTGTCAATCGGACACGACGATGGAACGTGGCTGACCGCTTTGTTCGAAGCAGCCAATGTGGCCACCATGGTATTTGCACCGTGGTTTGGAATCACGTTCACGCTCAAGCGATTTACGATCGGTGCCGTGCTCGCGACGATGCTCTTCGGGTTCCTGTGCCCATTGGCACCGAACCTGCCGACTCTTTATCTGTTGCGTGTGCTGCAAGGAATCGCGGGTGGGTGTCTGCCGCCCATGCTGATCATCGTGGCGCTGCGTTATCTTCCGCCCAGGGTGAAGCTGTACGGGCTCGCGGGGTATGCGCTCACGGCCACCTTCGGACCCGCGCTCGGCACGCCGCTGGCCGCGTTGTGGACCGAGTACGCGGGTTGGCAGATGGCGTTCTGGCAGATCGTGCCGTTGGGCATCATCAGTTGTGTGGCGATCCAGAAAGGGCTGCCTGCGGACCCGCTCAAACTCGAACGTTTCGGGTCATTCAACTGGAGCGGCTTTTTGACCGGATTCCCGGCTGTCGCCATGCTGGTGACCGGCTTGCTTCAAGGTGATCGTCTCGACGGGCTCGATTCCGGTTTGATTCGCGTGATGTTTGCGGGTGGCGGGATTCTGCTGGTGACATTCCTTACTAACGAGTGGTTTCACCCGCTGCCGTTTTTCAAGCTGCAGATGCTGTCGCGCCGCAACTTCGCTCACGGACTCACGACCCTTGCGGGCGCGGTCATCCTGCTGGTCGGCGTGGCCGCGATACCAGGCCAGTATCTCGCCAAGGTTCACGGCTACAGGCCGCTGCAAACCGCGCCTTTGTCGTTGCTGGTGGCCGTGCCGCTGCTCTTCGTGCTTCCCTTGACGGCGGCGGTTCTGAACCTGCGCCGCGTCGATCATCGTTGGGTCATGGCCGTTGGTCTGTGTCTGATGATCGCCACGTGCGCGATGGGTAGCTTCATCACGTCCGAGTGGATCCGCGACAACTTCTACTGGCTCCAGTCATTGCAGATCATCGCGCAACCCATGGTGATCCTGGCGGTCCTGATGGGCGTGACGACCGGTTTGCCGCCCACGGACGGCCCGTTTGCTTCGGCGATGTTCAACTCGCTCAAGACGTTTTCCGCCGCCGTGGCAACGGGTCTTATCGAAGGACTGGGTACGGATCGCGAACGTCTCCATTCGAACATGCTCGTGGATCAGCTGGGCAATCACTCGCTCGTGACCAGTCAAAGTATCGACGCGGCGCATAGCCTCGCCGAACTCGCGCATCGGGTCCATGTGCAGGCGGTGGTGTTGACGTCGGCGGATCTCTATCGGGTGATGGCCGGGGTCGCCATTGCTCTTCTCTTTCTCGTGCCCGTGTTGCCCGTGCGTATTTATCCGCCGTGGTGCACCACGCCCCCTTCTTCTCGCTAAGGACGGCAATCATGTCATCCGTTACTCGATTTCCTCTCAGGATTATTTCCGTGGCTGCTGCCACTGTTGCGATCGGTGTCGGCGTGTGGGCTTGTTCCAGTCTGACAGATGGCTCGACGACCGAATCGACGAACGACGCGTACGTCGAAGCCGATTTCACGCTCGTGGCGCCGCGCGTGGCGGGCCAGATTGCCGACGTGTTCGTCGAAGACAACGAGTCGGTCAAAGCCGGGCAATTACTGGTGCGTATCGACGACCGCGATTTCAGGGCCGCGTTGTCGAGCGCGGAAGCGGACGTGGCCGCGGCGAAAGCATCCGTCGCGAACTACGACGCCGAGATTGCGCGGCAGCCTTCGCTCGTCGAGCAGGCGCGCGCCACGCTCAAATCCGACGATGCATCACTCGGCTTCGCGCGCGCCAATGCCGCGCGTTACCAGAACCTCTCGGACGCCGGCGCAGGCACAACTCAGGAACAGCAGCACGCGTCGAGCACGCTCGCCGGAGAGCTGGCGCAGCAGGCGCACGATGCCGCCGTGCTTGCATCGACCCAGCAGAACCTGAACGTGTTGAATACGCAGCGCGATAAGGCGGCGGGCGCGCAGGCGCGTGCCGAAGCGGCACTCGATCAGGCAAGGCTGAACCTGTCATACACGGAGATTCGCGCGGCGGTCGATGGCAAGGTCGGGCGGCGCTCGGCGCGGGTGGGCGCGTTCGTCACGCCCGGCACGCCGGTGCTGGCGATCGTGCCGCTTTCCAACGCCTATGTCGTCGCCAATTTTCAGGAGAACCAGATTACCCGCATACGGCCGGGAGAAAGTGTGAGCATCAAGGTCGACAGTTTTCCCGGGGTGACGATCCACGGTCATGTCGACAGTCTCGCGCCCGCAACTGGCGTCGCCTTTGCACCCATCGCGCCGGATAACGCGACGGGCAACTTCACGAAGGTCGTTCAGCGCGTGCCTGTAAAGATCGCTATCAATCCAGGCCAGGAAGCGGCGTCGGGGTTGAGCGTGGGGCTGTCTGTCGAAACTGAAGTGGCGGTCGGGCGTAATAGCGACGCGCATACAAAGGGAGGTGCCGAAAAATGAACCCGACCGACTATTCTTTCCGCGCAATCGCACTCGAATTGCTGGCCTGTCTCGTGATGGCGGGTTGCACCGTCGGCCCGGATTTCGAACGCCCGGTGTCGGCCACGCCGCAGGTTTTCGATCGGACCCAGGCGGCGCAGGCGGCCAGCAAGCCGGTCGAATCCGATTTCGACACGCAATGGTGGACACTGTTCGACGATCCCACGCTGAGCGCGCTGGAACAACAACTGGCCGATGCGAATCTCGATGTGGCCGCGGCTTCGGCGCGACTGCGGCAAAGCCGCGCCGAGCAGCGCGTAGCGGGCGCGGCGGAATATCCCACGCTCGACGGCGCTGCGTCGTACAACCGCGAGCGCGGCAGCCCCAACGGGATTCTGGGCCTGCTCGGGGTTAGCCCGAACGGGAGTCAATCGCAATCCGCATCGGGGAGCACGCCGCTTGGCGTCGCGCCGCTGCCGGGGTCGTCGGGTTCGCCCGCTTACAACCTCCATCAGGCTGGCTTCGACGCATCGTGGGAACTCGATATCTGGGGCGGCGTCCGGCGTGGTGTAGAGGCCGCGTCGGCCTCAGCGGATGCTTCATACGAGGATCGGAACGCCGTTCTGCTCTCGGCTCGTGCCGAACTCGCGAGAGACTATATCGAGTTGCGCGAAACCCAGTCGCTTCTGCGGATCGCGAGAGAGAATCTCGACATTGCCCGCAATACGGCGAAGCTCACACAAATACGCGCGAAGGAGGGCGTGACCACCGATCTGGATGTGGCGAATGCATCCGCGCAGGCAGCGTCGATCGAAAGTCTGATCCCGACACTGGAATCGCGATGCGAAACCACGATCAACGCGATTGGCGTGCTGCTCGCCAAAGAACCGGGAGCGCTCCAGCAAACCCTCGGCGACGCGCACGATGTGCCGGCACTCCCGGCGCAAGTGCCAATCGGATTTCCGTCGGAACTCGTGCAACGCCGACCCGATATCAGAAGGGCGGAAGCGCAGTTGCATGCGGCCACCGCTTCGATTGGCATGGCGAAAGCGGATTTCTATCCGCGTATATCGCTCAATGGCAGCGCGGGTTTTCAAAGCCTTCAGCTTTCGAGTCTTGCTAACTGGGCGTCGGGGCAGTTCGTAGTCGGGCCATCCATCACGATGCCGATTTTCGAGGGCGGGCGTCTGAAGGGAACGCTGCAACTGCGTGAGGCGCAGCAGCAGGAGGCGGCCATTGTCTATCGGCACACGGTGCTGGACGCCTGGCGCCAGGTGGACGATTCGCTCGTCGTCTACGACGCGGAGCAGTTGCGTCAGGAGCGGCTGTCCGCTGTAGTCGCACTGAATCAGCGGGCACTCTCGATCGCGCAGCAGCGCTACAAGGGCGGCGCGCTCGACTATCTCGACGTGCTGAACGTGCAGAAGCAACTGCTCGACGCGCAGAGCAACCTAGAACAGAGCAAGGCGACGGCCGACGCGAATCTGATCACGCTTTGCAAGGCGCTCGGCGGCGGCTGGCAATCGACTTACGCCGATCCCTATGTGTCGCGCTGAGCGAGATCGGGAGATGAGAGATTGCCGACGATGCGGGCGGCGGTTCTGGTGCAGCGGATATCGCAGAGCCGGTGAGGTTTAGTCGTCCCGCAGTCGCGCAATGGGTCGAAGAATTCAGGCGTCTCGCTGCGAGGCAAACGGAAAGCGTGACTGTGATGTCGTCGGTGCTCTCCTGAGCGACGCTCAATAGTCTGGGCGATGTGGAGCGCAAGGATTATCAGCGGTATAGCCGGCAATTCAGGCATCGGATATGAGACCCCGCTATCTTTCGAAGTATCAGACAACGCTCTATTCAATCTGCCCACTGATCATGAATAAAATTACATTGCGGCGTTTCAGGAACACTTTGCTTCTTGTAGTGATGCGCGAAATATTCTGTAATTCAATATTGCCGTCAGTATTCGAATATTCGGTAATCGAATTCTTGCGCCAATAAACCGTTATACATCGTGATTCGACGATTCATGGCCCGATCCGCTGCTATGATGGTTAAAGCTATTCAGCCACCTCAATTTGACCACGGTTTCCGCACCTCTTTCGCTTCTGCGTTGAGTCGTCTTCGGCCTATGCATGACTGTGTTAAGCGTCTCGCGGCTCGAATCGCGTGGTGACTCGCATTAATGCACTACTAGGGCTTATCGTGACGGAAGTCTATTCGCATCCATATCCTCTTCTAGAAAATGACATTCTCGCGGTCAATCGTCCGCACACCGAATCCACGCTCATTGTTGTCTTAGGTATGCATCGAGGCGGAACTAGCGCCATTACTCGGGCAATGGAGACGATGGGTGCCGATTTCGGCGCCAATCTTGGTCAGCCGGTTGCAGGGGAGAACGACAAGGGCTTTTTCGAGGATCTCGATATTCACCGCATCAACGTCGAGCTTCTTCACGCAGCCGGGTCGAGTTGGGACGCATTGGCCCCTGTCGACCTCGATCGGATTGCTCCAGCGATGCTCGATGTCTTTCGGGAGCGCGCGACTTCGGTGCTGATCGAGAAGTGTCGAACGAAGATCTTCGCGCTCAAAGACCCTCGCATTTCGCGATTGCTGCCATTCTGGATGCCAGTGTTCGAACGTTCCGGTCTACGCATCTTCTATGTCATTGCAATCAGAAATCCGATCAGCGTGGCCCGGTCGCTGAAACGCCGGGACCGCTTCAGCCTTGAGAAATCGTGCCGGTTGTGGCTCGCTCACATGGCCCCCGCGATTCGCGCAACAGACGGGCGGCGGCGGGTGTTCGTCGATTACGACACGCTTATCGATGCGCCGGTCGCGGAACTCACGCGTGTCTCCAAGTGCCTGGGGCTTGCGTTGAACGCCCAGCGGGTCGCTGTCTATGCTCAAGAGTTCCTGGACAATCGCCTTCGGCATTGGCAATTTACCCCTGATGAACTCGACGCCGCGCACACCGCGCCGCAACTCGCCCAACGCCTGTTCCAGGCATTGTGCGCAACGCTTTCACACAAGGCGGAAGAATCCTGGCCTGCGCTGGTTTCGGCGCTCACAGACGCCGAGCATTACGTATTGTCAGCACAGGCACCGACGCGAACGCCAGCGGCGGTTCAGCCGATCTCGAAATTTATCTCGGCCGCAGTGCGCGCCGTACGGGCAGTTCGCTTGCCCTAGCTGAAATTCGACGAGCCACGCATTCGCCATGTCATCTTTAGCGCACCACTATCGCGAACCAAACATCGCCGGGAAGACGTTGTTTTCGTTCGTTGTCGATCGACACCCCAAGTTCGCCTCCATGGGGTACCAACTGGCGCTGTCTCTGCGCCAGCATAGCTGCGATGACCCAGCAGATATTCACGTCCAGTTCACGGAAAGCGTGCCGGACGAAGCCAGGCGCAGCTTCGAAGAGCTGGGCTGCACGACGCACCAGATCAAGCCATTCGGCGACGGTCGCTATTGCAACAAGCTGGCGCAGTTGAGCAATCTGAAGGACCTCGACTTTTCGATCATTGTCCTGCTCGATACCGACATGATCGCTCTGGATGATCTACGCCCTCATCTCAGCAACACGGAGTTGACGGCTAAGGTCGTCGACGGTCCGAACCCGCCGCTGCCGGTATTGCGAGAGGTGGCCCGGCTTGCCGGAATGCGTGAAGAGCCGCGCCTGATTGAAGTCGATGCGTCTGGCAGACTGGGGCTCGCAGGGAGTGGCAATGGCGGAACGCGTCTGGACATACACGCTGACCGCACGCCCAAGGGGCGAATAATCCGTCTGTTGCGAAAACCGGTACTCATGCTGCGAGACTTGGTAGGGTCCACCAGGAGACATGCCGAGCAGGATCTGACGTTCCTGGGGAATTGCAACGGCGGCATGTACGGCATCCCCAAACACCTTGTCGAGCAGGTAGACACGGCATGGCGGCATTGGGCGCTCTGGCTGTTGCAGAACATCGAACCGCTAAAAAGAGCAAAAAAACAAACGCACGTCGACCAGGTGGCCATGTGGCTGGCGATTCACGTAGCGCAGATTCCGTTCCGACACGCACCTTCTAACGCCAACTATTACCTGCATTTTTCAGGACAGCATCGGTGGTTCGATGAACGTGCCGGTATCGCGTTGCTTCACTACCATGACTCGGCGGTGGACCCCACGACGGGGCGCCTCAAGGCACCACAGGGAGCAACGACCATGGAGCAAGCCGCTATATCCGCAGCCAATGCTCAAATCGATCAATCGGGAAGGTCTATTGCGTGGGTCTAACCGATTTTCGAGAGCGTCTCGCCGTGAGTACTTGAACGTATGGAGGGATTTCAGCTGCCGCGCTGTCGGCGGACGCTAGTCGGCTACGAGCCATCCAATTGCGTCATAACGCACAACCGCTTCGTGCCGCTTTCCGTTCAATCACCCAGATCCGTCGTCGTTTCCGCACCGAAGTGTTCGACCACGAAATCGATGAAGCTGCGCAGTTTTGGCGACATGTGCCGCTCGCTCAAATAAAGCAGATTCAGTTGCCGCTCGGGCGCGGCATAGGCAGGCAGCACTTCCACCAGCCGTTTCGCGCGCAGATCGTCGTTCACCAGAATCGCCGGCAGCATCGCGATGCCCAGACCGCGCAACACGGCGCGCCGCAGCGCTTCGGAGTTGTCGATTTTCAGGCGCCCATCCACACGCACGGCCACGCGACCTTCCGCACCATGCAGCACCCACTCGGGCTGCGCCGCGTACCACTCGGAGCGCGGCGGATACGCGTAGGTCAGGCACTGATGCGTGCGCAACGCGTCGGGCGTCGCGGGCGTGCCGTGCGCCTTCAGGTAGGCTCGGGAAGCGCATAGCACGAGCCGATACGGCTTGAGCGGCCGCGCGACCAGATCGGGATTACCCAGCGTGCCAATGCGGATCGCTGCCTCAAAGCCGTCGTCGACGAGATCCGAGACTGCGTCGGTTGCGACGATATCGAGCTTCACCTCGGGATAGCGCTCGCAGTATTCGGCAATAACCGGAATCAGACACTCGTTGTTGAACATGACGGGCGCCGTCACGCGCAAGCGGCCGCGCGGCGTCGCGAGATGATCGTGCGCGAGCCGCTCCGAATCGTCGATCAGGCCGAGTATCTCGACGCAGCGTTCGTAGTACGTCTGACCGAATGCGCTCACCTGCTGCTTGCGCGTGGTGCGATGGATGAGCCGCGTACCGAGCCGCGCTTCGAGCGCCTGAAGGTGAGTGCCGACCATCGTCGGCGACAGGTCGCACGCCACCGCCGCCGCCGTCAGGCTGCCGGTTTCGACCACACGCACAAACACCGTCATCGTCTTGAGAAGATCCATTCCTCAATAATACCGGGTTCTGTGTCAAATACACCTGCGTTTATCAAGCGTAGGTTATGGAATACAGTTCGGGCTTCGCGACGACTTGCACGGTTCTGTCCGGCTCGCGCGCGTCATTTCCCGCAAGGACCTATGCGTACACAACACCCCACGCCGCGACAGTCATCGCGGCTCGCCCTGCTGGCGACGAGCCTCGGTTTCGTCCTCATCTGTCTCGACGTGACGGTCGTGAACGTCGCACTCGACCGCATGCGCGCGAGCCTCGCGCTGGACGCAACCGCGCTCGAATGGGTCGTCAACGCATACACGCTCGCGTTCGCGTGCCTGCTGCTCACGGCGGGCGCGCTCGCCGACCGCTTCGGCGCGCGTCGGGTGTTCGTCAGCGGCTTCGTGGTGTTCACCTGCGCGTCGATCGGCTGCGGTCTTTCGGGCGACGCGGCGATGCTCGTTGCGTCGCGAGTACTGCAAGGCGTGGGCGCGGCGCTGTGCGTGCCCTCGTCGCTGGCGCTGCTCGGCGCGGCATTTCCGGACCCGCATGCGCGCGCCAGGGCCGTCAGCATCTGGGCCGGCACTGCGGCGCTGGCGCTCGGCGCCGGTCCGCTGGTCGGCGGCGTGCTGGTCGATCGTTTCGGCTGGCCGTCGATCTTCCTGATCAACGTGCCGATCGGCATCGCCGGCATCTGGCTCACGCTCAGGCATGCGCCCGACACGGTGCGTCGCGCGGCGCGCCGCATCGATCTGGCCGGGCAACTTCTTGCAATCGTCACGCTGGCTGCGTTGACGTATGCCGTCATCGAAAGCGGCCGCCTCGGCTGGATGAGTGCCACGGTCATGACGAGCCTCGCGGCGATGCTAGTGGCGGGCTCGTTGTTCATCGCCGTCGAGGCGCGTCACGCGCAGCCGCTGTTGCCGCTTGCGCTGTTCCGCAACGCCGTGCTGAACGTCAGTTCGATCACGGGCTTTACGCTGAACTTCGGCTATTACGGGTTGATGTTCGCGATGAGCCTGTTTTTCCAGAATGCCCGTCACGACACGCCGCTCGAAACCGGCATCGCGTTCCTGCCGATGACCGCTGTCGTGACCATCGCGAACGTCGTATCGGGCCGCCTCACCGCACGCTTCGGTCATCGCTTGCCGATGGTCGTCGGCCAGTTGCTGGCAGCGCTCGGCTATGTCTCGCTGGCATTCATTCACGCCGACAGCGGCACGCTCGCCATCGCATTACCCTTGCTGGCCGTCGGAACAGGTGTTGCGCTCGCGGTGCCGTCGATCAATACCGCCGTGCTCGCGCATGTCGAATCGTCGTCTATCGGCATCGCTTCGGGCGTGCTGAACACCGCGCGGCAGATCGGCGGGGTCGTAGGCGTGGGCGTGTTCGGTTCACTCGTGCGCCCCGAGTCCGGCGATCTTGCCGCGGGCCTGCATGTTGCCGCGATGCTCGCCTTCGTCATGACACTTTTGAGCCTCGTGACAATATGGATCGGCCTTGCAAAATCGGGATCGTCGGTCAAGGCATGTGCGAGTTGAAGCATTGTTACGTAGATGGATAAGCGGGGGAGCGTCGATTTTTGAAGTGTTTGTTTAACGGGAATGCCTGTGAAACTGGCCTGACGGAATCCGAATTAATTGTCCATGTCGATGTATAAGTGGCGTCGACAAAATGTTCTCCATTCGACCGGACGACCATCGCATCAATCTGCGCTTTGTCACATGCTCACGTGCTGAGGGTTCCGGTCTACATCCCTTCAGCCATTCTCAACAGAACCTTCCCATGACTCGACTTCGTATTACATCCTGCGGCCTGACTTTTATTGCTGAAGCCAATCCCGACGCACCGAAAACTGTTGCTGCTTTTATGAAGCTGCTTCCGTACACGCAAAAAATCATTCACGTACGCTGGAGCGGCGAGGGCTGCTGGGTGCCGCTCGGCGAATTCAAACTCGAAAATGACGGCGTAGAAGTAGGGTTCGAGAATCACACGAGTCACCCGTCGGTTGGCGACATTCTTTTTTACCCGGGCGGCTATAGCGAAACCGAAATCATCATGGCGTACGGATCGTGCCTGTTCGCAAGCAAGATGGGGCAGCTCGCAGGCAATCACTTCCTGACAATCGTCGAAGGTAAGGAAAATCTTCGCGAACTGGGCGTCAAGGTATTGTGGGAAGGTGCACAAGACATCACGTTCGAAGCGATCTGAAGTTCCTGAAGATCCCGAAGGGCGCTGTTCACCGAACAGCGCCCTTCGTCTATTTTCGTCTATTGCAAAGCCGTTCAGACTGACGATTGCACTGGCACCGCTGATAAAGCGGAAAAAGTGCGCCTACGCATTAGCGCGACAGGCGCCGCGCGTTAAACGCAGCAGAGACAACTTTTCGCGTGCCGGCCTAAATAAGCGCCGTCATTCTCGACCGGGGTCTCGTCGCCGCGTGTGAGCAGCATGGGCAAGCCATTCTGCGAACGTGCCGATGACGCACCGCATTGCGGGCACGGCGCAGGTTCATCGCGCAACGCGACGCGGCGTATCTGGTCGAATACGCCGCAGGTTTCGCAACGGTAGTTGTAGATCGGCATGGCGTGGCGAGCGTCAGAAATGAGCGCCGAGTTCGCCGCGCGCAACGAACTGACCACCGCCGCTGCGTCCCACCCACTGGCCGTCGTCGATCAGCAATTCGCCGCGCAACAGTACTTTCTTCACGCGGCCCGTAACCTCGTGACCTTCGAAGAGCGTGAAATCGCAATCGCTATGTTGCGTGTCTGCGCTGATGGTGTGAGCTTCGCGCGGATCGAACAGAACGATATCCGCGTCGCTGCCGATCGCGAGTGTGCCCTTCTTCGGAAACAGTCCGAACAGTTTGGCGGGCGCTGTCGACGTCAATTCGACGAAACGGTTCAGCGAAATGCGACCGGTACGAACACCGCCGTCATAGACCACCGTCATGCGCGTTTCGACTCCCGGCACGCCGTTCGGAATCTTGGAGAAATCGTCGGCACCGAGCGGCTTCTGATTCACGTTGCCACGATGGCCTTCCTTCATGCAATACGGGCAGTGGTCGGTGGAAATCAATTGCAGGTCGTCGGTCTTCAGCGCGGTCCACAACGCGTTTTGCGCTTCTTTCGAGCGCAGCGGCGGACTCATCACATAGCGCGCCATGTCGAAGCTATCGTCGGCGTAAGCGGTCTCGTCGAAGAACAGATAATGCGGACAGGTTTCCGCAAACACCGGAATGCCGAGATCGCGCGCTTCGATCACATGTTTGAGCGCCTCTTTCGCGGACAGGTGGACGAAATAGACCGGCGCCTCCGCGAGTTCCGCTAGCTTGATGCCGCGATGCGTGGCTTCGCCTTCCATGATCGCGGGACGTGTCAGCGCATGATGGCGCGGCGATGTATGGCCTTGCGCGAGTGCTTCGCGAATCAGCAGGTCGATGACCGTGCCGTTTTCCGCGTGCAATGCGATCATGCCGCCGTGCTGACCGACCATCCGCATCGCCTGAAAAATCGATGCATCATCGGACATCACCGTGCCGGGATAGGCCATGAACATCTTGAAGCTCGATACGCCCTCGTGCCGGATCGCATGTTGCATGTCGGCGAGCACCTGATCGTCGACCCGGGTGACGATCACATGGAATCCGTAGTCGATATGCGAGACCGAGCCGGCCTTTTGCTGCGCACGCGCGATCGCGTCGAGCGGACCCGTGCCGGCGTCCTGCAACGCAAAGTCGATGATCGTCGTCGTGCCGCCGAATGCAGCAGAACGCGTGCCGGAATCGAAGTTATCGCACGTGACAGAAGGACCGAAAGTATTTTCCATGTGCGTGTGCGCATCGACGCCGCCGGGAAATACCAGCAATCCTGTTGCATCGATCACTTTGGTATCCGGGCCTGCTTCGATCTGATGACCGATGCAAACAATCCGTTCGCCTTCGATAACGATGTCGGCGACATAGTCGTCAATGGCGGTAATCAGGCGGCCGCCGCGAATCAGCGTGCGGGTCGTGGTTTGCGTCATGAGTCGCTCCGGTCGTGGTCAATCGCAAGTTCAAATGAGAGGGCAAATGACAGCGCCTGGTCGAGCTGCGCAGTCTCTGCTGCCGTGAGGGTCGGAATCGGCGGACGTGCGCACGCATGCGGAAATTTGCCGAGTAAATGCAGGCAGGCCTTGAGCCGCGCGTTCGCATGCGAGCCCGGCGCGGTGCCGTAAATGGCCTTTGCCAGCGGATAAACGTGTTCGTTCAACCGCTGTGCTTCGGCAAGATTGCGCTCCTGCAACGCGCGGTATAGCGCCACGACCAGTTCGGGCACGACCGCCGCAAGACTGACGACGCTGCCTTCGGTGCCGATCGCGAAACACGTGAACAGATGCTCGTCGCCCGAGGCCATCACGGCGACGTGCGGTGCGGCAGCCTTCACGAGGCGGCGGTTCGCTTCGTATCGGGCGGTTTCCCAACTGCCTTCCTTGATCGCGACGACCTCGGGAAGCTTGACCAGCGCCGACAGCATGTCAGCGGTATAAGCCATCGCACCGGTGCCGACGCCGGCCTGATAGAGCATCATCGGCAAGTGTGCGTTCGCGTTGGCGATCTGATGATGATTGACGACGGTCGCGAGATCGGTCGACAGAGCCCACGAATAAGGCGGAAACAGCAGCGTCAGATCGGCGCCGGCGGCTTTGGCATCGTCGGTATGTGCTTGTGCTTCGAAACTGTCTTCCGAGTTCACGCCCGCAACGATGATCGAACGATCGCCGCACACCTCATGCGCAATGTCGAGCACGCGTCGCTTGTCGTCGCGGGACAGCGCGAAGTTTTCGCCGGCATGACCGTTGATCAGCAGGCCCGCGATGCCGTCCACGGATGCAAGCGTATCCAGATGATTCGCCAATGCGGCTTCGTCGAGATGGCGGCCGTGTGCATCAAGCGGACACAGTGCGGCGGCATAAACGCCGTTAAGAGGAGCGTCGTGCGAGGGGATCATTGCGTGTGTTCTCGAGGGGAAAGTGCTGGCGCATCGTGTGCGGACGTTGGCGCGATTAGCCGCGCGGGATCGAACAGGGGCAACTCGGGCGTCTCGCCAAGGATTGCCTGCGAGAGCAGCTTGCCCATGTAGGGGCCGCTCGTATAACCGGAATGGACGCAGCCGATGACATAGGCGTGATCGAGGCCGGGCAGCGCGCCGATCATCGGCATGGCGTCGGCGGTTTCCGATTCGAGTCCGAGCCAGATCCGCGCGACGCGGGCTTTGGCGAGAGCAGGGATCACGTGCTGTGCGAGGCGCAGATTGCCAGTCAGGTTTTGCGGAATGGTCTCGACCGGACCACGTTCGCGATCTCCGACACCTTGCCAGCCGCCGCCTATGACGACGCTGCCGTTCGCGAACTGCTTCATCGACAGAAGACCGTTGGCAATACTCAGCACGGTGCGCATGACGGGCGGCATCCGTTCGGTCACGATCAGCTGGTTGACCAGCGTTTTGACGGGAATGTGAATGTCGAGCATGTCGAGCAGCGGTTCGAGCCAGACGCCGCCTGCCATCACGATGCGCGTCGAGTCGATGACGAGTGGTTGCTTGCCCGCCTGCGATCCATCTACGCGATAGCACCCGTTCAACTTTTCGATGCGTGTCACCGCGGTGTTTTCGATGATTTGCACACCGGCCGCGCTTAATGCGGCGCGATAGGCACGACCAGTGAGATACGCGCTTGCGAAGCCGTCGGTGGTGCAATGTGCGGCTTCCAGCATCGCCGGATTAAGACCAGGTTCGATCCGCAGCGCGGTTTCGGCATCGAGCAGATCGATCTCCGCGCCATATTCGCGGCGCGCGGCGGCACGCGCACGCAGCAGGTCGCGTTCGTTTTCAGTGAATGCCAGCGACAGTCCGGGCGCAGCGGTCGCGAGCACGCCCTCGCCGAGCCACTGGTCGGTTTCCATCCACATCTTCCATGCGTGGATGGCATAGGGCACGAGCGCAGCGCGCGTCATGTGCAGGGTCAGCGTGCCTGCGTTGACGCCCGAGGCAGCGCGGCACAGCGCATCGCGTTCGATCAGTGTGACCCGCATGCCGCCCCGGGCAAGAAACAACGCGGTGGTGCAGCCCATGACGCCGCCGCCGATGACGGTGACGTCGATCGGTTTGTGCAGCGTGTCGAGCGAGGACATGTTCCGGTCGTTCATAGCGGTGCCGCCTTCGGGATCGGAATGTCGTCGTATTTGAATGCTCCAGTCAGGGCTTCGACCGTCACGGGACGCAGTGGCGTACGGGCAGAAAAGCAGCCGACGTCTTCGCGCGAGTTCGCACCCATGCGACGCATCAGAAGCTCGCCTGCGACGTCGCCGCACGTGCGCCCCTGGCACGGGCCCATCCCGCAGCGCGTCCATGCCTTGAGTTGATTGACATCGTGTGCGCCCGCATCGCAGGCCGCGTCGATCTCCGCGCGCGTGACGTCCTCGCACCGGCAGACGATGGTATCGGGCGCGATGCTGTCGACGTGACCAGCGCGCAACGCCATCAGGTTCGCCATCGCATGACCGAAACGGGAGGCATCCCGGTGCGCCTGGCGCAGATCGGCGACGCGTTTGGCGGCGATAGCTCCGCTCGCGCCGAGATCGCGCGCGCAGGCGAGTCCAGCGAGCATGCCGTGGGTTGCGGCCGCGGCGGCGCCGGCGATCCCCGCACCGTCGCCCGCGACATACAGCAGAGGACGGGAGGTGCGGCCGTCGGCGTCGGCTACGGCAACCCAGCCACCGGCCGCACGTGAATAACGATGCTCGGCGCGCAACAGACGCGTGATTTCGCTGGAAGGCGTGAGACCGTGGCCGACCGCGATGCAGTCGCTCAACACGGTTTTGCGCTCGCCGTCGATCACCCGGCCAGCGGCGTCGCAAGGGGCAAGCGTGGCACGCAGGCGGTCGCCGGCCGGTTCGACGCGAACGATCGTATGGCGTGCGTAACGGGGCGTACCTGCGCGGCGAATCGCGTTCCACCATTTGAAACCCTGGCGAAGCAGATCGAGCCGCCCGAGCATCGCGGGCATCGCGCGCGCCCAGTCGCCGGTGCTGGCGAGATCGACGATCGCTTCGACCTTGCCGCCGCCTTCCAGCGTCTTGGCGGCGACCGCAGCCAGCAGCGGGCCGCAGCCGGCGACCAGCGTCGAACGCCCGGGCAGCATGTGCTGCGACTTCAGCAGGATCGTCGCCGCGGCGAGACCGATGACGCCGGGCGTCGTCCATCCTTCGAACGGTACGACACGCTCGGTCGTACCGGATGCGACGATCAGCGCGCGTGCGGTGCAGTGAAGCGGACCGTCGGGGCCGGTTGCATCGACGCGATAGTTGCCCGTCACCGCCCAAACCGGATGACGGAAGAAAGCGGTGACATTGCTCGCCGCCAGCTCGCTGCGCAATGCATCGCCTGCGGCCTGATCTGCGCCTGGCGTCGGTGCGACGCCGGCGATCGGCGCGCGATACACCTGGCCGCCCGCCGATACGTTTTCATCGAACAGCGCGACGCGCAATCCGGTAGAGGCCGCCGCCATAGCCGCCTGCGCGCCGGCGGGGCCGCCGCCCAGCACGATCACATCGAACGAGGACATCATGTCAGACATCGATGCCTGTCTCCGGGACGGTTTCTATACGCATGCCGTTTACAACCGACGTTTGACACGCCAGCACTCTGCTGCCGTTGACCATCACCAGACACTCCTGACAGGAACCCATCAAACAGTACATACCGCGCGGCTGATTCAAACGCGGGCTGACACGCAAGGTCTTGACGCCTGCGGCGAACAGGGCGGCTGCGACGCTCTCGCCTGGGTGTGCGCAATAGCGCCGGCCATCAAGAAACAGCTCGACCGCAGCCGTGCGGTGGGGATCGTGAATACGCATTGCGTCCTCTTGGGCTTCGTTGCCGGCAGTGTTGCCAGGCTCGCTTGACAACTAATTTAGGCGATGTTTTGATGCTAACGTATACGATACGTATACGCAAAATCGCCAAAAAAACGAGGCACTGCGAATACCTCGCCGGAGTAGTCACTTCATCATCACGCCCTCTCACGGAGTCATAGTATGAAACCCTCGATCATGTTGAGCCGCCTGCTCGCAGCCGGTCTCGCGGCATGTGCGCTGCTCGGCTCAATCGATGCCAGCGCGCGGACCCTGGACGAAATCATTGCGTCGAAGAAGATCGTGTTCGGTATCAACCCGAACCTGCCGCCGCTCGGCACCTACGATGCAAAGAACAATATCGACGGGTTCGATGTCGCGATTGCACGCAAGATCGCCGATTCGCTCGGCGTAAAGCTCGAAATCGTGCCGGTCGGTTCGAACGACCGCGTGCCTTTCCTGATGGCCGACAAGATCGATGCGGTCATGGGCGGGATGACCCGTAACGCCGATCGTCTGAAAGTGATCGACTTCACCGATCCGGTGAATACGGAAGTGCTGGGCGTGCTGACCACGCAGGACAAACCGTATAAAGACTATATGGCGTTGAACGATGCATCGGTGCGTCTCGTGCAGGTGCGCGGCACGACGCCGATCAAGCTGATTCAGGACAAGCTGCCGAAGGCGCAGCTGCTGTTGCTCGACAACTACCCGGACGCTGTGCGTGCCATTGCGCAGGGTCGCGCCGATGCGCTGATCGATGTGCTGGACTTCATGTTGAGCTACACGAAGAACTATCAGACGAAATGGCGGGTGGTCGATGCACCGATCGAAGTGGATTACGACTGCATCGGCATCAAGAAGGGCAACACGGCGTTGACCGAGCGGTTGAATAAGGAAATCGGCACGCTGCAAAAAGACGGGTATGTGGCGGCGAGCTGGAAGAAGTGGTTCGGCAGCCCGATGCTTTACGACCCGACCGCTGCGCCGCCGACCGTCGCTGCACAATAATTCAATCGAGCGTGGTGCGCTGCTGCTTCGGCGATAAAGCGGCGGCACCGCGCCATTCGTTTCAGGGAGTGCGGATTCGATGACGCTTCAATTCGGGCCGATCCTCGAGCAGTGGCCTTATCTGCTCGGCGGTGCATGGCTCAGTCTTCAGATTGCGGTGCTCGCATTCATTTTCGGCATGCTCATCGGCCTCCTGTGCGCGTCGATCCTGCGCTATGGACCGACGTTCCTGCGTCGTCTGGTGACTGCGTATGTGACCTTTGCAACCAATACGCCGCAGCTGGTACAGATCTTTTTTCTGTTTTTCGGTCTGCCTGAAATCGGCATTACATTGTCGCCGTTCACGGCCGTTCTGATCGGTGCGACTTTCAATGCCGGCGCTTATCTGTGCGAGATTCAGCGCGCGGGCTTCGCCTCGGTACGCTGGGCGGAAATCGAGGCAGCCGAAGTGCTCGGCTTTTCGACACCTCAAATCGTGCGTCACGTGATCTTTCCGCACGTGATGAAAGTGATGTTTCCGCCGTTGTCCAACCAGTTCATCGTGATGACGCTTGGCACGTCGATGGCATCGATTTTCGGCGTCGAGGAATTGACTGGGCGTACCAGCAATATTGCATCGCAGACGTATCTGTCTGTCGAGGCGTTCAGTGTGGCCGCCGTGATGTATATCGGCATCACGATACTGGCGACCTTCGCACTCGCGATGTTCGGCCGTCACGTGTGCCGCGCGAAGATAAAGGTGTTTTGATGGCCGGTTCGATGATGACTCAACTGACGCATCTGTTTTCGTACTACAACCTGCTGTTGCTGCTGGAAGGACTCGTCGCCACTTTCGTACTGTCGGCAATCGGCTGCCTTGCAGGTTTCGTCTCGGGTTTCGTGGTCGCGATACTGCGGGTCACGCGTTCGCGCGCGATGGCGCCGGTGCGCGCCATCGTGTTCGCGTATTGCCTCGTGTTCCGCCGCATACCGTTCCTTGTCACGCTGATGCTGGTGTTCTTTGCCACCCAGTCGCTCAACGCCAATCTCTCTACGTTCAGCGTCGCGTTGATCAGCGTCTGCCTGATCGCGTCGGCGTATCTTGGCGAGATTATCCGCAGCGGGCTGGAGTCGGTGCATGTCAACCAGTGGGAGGCGGCGAGCACGCTCAATTTCAGTTACCTCGAAACGCTGCGTTTTGTGATCGTGCCGCAAGCATGGCGTGTCATTGTGCCGCCCACCTTCGGGTTTTTTGTGATGTTCATCAAGGACACCGCGCTCGCATCGCAAATTGGTGTGATGGAGCTGACGTCTGCCGGCAAGGTGTTAAGCAACAAGGGGTTTTCCGCGACACTCGTGTATGGCGCGATCCTGGTGTTGTATTTCCTGATGTCGTATCCGTTGTCGCGCTTGGGTAAGCGCATGGAGAAGAAACTTGCCGCAACTCGAAATCGTTGACCTGAAAGCGTCCTATGGACCGCATACCGTCCTCGAACGGATCAACCTCTCGGTGGAGAAGGGCGAGATCGTCAGCCTGATTGGTCCGTCCGGATCGGGTAAGAGCACGCTGCTGCGCGTGCTGATGGGGTTGCTGCCGCCGGAACATGGAAACGTACGTCTGAATGGCGAAGCCGTGAACTACGCGAACAAAGCTGCGCTTCGCGCATTGCGCTCGGATATCGCGATCGTATTCCAGCAGTACAACCTTTTCCAGAACATGACGGTGCTCGACAACGTCATGATTACGCCGACGAAGATAAAGGGTTGGCCGCGTCAGGAAGTCGAGAAGAACGCCATTGATCTGCTGACGCGAGTCGGTCTTGCTCATCGCCTGCATGCGTACCCCGACGAATTGTCGGGCGGGCAGCAACAACGGGTGGCGATTGCCCGCGCGCTAGCGTTGAAACCGAAGGTGTTGTTCCTCGACGAGGTGACGGCCGCGCTCGACCCCGAACTCGTGAACGAAGTGCTGGATACGATCCGGCAACTCGCATCCGACGGCATCACGATGTTTATCGTGTCGCACGAAATGAGTTTTGTTCGGGAAGTCTCGTCAAAAGTCGTGTTTATGGCGGGCGGTCATGTGATTGAATCCGGCACGCCGCAGCAGATATTCGATGCGCCTCAGGAGGCGAGGACACGAGAGTTCGTCGGCAAGATATTGCGGCACTAACGAGTTCGATGAACGTGCCCGGATTACTGAAACTGCCCTAACTGTAGGTACCTTCTGCGAGGCGTTCGAGTACGAACCGGCGTAGATTCTGCAAGTGTTGACGGACGGCCGCGCGAGATGCTTCGGCGTCGTCCGCCAGATAGGCTTCGAGAATGGCCAGATGTTCGGCACGATCTTCTTCGATACGATTGAACGGTGTCACCAGTTCGAACAGACGGCTATTGGTGCGCACCAGATCGATCATATGCGCCAGCACGTCATTGCCGCTCGCGCGCGCCATCATGCTATGCACCTGGTCGTCCAGTTGCCAGTGGGTCTGTTCCTGCTGGCCGTTGCCCAGCGCCTTGATCTTCTTGATCAATTGCTGAACGACCTTTTTCTCGATCTTGCCGATGGCGAGACCAATCGCTTCCGCCTCCAGTAACTCGCGAACTTTCATTGCCTGAAAGTACTCCTGCGCGCTGACAAAGCGCACGGAGTACGAGCGGGCACCCGCACGGACTAGCAGCCCTTCGCCTTCGAGGCGCAGCAACGCTTCGCGCATTGGCGTGCGAGAGATGTTGAGTTCTTCGGCAAGACGCCCTTCGACGACAGGACCGCCGCTGCGCAACGCTTTATCGAGAATCATGCGGCGCAATGCGTGATACGCCAGGTCGCCCAATTTCTCGGGGTTTGGGGAAGAGGAATTAGCCACGCTGCCTCGCGGAAGTTATACCGCAAGTATACGTTTTGTATGCGGTTCCGCAAGAGAGATGGCACACGGTTGCTCTCTCACGTAGCGCAAGAGAGGCAATTTACTGTGATGGGCTAATGCCCCCGTGGAGCATGCACGACAGTTGTGCGGCGGAAATCGAAAGCCAAATAGAAGAGAAGCGACACACCTCTCCTATCTCGGGTGATTGTCAGCGCCTGTTGTTCCATTTCGTGTGGAATCCCTACCCGACTGAAGCTCTCGTCGTGGCTCGACGGCAAGCTCCCGCGCTTCACGCGTACCGGCCGCCGCGCTGTACGAAGCTCAGCGCGAGCACCGCGAAAATCAGCACGCCGGTGGCGACCTGTTGCCAATAAAAATTCCATCCGATCAGCAACAAGCCGTTGGCAACGAGGCTGATCAGCAGGACTCCCAGCAGCGTGCCGGTGACACCGGGTCGCCGCGTCGGAGAAAGCGTCGTGCCGATGAACGTCGCGCCAATCGCGTTGAGCAGAAACCCGTTTCCCGCCTGAGGCACGTACGCCTTCACCGTCGACGACAACAGCACGCCGACTACCCCATAGATCAACGCACTGGCGATAAAGGTCCACGAAATGATCGCGCCCACCGGGAGTCCCGAGTAACGCGCGACGCCCGGCTGCTCGCCGAGTGCGCTCGCGTGCCGCCCGAACACCGAGCGGGCCAACACCACGTGGACCCCGACCGCGAGCAGCGCGACGACGCATAACGGCACGGGTACTCCCCAAAGTGCGCCGTGAGCCAGTTCGCTGAAATAGGGCGACAGCGGTACGTTCAACAGATAGACGGGTTGTCCGCCATCGGTGGCGAGTTGCTGGACCGTCTGTCCGATGAACAGCGTGCCGAGCGTCGCGAGGAACGGCGCAATCCCTAGGCTCGCAATCAGCACGCTGTTCAATGCGCCGACTGTGAGCGCAGCCGCGAGGCCGCCAACGAGGGCGAGGGGCAGACTCGTCTGATGTGCGCTCAGCAAGACGAACACGAGACTGGCAACGTCGATCGACGTGCCTAGTGACAGATCGATCGCACCAATCGATAAGGCCAGTGTCATCCCAAGCGAGGCAATCGCCAGTAGCGCGAAGTTGTTGAGCAGGACATCCGCGAGATTGGCGGCGCGTGCAAAACCCGGTGCGACCACCGCGAAGAAGGCGACTACGGCAAGCAACGCGATTATCAGCGCGTAGCGTTGCAGATGGGCAATCCGTTCAATCATTCGCATGGTTCCCGGTGTGGCTTCGACGGATCACAGCGGTGGTCGCGACGACGAACAGAATCAGCGCGCCCTCGACGCCGTTGACCCAATAGCTCGACACATTGTCGAGTTGAAAGCCGTTGTTGATGATGCCGATAAACAGCACGGCGAGTAGGGTGCCCGGAATAGTGGGTACGAGCCGCCGCGAGAACACGACACCCAGCAGTGCGGCGGCAACGACCGCCAGCAGGTTCTCGCCAGCGCCCGGCGAACTACCGCTCAACAACGCCGACGATGCCAGCGCCGCGAGCGCGGCCGCCACTCCGCTGAGGACGTAGCTTGCCCCGACATAGCGTCGGGTCGCGATCCCCGCCGCCCGGGCCGCGTCGCGATGCGCACCGGTAGCGCGAAGTCGCAAGCCGAACGGCGTGTAGTGAATCAGCGTGGTAAAAAGCGCGGCGACGATGACCAGGGCGTAAGCGAGATGCGGCACGTTGAACCGGTCGCTGTCCAGCAGGAACGCCATCACCGGCGACGCAACAGGAACGGAGGTGTTCTGCGTGAGGACGAGTTCGAGCCCTGCGGCGATATTCATCGTGGTCAGCGTGGCGAGTAGCGGAAAGATGCCGAGCACGATGACGGCAAAAGCGTTCAGCACGCCGAGGGCCGCACCGGCCGCGACGGTGAGCGCGAGCGCCGCGCTTTCGGGCAGACCGTGGCGCAGCGTCACCGCATAGACTGCGGCGCACCAGCCCATGTTCGCCGCGATAGACAGATCGAGCCCGCCCTTGATCGGGTCCGCACCGCCGCCAATCAGCACCGCTGTCAGCCCAAAGCCGAGAATGCCGACGACAACCGATTGCTGCATCACGTTCGCCAGATTGCTCACGCTCAGAAACAGCGGCGAACTCGCGGCGAACGAAAAGAACACCACCGCAAAGGCCAGCACGGCACCTCCGCGTAGCCAGAACTGCGCGCCGAACCATCCCGCCGGCAGTGCGAGACGGGGGCGTGGGGAGGCACTGTCGAGCGCGTTGCTCATGCTGCGGTTTCCTTGGGCAAAGGTAGTCCGGTGGTTGGCGTTATGTCGGGGGGCGTGGCACTACGTGCGCCCGTGGCCCAGGCAAGCACGTCCTGACTGTCGGCCTCTCGCGAGATCAGTTCCTTGACGATGCGTCCGCGCGTCATCACCAGAACCCGGTCGGTCACCTCGAGTAGCTCGATCAGGTCGCTCGAAAACAGCAGGACAGCCGCGCCCTCATTCGCAAGCCTGTCGAGCAGTCGATAAATCTCGGCCTTCGCACCGATGTCGACGCCCACGGTCGGCTCGTCGAGCAGATAAACCGGTGCCGCGTGACTCGATCCGCGTATCAGCCATTTCGCCAACGCCACCTTCTGCTGGTTGCCGCCTGATAGATGACGCACGGGTGCTTCCGCGCCGGGCGTGCGTATATTGAGCGCGTCGATCATCTGACGCACGGCGGCGCGCTCATTGCTTCTGCCGATCAGTCCGAAGCGGCTGAACCGCGCAAGATTCGGCAGCGTGATGTTTTCGCGCACACTCAGCGACGGAGCGACGCCATGTGCGCGACGGTCCTCGGGAACAAAGGCGATACCGGCTCGCACTGCATCGGCAGGCCGTCGCAGGCGAAGCGGTTTGCGGTCGATGGCGATCTCGCCGCGTACATTTCGCTCCAGACCGAACAGGCTGCGCACGAGTTGCTTGCCGCCAGAGCCGAGCAGGCCCGTCACGCCCACGATTTCACCGCGCCGCAACTCGAACGACACCTGTTCGAAGCGGTTGTCCGCGCTGAGCCCCTGTACCGACAGCAACGGCCTGCCGACGGTTCGTGCGGGCCGTGCGGTGCGCCTGGCCAGTTCGACGCCGATCATGGCGTTGACCAGCGTTTCGGTCGATGTCGTGCGGGCGTCGACATGGGCGACATCCTTGCCGTCGCGCAACACCGTGACGCGATCGCAGATCGCCGCGATCTCATTCAGGTGATGGGAGACGTAGAGAATCGTCAGGCCACGTTGACGCAGGTGGTCGATGGTCTGAAGTAATCGTCCGACTTCGCGATTGACGAGCGCCGCCGTGGGTTCATCGAAAACCAGAATGCGCGGTTCGCGCATCAGCGCACGGCAAATCTGCACGATCTGCTGCTCGGCGACGCTCAACTCGGCGATCAACCGGTTGGGTGCAAGATCGATGTCGAAGTGCGTGGCGATCGCGGCGCGCGCCTCACGTTGCATCCGGCGCACATCGAGGATGCCGGCAGCGGAGCGGTGCCGGCCGAAGCGGCTGCCACGCTTGCCGCCATTGCCGAGTGTCGGCTCGCTGCCGATCAGCAGCGCCTCGGCCACGGTGAACGTGGCGGGCAGCAGGCGCTCCTGATGGATGAAGCCGATCTGCGAAAGTGCGTCGCGCGACGCGCCGCCGGTCAGACTCACGTCCACGCCGTCAACCGCGATCGCGCCGCTATCGGCTGAGTGCAGCCCGGCGAGAATCTTGATCAGCGTCGATTTACCGGCACCGTTCTGCCCGATCAGACCGTGCACCGTGCCGCGTTCAACCGCCAGCGACGCGCCCCGAAGTGCGGGTACGCCGTTGAACTCCTTGACGATATCGCGCAGCGCGAGGGCAGGGGCGGCCACGTCCGCTGTCATTTCGCTGCGACAACGCCGTTCTGCGCGACTTGTCCGAGGGTCTGCTGAATGGAGCCGGCATTGTCTTTCGTGACGAGAATCGACGGCACGTACGTGTACGGCGGCAAATCTTTCTGACCCGCCAGATAACGCGCGACATTGTCGACGGCGGTCTTGCCGATCAATGCGGGCTGTTGCGCGACGACGGCCGCAGCGCTCGACTTCTGGTCCTTGACCAGGTTGACCACATCGGGACTGCCGTCCACCGCGTAGGTTTTGATTTCGGAGCGATGCGCGGCGTCTACCGCTTGCGTTGCGCCGACCTGTGGCACGTCCCAGGCCGCCCAGATCGCCGAAACCTGACCCTTCGGATACTTCGCGAGCAGCTGGCTGACCTGCGCATACGCGCTCTGCACCGTGTTTGGAATGACGTCGCGCAGTTCGGGTTCGATGATGTGAACCTTCGGGTAGTACTTCAATACCGCCTTCAGCTGGTCATAGCGGATCGCGCAAACGGGTACCCCGTAGAAGCCGTTGAAGACGAGGATGTTGCCTTCGCCGTGGATGTCGTTGACGAGCTTCAGCGCCAGCTGTTCGCCAATGAAGAAGTTGTCCGACGTGGTGTCGTTCAGGCTCGACGGCGACGCGGTATCGATCGTGAAGAGCGGTATGCCCGCCTGGCGGATTTTCTGCAACCACGGCTCCAGCACACTGGCCGTGCCGAGCTGTTCGACGATTGCGTCCGGCTTCTGCGCGATCAGCGTCTGGATCTGCGCAATCTGTCGGTTGTCGTTACGGCCGGCATCAAGCGCGATCGGCGTGCCGCCCAGGCGTTTGACTTCGTCGACCGCGCCTTGATAGGCCTTTAGGTCCCAGTAGTGATCGGTGCCCGCAGCCGTGATGCCGATCCGTTTGCCCTTGAGCGAGGGCACGTTTTTGTCCGCTGTGTCGTCCTGCGCGTGGGCAGAGACCTGGGCACCGAAGGCGGAAACAGCCAGCAGCGCGAGGAGGGTGTGTCTCAGTGTGTCGTGTAGGTTTTTCATGTCTTCATGTCGTGAATCAGGGAAGGCCGGGAGGCTTGCCCGACGACTCTAAACAACATGAGGGCGATGCTGAAACCAACTAATCCCGCTATCGATATGAACGGGTTGCTGAGGTGCTTAGCAATTTACGGAAGATAACGCGACTGGCATGCGGCGGTCCGCGTAAGCGGGCACGACCAATCCTGCGTACCGGGCAGCTGGGAGGGATGTTGGGTTGACCGATTCGATTTTCATAAAAAAAGCGCTGCAGGTTCGACACCTGCAGCGCTTTTTTTCGTGAGCCATAACGCGCAGTGCGCCATGGCTCGCCATACATTTACATGGCGACGGTATCTGCCACGTCCTTGAAGTCTTCGATCTGGTCGAAGTTCATGTATTGGTAGATTTGATCGCTACTCGCGGTCAGCACGCCCATGTCGGCCATGTATTCCTCTTTGGTCGGAATCTTGCCCAGACGCGAGCAGATGGCGGCCAGTTCGGCCGAGCCGAGATACACGTTCGTGTTCTTGCCCAGACGGTTCGGGAAGTTACGGGTCGACGTGGACATGACCGTCGCGCCTTCGCGCACCTGTGCCTGGTTGCCCATGCACAGCGAGCAGCCCGGCATTTCGGTGCGCGCACCGGCCGTGCCGAACACGCCGTAGTGGCCCTCTTCGGTCAGTTGCTTCTGATCCATCTTGGTCGGCGGCGCGACCCACAGCTTGACCGGAATGTCGCGCTTGCCTTCCAGCAGCTTCGACGCGGCGCGGAAGTGACCGATGTTGGTCATGCACGAACCGATGAACACTTCGTCGATCTTGGCACCGGCGACGTCGGACAGCGTCTTCACGTCGTCCGGGTCGTTCGGGCAGGCAACGATCGGCTCGTGGATGTCGGCGAGGTCGATCTCGATGACGGCGGCGTACTCGGCGTCCGCGTCCGGCGACAGCAGTTGCGGGTCGGCGAGCCAAGCTTCCATTGCCTTGATGCGGCGCTGGAGGCTACGCGGGTCCTGATAACCCTGCGCGATCATCCACTTGAGCAGCGTGACGTTGCTGTTCAGGTACTCGATGATCGGTTCCTTGTTCAGGTGCACCGTGCAACCCGCAGCCGAACGCTCGGCGGATGCATCGGACAGCTCGAATGCCTGCTCGACCTTCAGATCGGGCAGACCTTCGATTTCCAGAACGCGGCCCGAGAAAATGTTCTTCTTGCCCTGCTTGGCGACCGTCAGCGTGCCTTGCTTGATCGCGTAGAGCGGGATCGCGTTGACGAGGTCGCGCAGCGTGACGCCCGGCTGCATCTTGCCCTTGAAGCGAACCAGCACCGATTCCGGCATATCCAGCGGCATCGTGCCGGTGGCTGCGGCGAACGCGACCAGACCCGAACCCGCGGGGAAGCTGATGCCGATCGGGAAGCGCGTGTGCGAATCGCCGCCGGTGCCGACCGTGTCGGGCAGCAGCATGCGGTTCAGCCACGAGTGGATCACGCCGTCGCCCGGACGCAGCGCGATGCCGCCACGATTGCTGATGAAGTTCGGCAGCGTCTGGTGCGTCTTGACGTCGACCGGCTTCGGATAAGCGGCGGTGTGGCAGAACGACTGCATGACGAGGTCGGCGGAGAAGCCGAGGCACGCCAGGTCTTTCAGTTCGTCGCGGGTCATCGGGCCGGTGGTGTCCTGCGAGCCGACCGAGGTCATCTTCGGTTCGCAGTAGGTGCCCGGGCGCACGCCCTGGCCTTCCGGCAGGCCGCATGCACGGCCGACCATCTTCTGCGCGAGCGAGAAGCCCTTGGCGCTGCTTGCCGGCTGTTGCGGCAGGCGGAACAGGGTGGACGGAGCCAGGCCGAGCGCTTCACGTGCCTTGGCAGTCAGGCCACGGCCGATGATGAGGGGAATCCGGCCGCCAGCGCGCACTTCGTCGAACAGCACGTCGGACTTGACCTGGAATTCGGCGATGACCGCGCCGTTTTTCAGTGCCTTGCCTTCGTAGGGACGCAGTTCGACCACGTCGCCCATTTCCATTTGCGACACGTCGAGTTCGATGGGCAGCGCGCCCGCGTCTTCCATGGTGTTGTAGAAGATCGGCGCGATCTTGCCGCCGAGGCACACACCGCCGAAGCGCTTGTTCGGGATGAAGGGGATGTCTTCGCCCGTGAACCACAGCACCGAGTTGGTGGCCGACTTGCGCGACGAGCCCGTGCCGACCACGTCGCCGACGTAGGCGACCAGATGGCCCTTTTCTTTCAGCGATTCGATGAACTTGACCGGTCCGCGCTTGCCGTCTTCTTCGGGCGTGATGCCCGGACGCGCGTTCTTCAGCATGGCCAGCGCGTGCAACGGGATATCCGGGCGGGTGGTCGCGTCCGGTGCCGGCGAGAGGTCGTCGGTGTTGGTTTCGCCCGTCACCTTGAACACGGTGATGGTCAGGCTTTGCGGCACTTCCGGGCGGCTCGTGAACCATTCGGCGTCGGCCCAGCTTTTCAACACGGCCTGTGCGTTGGCGTTGCCCTTGTCGGCGAGTTCCTTGACGTCGTGGAACGCGTCGAACATCAGCAAGGTTTTCTTCAGCGCTTCGGCGGCAACCGTGCCCACTTCCGCGTCAGACAGCAGTTCGATCAGCGGCTGGATGTTGTAACCGCCAAGCATGGTGCCGAGCAGTTCCGTGGCGCGAGCGCGCGAGATCAGTGTGCAGGGGGATTTGCCCTGCGCGACGGCAGCGAGGAAGCCGGCCTTCACGCGGGCGGCCTCGTCGACCCCGGCGGGCACGCGGTTGGTGATCAGGTCGAGCAGGGTCTGCTCTTCGCCTGCGGGCGGGTTGTTGAGGAGTTCCACCAGGTCGGCGGTTTGCTGTGCGGTCAGCGGCAGGGAAGGAATACCGAGCGCCGCCCGTGTGGCTACGTGAGCGCGAAAGTTTTCAAGCATGAGGAACCGGCTGTGTTGGCGTTTTGGGGGAGGGCTTCCCGGCCCGCCGTGGCTGTGCCGGGGAGTGCTATCGGCTAAATTTTAATGGGGATAGGTAGTATGTGTCAAACGTCTTATATCTTATATAAGAGTTGGGTGTCACGGGATGGGTTTTGAGAGGCCGGAAGTCGGTGGCTTTACGACGTGTATGGTTTGAAAGTCGGTGAAATTCGGGCTTGGCGGGCTTGTTATTTACGCCTGCCACCGTGCCCGTGCTGTGTCTGGTCTGCCTGAATTGCATGCCCCCTTCACGCAGGAGCTCCAGAGCAGACGCTGGCTCTTGCGAACCGTCACCGCTTTCGTCACAACGATTCATCATCCAGGCTGCAATCTCGGCATCGTTCAAGCCAGGCGAGCGCCTTGCCTCAAAACTGACGTTTTCGTCGCCTACTCTCGCGAGGTTGCCCTTTATCGGGCAGCCCGCCTCGCGCGCCTTCACACGGAGAGAGACATGTCGACGAAATGCATCGCGTTTTCGAATAATGATGTGATTCTGATTGCCTGGACGTTCGCGGATAAGCTCAAGGATTGCGTGGGTTGCGACGTTCGGCGCATTCCAGCCAGTTCAGCGAACACCGCCAACGACGAAGCGCAGGGCGAGTCGTTACCCGCCATGGCGAGTTTTCCAGGAGATCCTGCCGCAGGCAAGGGCGGCCGGACCACCGCGCAGGCGCCCATCCAGAAACTCTTCTGGAAAGACCTGTATGTGACGGATCTCGCGTCGCCGGGGCCGTACATCTACCAGATCATTCCGCTGAAGGGAAGTTTCGACGCCAAGGGTGTTCCCACGCTCACTCCGTATCCGGACGTGCGGCCGCTCTTCTCAAATCCCGTGACGCTATCCGAAGACCACGGCCCCACCGGCGCGGAATCTTCATTGAAGGCTTATTTCAACCGGGGAATTCTCGCCACCCAGGCACTCACTCACGAAGTGCCCGTTAGCAAACGTACGGGAGCGCCCGATAAAGGCGCGCTGTTAAAACGGATAGCCGACCCGAAAGACGCGCTGCGCAAATCTCTCGCGAGCGATCTCTTGACTGCGTTGCCCGCACTGCTAATCGAAGCGAATAAGGAAGGCGGGAATTGTTATGCCGCTCTCTACGAGTTGAATGACGAAGAACTGGAGTCGTACCTGATCGGCAACAAGCGGCTGCACCTCATCCTGTCGAACACTTTCGATAGCGACAGCGGTGACTCCGATAAAGAAAACAAGCCGGCGAGAAAGTCTCTGCATCAATCCGGCGTCGATATCCTTGATCGAATCCTGCCTGATGGCAGCCATATCGGTCATAACAAGTTCGTCCTTTACCTTGACGGCAAGGGCAAGCCCGCCGCCGTGCTGACCGGCTCGACCAACTGGACGTCCACTGGACTTTGCGCGCAAACGAATAACAGCCTGATCATCCGTTCGCCAAGCGTCGCACAGGCCTATTCGGATTACTGGGACAGACTGAAGCAGGATACCGACGACGCCAATGGCGACGCACACGCGTTGCAGGGAAAAACCTTCCGCACCGACAATGAAACGCCGGTCAAAGTCGATGTCCCCGGAGCGGCGGAAGCGACCGTCTGGTATTCACCGAACACGTTGCAGAAAAACAAGCCCAAAAATCCCACTGCACCGGTCGATATGGCTGCCGTCGAGGAGCTGATCAAGGCGGCAAAACATGCCGTCCTGTTCCTGTGTTTTGATCCGGGTAAGCCGAGCGTTATCGAGGCGGCGGCCGAGGCTCTCGTCGCCAATCCCAATCTGTTTATACGCGGCGCGCTGACCAACGTCGAACGTGCGGGTAACTTCGTCATTGATCTGCACGACAACAACCGGAAGCCCGATGATCCTGCACAGGTCATCCCGGCCACCGCGATCGACGACACCTTTGGCATGTGGGAAAAGGAACTGCTTAATGCGGGTCACGCGGTCATTCACGACAAGATCGTGGTCATCGATCCGTTCGACCCGAAAAACTGCACGGTGGTGGTGGGCAGCCACAATCTCGGGTACAAGGCGTCGTTCACCAACGATGAGAATTTCCTTGTCATCAAGGGAAATCAGAGCCTCGCGCGCGCTTACACCGTCCATGTTCTCGATGTGTACGACCACTATCGTTGGCGATATCTGCTTGCGCAGTACGGAACCAAAGATAGCTGGCAAGGGCTTCAGCCAAACGACAATTGGCAGAACAAGTACTTCCCTGCGTCAGGAAAAAAGCCGGACGCGGAATTGACCTTCTGGCTGTCTGCCTCTGATTAAGCGCAGTCGCCGCGCCGGATCTTTAATGTTCGGCGCGGCCAGATATAACCGCATGCTTCATTAATTCGTCACAAAAGAGGCGGATGGAAAAGGGCGGTGTGATAAGGTCTGAGCGAAACATGTTCTCGTCCGACCTTGGGGTTGAAATGGATCTGGATAGTGACTGGCGCCTGCCACGACCAAACACCCGACTGAAAGTATTGCGGCGACCGGCCGCTTCGTCACTTGCCGAAACGGAATCCGTTGCCGGCACCTTCTCGTTACTGGCGACGCCGGTGATTGCCGAGGCGGTGCAAAGCGCAAGAGCGTTATCCGCGAAAAGCGATGCCGAGGGTTTTCATCAACTTCGCGTCGCTTTCAGAAAGCTGCGTGCTCTGTACTGGGCCTACTCCCCTTATCTTGGAGCAGAGGTGACTGCGGAGGCCGTCGAAGAATTCAGACGTCTCGCTGCGGTGGCAGGCGGCACGCGTGACTGGGACATCGTCGGCGATCTCCTGAGTGCCGCGCAGGAGTCGGGAGCCTCGCTCGAACCGCTCATGGATGCGGTCAGGCAGAAGCGTGCGCAGGCGGTCGCGGATAGCCAGGCCTTGATCAAAAGTGCCGATATTGAGGCGTTTCTGCACGCTGTTCTGCTTGGCGCGCAAACCACGCTGCAGTCGTGTTGCAGTGATCTGCCCATTCGGGCATTCGCTAAAAAGCGCGTCCGACTGGCGCGACGCACGCTGCAAAAGCGCAGTAAGCGTGCGGCACGTGGCGAGCCTACTCACGAGGAAGATCTGCACGACGTCCGCAAGGCTGGCAAGAAGCTCAGGTATCTGCTCGAATTCTTTCAGCCCGTTCTCAACGATAGTCGCGGACGCGACATCAAGGCATTGACGTCCGTGCAAAATAAGCTGGGCCAGTTCAATGACATTGCCGCGAGTGAATCCCTGATTCGCAGTTCGACATTCAACGAGGTTCCGGCTGGAGTTCTTCAGGAATCACTCCAATGGTTGGCGAAGCAGAAATGCCGGCGTATGCGTGCCGCGTCCCGGCGGGTTCGGGCGATGGCTCGCTGAGGCTGTCGCGAGTCGGAACGCTACAATAAAACTGCCGTAGTGCTCGACCGCGTTGCCCGCACGCAAGTCCTGCGTTATCGTCGATCCGCCTGCGCTGTCACGGGTTTGTCAAGAATCGACCTTGGACGTAATGAGGCCATTGGCGTGGTTCGGCTTCACAAATGCGCTTGATAAGCGGCGTGAGAGCACGCTACTCGCTCGGATTTGCGAGTCGATGAGTCAATCAGCTTTCACGTGTGGCGAGCTTCCACCGGCGATCAACCAGCGGATTGCGATACCGCTAAAAGCGACTGAGCCATCTAGGTCACCTAACGAATCAAACGGGTCGGGGCGCCGCCCTATACGACAGAAAGAACAGCAGGATCTCCGGAGCGCCAGACGTTGTCGACCGTATTCCGCGTGATGACCCAGATGTCTCCCTCTCTCGCCAACTCGACGTCGTAGCGATTCTTCATCAGATAATGGCGCGTGTGATCGTTCCGTGGGACGTGCTGGGCTTCCACGAGCGCGTCCAGGTGTGCTTGATCGCCGTCGATAGTGACACGCGGGTTTGTCACAGAGTGCGTCGTATCCAGTGTCGCAAGGGAGGTGGTCAAAGCCGCGACGATAACGTCTCTGCCCTCGATGACCGGATAGTCGAACCCGGCTTTAGCAGCAGCCGGACGGAAGTCCGATATCGCGTTCTCTGCGAGAGAGGACGATAAAAGGCTTTCGTCACGAAGATCGATGCCGGCGGTAAAACGATAGAGGGCATCGATGACCGCAAGCTTGTCTGCGGTCTCGCTGATTAGTGATGTCGATAGGGTCATGGGAGTTGTCCTTGCTGTTCCGGAGGCTTGCAAAGTGAAGCCGTCCCCGGCATCGGCGCGTTTGCATGCGCCAGGTGTTGCGCTGCGACGCTTAATCGAGATCGGCGTCGATGCGCTCGATGAGGCCTTTAGCGTCGGCAGTGATCTTGAGCGTCCCGATCTCGTGACCAAAGTCGCCGGTAAAATCGAGGCGAACGAGCGCGTTGGAGTTGTCCAGCCGCTCAAACGACAAAAGCTTGCTGGTGGTTTTATAACCAACGAAGAACTGTTCGAGGTAAAGGCGAATACCTTCAGTGCCGACAAAGGCATCGCCAACCGAAACATCGTCAATGACGGCGTCGGACGTGAAAAGGATCAGCGCGCTCTCGACGTCGAAAGCGTTAGCGGCCTGGATGAATGTATCGACGAGCTTCTGCATGGGCGGTTCCTTACAGGTCGGTGATGGTGGTGTCGGCGATTGACCTCGCGAAGCCGTTGCCAAACAGCAGCGCGGGGGTCTGGAAACCCGGACGGACCTCGCCGGACAGCACGCGCCGGCCTGCCTCGGCGGCAGCGGTCGCCGTGAACGTGTAGCCATTGACCGTATCGAGAACCGATCGGACGACCGTGCCGTCGGAGTCAGTGACCTCGACCACGGCCTGATACCGATTGGCCAACCGTTCCTGCTCGCTCGGTCCGTCTGGAAGCGTCGAGAGATCTCCTTGCGGAAATCCGTCGCCCGTCACGTGGACGAAGGTCTCAATGTCCGGAACCTTTGTCGACCGCCAGAGGGTGATGAGATCGGGAAGCGTCACCTGAAAGCAGTCGACGGCACCCTTGCCGAAGTCGAGTTTGCAGATGGTTCCGGCTGACCGGACAACCAGCTTTCCGTCGGCACGCGCCAGAGTTTCGGCGGTGACGCTTTCCTGGGCGCTGACGGCCGAGCCTCGGGACAGACCACCTGAGACATGCAGGGCCACCTTGATACCCGAGGGATTCTTCGTTCTCGCAACCGCGTGTCCGGCAAGGCAGCCGAGCATCGCGACGCTGCCTCCGCTGCCCGGCAGGAGCATGACGCCAGCAATTACGGCCTCGACGTCGAGCACTTCCGCCTGACGATAGCCGTCAAGTTCCGCGGCGACGTCGAGATAATGGACACCATTGCGGATACCGGCTTTCATCATCACTTCGGCGGTCCGGATGAACGGACCCGCGCAGTTGAGGAGAACGCCGACGTCGTCCAGTGACCGATCAATCACCGTGGTGTCGTCGAGTGCGAAGACCCGGTACTCGACATCGAGCGTCGCCGCGAGCGCTGCAAGCGTGGTTTCGTTGCGTCCTGCAAGGATAAGCGGGGTGCCCGCTGTCGCGGCGTGTTCGGCCGCCATACGGCCGGTGTAGCCCGTCGCGCCGTAAATCATGAGCTTCTTCATGTCAGTGCTGCCATTCCTTGTAGACGAATTCGAGGGTGTAGCCGTCGGGGTCGCGAACCTGAGCCGCGTAGTAGCGAGGGTCGTAGTGAAGCTGCGGACCGGGCGGATGGACTTCGGTGGCGCCTGCCGAGATCGCTGCCGTGAAGGCCGCATCGACCTCGCGCTGGCCATTGGCGACGAAACCGACATGGGCTGCGCGGCCTTCGACCGTACCTTCACGCAGCCAGAAGAACACGCGGCCGTTCGCGCCGAAACCCTTGAGATCGGGATGACCGGCAGGGCCTTGACTGCCGTCGTAGTCGAGCGCATGGACGATGCCGAGCGGTGCAAGCGTCTTCTCGTAGAACGCAATCGAGCGGTCGATATCGCTCACAGATAGAAAGACGTGGTCGAGCATGATTCCTTCTCCTTTATTAGATGATGTAGCCGCCGGCCACTTCGATGTTCTGGGCGTTGATCCAGCGGTTCTCTTAGGACAGCAGGCTGGCGATGACGCCGCCGACTTCGTCCGGGTTGGTGTTGTAAGTGACGACCACGCCCATCCCGCGTTTCGCGCATCCGAGTGCGGTGCTGGCCCCAATGCCGCGACTGCTTCCGGTCACGATGACGATCTTCATGCATCTCTCCTGCTATGTATGGTGTAACAGGAGACTACGGATATCGATCACCATGCACTCACCCGATCCTCCTCGAAACTTGCCTATTTCTGCTTTCTCCTTGCTTACCCAGGTGGCCCCTGTTAGGGTCGGACGATGGACAAGCAACTGCAAGAACTGAGAGCACTGGCTTCCGGGGCCGAGAACAGGCGCACGGAAACCGGCATTCCGCGTATCGCGATGGTCCAGGGTGAAATCCCCGAGCACCAGCTCGCCGCTGTCTACGATCCAATGGTCAACCTGATCCTGACGGGATCCAAAACGATGACGGTCGGCGACCGGACCTTTCGCTATGACCCGGCGACCTACTTCGTCATGTCTGTCGATCTGCCGGCCGTCGGGTCCGTCCATCCGGCCGCGACTGGCGAACCGTATCTTGCGGTCAGCCTGACTCTCGACTCCGCTATCGTCGCGGCGCTTATCCGCGATTTGCCCGCGCAGGTCTGCAGCACGCTGTTCGGTTCGGGGTTCTCGGTTGCGCCGGTTAATGGCGAGCTTCTCGACGCCTGGATTCGCATGCTCCGGCTGATGGAGCGGCCGGACGAGATCGCAGTGCTCGCACCGGCTTACGAGCGGGAGATTCTGTTCCGGGTGCTTCAGGGGCCGCTCGGCTGGATGCTGCGAGACATCGCCTCGCCGGACACGGCGCTTGCGCGGATCGGTGTCGCAATCAACTGGATACGACGCAACTTTACCGAGCCGATCAGGGTGGATGCGCTGGCCGAAATGGCGGCATTGAGCGTGTCGGCGTTTCATCGCCATTTCAAGGCAGTGACGGCGTTAAGTCCGTTGCAGTATCAGAAGCGAATCCGGTTGTTGCACGCGCGGTCGCAACTGATCTCAGGGCAGGGAAGCGCGACGTCGATCGCATTCGGGGTGGGCTACGAAAGCCCTAATCAGTTCAGCCGGGAATATGCCCGTCTGTTCGGCTTGCCGCCTTCCAGAGACCTTGCGAGAGCGACGCAAGAACTTCGGAACGTATGAGAACCCTGCGAAAGATCTGGCTCGGGCGGTTTTGGCCCCGCGAATCGGACATCCCACGCGAACCTTCGTTGAAAGGTATGACGCGGTCATCCGTATTCGGCCGCTCGATCATCAGGTATCTGAATGGTTTGGTCGATAGAACCCGTTAGTTGGCGGAGTAGGGACATGACGAAAAGGCTTGCCAGAAAAGGGTTTCAGGCGTTCGAGCAATGTCCGTGGAATAGGTCGATGATTCTGAGGTTGGCGGCGCCGGAACCTCGGCGAACTTTTCAGGGGACGATTCCCTATTCGGCCATTGCGGTCACTGGGGCGTGCCGCTTGTGCGTCAGCAATGTGGCGGAATGCTGACGCTGGCCACAGCGACCAATTCAACGGCAGCATCCTGCATTTGCGAACTCACCCTCCCGATCCACTTCGGTCAGATAGGTTTCTCCAAACCGGTCACCCAGCCAGATTCAGATTTTCGATCTGGAGCATCGATAAGCAGGCGCTGGGAACCTCATCCTATCGGCCAGTTTGAGACGTTCGTCACTGCGGCTTCAATGTTGACAATGACGGCCTGATTGCCTCTATCATCTCGATATCCTAGGGCCATCGCGGCTCAACAATCACGACTACACCTCGGTCGGGCCACCGCTATGCGGTTTTGATCCTTAACCGCGGCCTTAGTCCCGTCGACGATATTTAGAGATCACATGGCCGCCCCAACCGATAAGACCATAAATGAGCGTGGATGTCGTGATGAAAATCACGAACAATTTCTCTGATGTATTAACAAAGAAGTGGATAGCCACTGCAGTGGCAACGAATACATAAAACCCCAGAAAAATGTTGCTTCGCGGGTGTCGCGTCGGGCAAGTCTTTGAGGATTTCATCGGCCGTTTCATGTTGATGTTGTCTGTCAAACCGTGTTGGTGTGTACGTTCCTTCGAGTCCTATTCTCGCCGCAGCACCTTGGAATTTTTTTTCAAAGATAAATGCATTATTGCAATGGCTTACCAGACCGGGCGAGCGTTGCGGAAGCGCTCATTGCCGCCGGTCATGCCGCCCGGCAATCGCTCGGCATGTTCGGATATCCGCTGTAGTCTGTGAGCGCAATACCAACTATCGGGGAGTGCCAAGAACGACAGGTAGGCGCTTGTCTGGCTCCTATGATCTGATGACCGTTGTTGAGTAGCGTCAGCGTCCCTAAAGGGCCGTCAACACTCATTCACCTCCTTCCGAAACCCGACACTCGCCCGCATCGCATTCCGAACGACTGGAAAGCGGTGCGTCGCTGTCGCGCGGCAGCTGAACTACGAACATCGGCAGTCGCGCGAACTCTGCTCATGGTGAGTCCGTCAAGTTGCAGCGACGATGCGTCATTCCTGAGCCTTCCCGTTGGGACGGTCAAACTTCGGTTGTGCCGGGTAATCGGCCATTCGACCTGGCGGATATTCCCGGCAGCTGTTATTCATCGGTCGAACTTGATCAAGTCCTTGAAGATCAGTTGCCCCCAGCTAGTTCCGCGAGCATGAACGAGCAGCCCGCCTTCAGAAATCCCGCCAAGTTCGACTGGCGCGAAACCGAGTCTTGCCGCAAGCGCACCAACTTCCGTTGCGGCGCGGTTGTCGTCGCTCGAGAGAAACACGACTCTCCGGCCACCGTGTACGGCCGGGTCCTGGCCAAGGACGGCCGCGACCAGATGGTTGAACCCTTTGACCAGATCGGCACCGGTGAACGCCTTCGCGACGACCGCCGAGGATGGATGCCCGTCCAGCTCCTCAAGCGGGGCTTGCGTGTTCATTGCGTCGATGATGATCTTCCCTTTCCAGTCGGTCAGCGTCTTTGCGACCTCCGGGTGCGACTCGAAACGGACAGCCAGAAAGACGACTTCCGCTTTGACGGCTTCCGTCAGAGTTGTGGGAATGATCGTGGGCCCGATCGCGGCCGCATCGGATGCAAAGCTCGCCGGGTCACGCGTGGTTGCAACGGATACTTCGATGCCGCTGCGGGCAAACGCCTTGGCCAGAGCCTGGCCGATCTTGCCGAAACCGATGATTGCGTAGCTCATGAGATTCTCCTTTGGTTTTCCTGCGCGGTCAGAGCTTGTAGCCGCCGCTCGCTTCAATCGTCTGGCCGGTCACCCAGTGACCATCGTCGGAAGCCAGGAACGCCACGACGGCGGCGATTTCTGAAGGTTCGCCGAAGCGTCCCAGCGCGATTTCGGCCTCGACTGCCTTCACGAGCTCGGGATTCTCCCGGAAGGCGGCGTTCGCGTCCGTCCGCGTGTAGCCCGGCGCGACAGCGTTCGCAGTAATTCCGCGCGGCCCCAGCTCGGCCGCGAGCGTGTGGGTCAGGTTGTTGATGGCCGCTTTGGCCATCGAGTAGACGGGTGCTGCCGTGACGGGCTTCGTGGCGGCAGCAGAAGAGATGTTGATGATGCGTCCACCATCGGCGAGACGATCCAGAGCGGCCTGAACGATGAAGAAAGGTGCGCGGGCGTACACCGCCATCAGGGTGTCCCAACTGTCCGGTGTCGCGTCCCTGAAGCCGACCCAGCCAGAATTGCCGGCGTTGTTGACCAGAATGTCGAGGGCTTTGCTTCCGTTGCGCCGGGTAAATTCGTCGTCGAGTTTCTCGAACAGGGCCGGGACGCTCGCCGGATCAACGAGATCTGCATGGATCGCGAACGCAGCGCCTCCGGCTTTCTCGATTGCCGCGACTGCCTCGTCTGCTGCCGATTGACTGGCGTTGTAGCTCAGTGCGACCGTCGCACCGTCCTTTGCAAGACGTTCGGCGATGGCGCGGCCGATGCCACGCGATGCTCCGGTAACGAGAGCGGTTTTGCCCTTTAGTGAGTGTGCCATTTGATTGCTCTCCTCAAAGTTGCGCCAGACCGCCGTCAACGGCAACCTCGCTGGCTGTCATGAAGCTGCTGTCCGACGATGCGAGAAAGGCCGCCACCGCCCCGATCTCCGCCGGGTCAGCCATGCGCAGGAGCGGAGTCATCGAGGCGAAGACCTTCTGGCCTTCCTCGCCTAGCGCCTCCTTCGCGAGTTCGGTCGCGGTCGCCCCGGGTGACAGCACGTTGACCCGGATGCCGCTGCCCTTCAGGTCTTCCGCCCAGCTCCGGGCGAGGTTGCGCACCGCCGCCTTGCTCGCGCTGTAGGCGCTCATTGCCGGGGCGCCGGTCGTGCCGGCGCTCGATCCGGTCAGGATGATCGAACCGCCCTGGCTCATCAGCGGCAGCGCTTTCTGGACCGTGAAAATGGTGCCCTTCACGTTGGTGTCGAAGGTTTCGTCGATGTGTTCAGCGGTAATCTTCCCGAGCGGAAGCATGCTTCCCGCCCCGGCATTGGCGAAGACGATGTCGAGGGTCCCACGTTCGGCCTTTACCGCCGCGTACAGTCGATCGAGATCCGCCAGATCGGAGACCGAGCCCTTCACCGCGCGGGCTTTCGGCCCGAGGTCGGCCACGGCCGCATCGAGCGCTGCTTGCCGGCGGCCGAAGATAAATACGAACGCGCCCTCGTCGATGAAGCGCTTTGCCGCCGCGCGGCCGATGCCGGTCGCGCCGCCGGTGATTACGGCAGTCTTTCCATTTAACCTGTTCATGTGATGCGTCCTTCAAAACAAAGTGAGAACCTCGATTCTGGAACGCTTGATTGATGAAGACAATTGACTGAATATCTATCAATCCCATCTACTTTTTAGATAGCCATGCTCGACAACGTTACGATCAATCAACTTCGGGCTTTTGTTGCCGTGTGCGACCAAGGCAGCTTTTCCGGGGCTGCGCGCGAATTGATGCGTGCGCAGTCGGCCATCAGTCACGCAGTCAACGCGCTCGAAACTGCCTTTGACGTCTTGCTGTTCGAGCGCAACACGCGCAAAGCGACGCTGACTCCTGCGGGCCGCAGCCTCCTGCCCGATGCGCGCGGCGTGATCTCCCGCACCGAGGAAATGAAGATGCGCGCGGTGTCGATTGCCGAAGCCGGTGTGCCGCAGGTCTCGATTGCCGTCGATACCTATTTCCCGCGTGCGCTTCTGATCGAATCTCTGCTTACGCTTCAGGCGGACTTTCCGACGATCGCCATCAATCTGCGCATGACAACGATGCAGGGAGGCGAGCGTCTGCTTCTCGACGGCGCGTGCGCGTTGGCGGTGACGATCGCGGATGTGCCGGAACTGGGCTCAGGTGCGATAGAAAGGCTGCATCTATGTGACGCGCAAATGGTGACGGTCTGTGCGCCATCGCATCCGCTAGCCGCCATTGCAGGGCCGGTCCCTCGCGAGGAATTCGGCCGGCACATTCAGCTTGTCGTCACCGACAATCAACCCGATGCGGAAAAGACACAACAGGGGGTCGCCAGTGAGCGCCAGTGGCTCGTGAACGACCTCGGCGCGAAGCACGATTTGCTGAAGGCAGGCCTGTGCTGGGGGCACATGCCGCATCATCTGGTCGCGGAAGACCTGGCGACGGGAACGCTGGTCGAACTCCGACGGCGCGCATGGCACATGCGCCCCCTCACGTTCATGATCTCGCAGCGACGCGGGTACTCGTTTTCCGAATGCGAGACACGGCTGGTCGAGCTCTTTGGCAAGCGTCGTCCCTCCACGAAGGGTGGGAAGACCATGGCCCGCGTCAAGCGTGGTCGATGATGGGTTGTTCCGCGAAGTGGCGGTTCAGGACGTGGTGTGGGTACTGGTCAGGTTCCGCCAACACCGGCCATTCCCTTTGTTCGCCCAAATCGGTGACAATCCCGCAAGTGCAAAATCACCAAGGAATTGGGATGACAGCAATTGTTCCTTTGACGGTCTCTGATTTCGAACGTCGGGCGGAGCATATGAACCGGCAGATCGCTGAATCAGGACGCGATGGTCGTCCGTTTTTCTCTGCAATCGAATCCGTTGACTTCAAATCACCCGAGCGACGCGCACGTTTTGAAAAGGGCTTGGCAAACCCTTTGGCTCAGCCGACATGGTTGCGAGCGTGGGCAGTGGAATGTCCCGACTCGCGCTTCATAGCACATCTCGATTTATCCGGATCGGGCATATCGACGGAGTTACATCGTGCAAGCCTTGGCATTGGAGTCGAGGAGAGTTTTTACCGCAAGGGCTTAGGGCGGCGGTTGATGAAAGAGGCTATAGATTTCGCTATGCGCAATGGCATCGAATGGATAGACCTTTCCGTGTTCAGCGACAACTATGCCGCGATTGAACTTTACCGCTCTTTGAGTTTCGTCGAAGTCGGACGACGGATGGACAGGTTTCGGATATTCGGGCGCTCTGTTGACGACGTCACGATGACCCTGCGGATCGGAAGGTTAGTAACGGTCTAGCACCGGCCACATGCGGTCATCGGGTTGCGAACTCGAAAGCCGACGTTCGAGGCTTTGAGCACTGCACAGAATGCTTCTTTCTCACTTGGATACGGCAAAAAGCTGAGCATTAGGACGAAGCTCGTTGAGTCGGATATTTCTCCCATCCTGCATCTTTGATATTGAGCAACTGCGCAATAGAAGCGCGAAGTTCATTAACTCTCGACTCTTGTTCGCCACGCGCGAGTGCAAATTCCTGTGTCGACATGTAAGTCGTCTGAACCTCGATTGTGTCCCAGGAGTTTTCAACTCCGAGTTCCAGCGTTAGACCCTGTATGGTCCAACGTGATCGAATCCAGCGTACCGCATCGATATCGATCAGTTTTGCGTGTACCCGGGCATCTACGATCCATCGCTCGATGCGCATTGACCGTGGATGACTTGTGAACACACATACTTCACTTGAAAGCAGTCCCAGCAGCCAAACCACGCTACATACTGCGGCAGCAACAGTGGTCGCCGTGACGGAAAGAAAATGGCCTGCTCGGAGCGCGAAAATCACCAAAAAACAAACCATTAACACGACAAGCACAGACAACGCTTTTCCCGATGTGCGCGGGATCGTTAGCGTCTTGTTTTTAGTATCGGCATCGTCCATGGTCGTCGCCCCCGTTGGTAATATTCACTGCTCTTTCGGCTTGATATCGGGACGATATTAACATTCTCTCTTTGGCTCTCTTGCATAGGCTTTCAAAGCGATGCCATGACCTGCGTGGGGCCATCAATGGCAGCTAGCAAACGACGTGCGAGTCCGTTCCGGGTCCCCTAGGGGCGGTCGTCCGCAACAGCTCGCGGACGTGCCGATGCAAGATGCAGTGTGCGGCCACCAACCCGCCGTTCACATGCGTCGTCGGCTGGACGGTCAGGCGTTGGCTTCAGCCTGTAAGCGGCCGTCCGTTTGACAAAGACACAATGCGCCTTCGTCGGCCCAAGCGGCCGCTTTGTTAGTGCCGTTGGAATGTGCCTCAAAAACCACGAAGCGGCCAACGCTGTTGTCACGGCCTCGCAGTGTTCGTAGTTGCTCCAGCGCAGAGTGCCGGCTTGGTATCAGACATAATCGCTTTTGTTATCGGCCTCATGCTTCGGTCTCGTAATGCAGACCGTAGCTCCCGCTCGTTCGCTTGATTCGCGCGAAGCCTAGTTCCCCCAAATGCATACCGGCGATCAAAAGTCCCTCCGAGCTGACTAGGTCCAGAAGCCGTGATCGTGTATCTGCTGCCTGGGAAGGGTCTTGATCGAATGCAATCGATACGTCGGGCCGTTGAACCTGGATATGAGGAAAATGAACGATATCTCCCCATACAAGCACGCCCTGATTATGGGATTCGAGAAGATATCCGGAGTGTCCATCTGTGTGCCCCCGCAGCGGCATCGCGCTAATACCGGGAAGGACTTCCCCCTCATCGAAAGTGCGAAGCTTGTCGCGGTAGCCGTCGAACACCTGACGCGCTATCGCAAAGTTACCGCGCGCACGCTCGCTGGCACGACTCAGATTTCCGTCATCCCGCCAGAATGCGACCTCTCGCTGATGAGTAACAAGCTCCGCATTCGGAAAGGCAATCTGTCCGGCTATGTCCACCAGTCCTCCGACATGGTCGGGATGGGCGTGTGTGAGCAGGATCGTGTCGATCTCGGCTGGTTCGACGCCGGCAAGCGATAAGTTGGTTTTCAGACGGCCGCCCCATTGCTTGATGCCTCCGGCCCCGCCGTCGATAAGAATTGTGCGGCCCGCTCCTCGTACCAGGTAGCAGTTGATATGCACAGCGGAGGGCTCCTTCTGCGCTGCATCGCTTTGCATTCTGGAGGCCTCGGACGGGTCGATATTCGACAGGAATTCCAGGCTCGCGGTGAGGTAGCCGTCGCTGATCGCGGTGATCGTGAAATCCCCGGCTTGCTGACTTGGAAAAGCAAAGGTGGACATGATGCGTCTCCGGAGGACTTTCTAATTTCGGGCGTGAATATTCGACGCGGGATAACCAAAACAACGGATGCGCGCCGTGACACCGGTGCAACGCGCGATGGCATCGTCCAACGCTTCCATGAACTGGTCCATGACTGCCGGCGTGCGAAACGTTTCGACGCGATATTGGATTTCCGCGAAGACGGGATATCCGTGCCCATGCCGAACCTCGACATAGATGACATGAACGTTTTCGGGCGCCGCTTGAAGGACACCTGCGCAGAGTTCGACGCAGTCGCGGGACAGCTCAGCGAGCTTCTCATGAGGCGGCATGTGCTCCGCCGGGATATTTATCGTTACGTTGGGCATCGCGGATCTATTTCACCTGTTCTGCCGAAGCGCTTCGGGAGCTTGTCAGTTGCTCCGTCATCGGCGAATAGAGGTGGACGTCTTCAGACATTCTCCCGACAAGCTGGACGGCTTGCCGAGGCAATTTTGCGAGCCAGCGGCGTTTCGGAAACTTCTCCAGCGCAACGGCTTGCATCCCCAACGGGGTGAGGCCCATCTGGATCAGAGGTTCGGGGCCGTTTGCACAAAGCGCGAGGAGTTCGTCTGCGTTGACCGCCGGCGCAAGTCCGATATCGCTGTAGAGATTCCGGTGCCAGTCGATGATATGTTGCTGCCACTTCGCGAAATTGCCGCCGCCTTTCTGGCGATATTCGTCGCCTGTCAGAACATCGAGACCGTCGATCGTGTGAACGGCCAGGTAGACCGGGCAGCCGTCGCTGATCGACTTGAAGCGCTGCGACGTATGAAAGCCGGTCACCGAAATGAGGGCGGGCAGCTTTTCAAGGCTGTAGAAGTCGTTCCATTCGGCTTCGCTGGTGGGATCGGCGAAGCTGCATTCTACGGTGTAGATCATCAGATTGTCCTTCGTTGCGACTGGGCATATTGCTGCAATCGATTCATGTTCATTGCAGTAACGTAATGCTAATCTGATGTTTTTCCCGTATATAGCGATATAAAGTCAGCCTTCATTGACGTTTGCTCAAGCTGGCATCCAACGCATACCACCGGCAAGACTTCGATGCGACGTAAGATTCCAAGCAATTCCGCGCTGTTGGCCTTTGAGGCCGCAGCTCGACACGGCAGCTTCGCCCGCGCGGCCGACGAACTAGCGCTGACCGAGGGTGCCATCAGTCGTCAGATTGGACGCCTGGAGGAGTTTTTGGGTGTCGCGCTGTTCGAGCGCGTTGGAAACCGGGTTCGGCTTGCGCCCAACGGCACGCGATACGCGGTGCAGGTTCGCGAGATCCTGGATCGGCTGGAACGGGACAGCCTGTATCTGATGGGGCAACCCATTGAGGGCGCGAGCATTGATATTGCCGCCATTCCGACCTTCGCCACCCGCTGGCTTATCCCTCGACTGAAAAGCTTTCAACATAAGCATCCGAACATCACCGTACACATTGCCGAATGCATGGAACCGTTCATTCTTGCTGGTAGCGGTTTCGACGCGGCAATCCATTTCGAGCATCCGGCCTGGGCGGGGATGCATCTGCATCGTCTGCTGGAGGAGGTGTTGGTGCCGGTCTGTAGTCCGGCGCTGCTCGCCGAGGCCGTTTCGAACATATCGCTGGATGAGTTGCCTCGCCTTCACCGGCGACAAAATCCGGACGCGTGGCAACTTTATGCCCAGGAGGCCGGCATCGTGCTGACCAACTCGGCGGTTGGCGCACGTTACGACCTCCATTCGATGCTGATCGAGGCGGCGCTGGCCGGCCTGGGTGTCGCATTGGTGCCGCGTCTTTACATCGAGGCAGAGCTTGAACAGGGTCGTTTGGTCGCGCCTTGGCCGGACGGCAAAGCGATCACCAAAAACTTCTGCCTTGTTCTTCCTGAGCCGCTCGAGTTGAGTGGAGAGCCATTACAGGCATTTGCGAAATGGATTCTTCACGAAGCCCGGGACATGGAAGCTTAAAGCAGCGTCTCACGCACATCGCAAAACAGCCGTGCTTCCGCAGTCTCCCTCGCTAGGCGGCCGCGTCGCTTCGAATTCACCGTCGCGAATCGATGAACTGCCGTTGTATCTGGAAAGCCGCCACAAATGTCGCATCGAGTTGACAGACCGTAACGGGTCGAAAACCTCATTCGTCAGCGCGTCCAGACGGGTACGTCGAATCTACTTCAACGTGGTTCATTTCGTATCACCAGTTCCATGAACCCTGAACTTAAGTCGTGCTCACGGGAGAAGCAATGTTCAGGAAGAAGCGCCAACAAAATCTCCGCTGTTGTACGGACGGTGCAACCGTGTCCAACATGACCACCGCACACACGACCGTGTGGATCGGAAACCGACATGTGCAAATGCGCTCCATTAGTTGATATGGACCCCGCGAGCGTCAGGATTTCCAGATCGTCGCACAGTTGAGTCAGATTCTGATCCCCGGCAAATCGAAGCTGGGCAACGCTGAGACTTCCGATGCCTTGGATAACGAAGGCCGCTTGCACCTTGAGGTGAGGCAGCACGCCTTCGAGGGCGACTCGGAGATCGTCGCCGGGATAGAGGCGCAGAGGATGTGCTTGCATCGTGCAGTTCCGGGTTTGAGAGTTGGGTGACAGGTTAAGGTGGAATGAGGCCGGCCGCAATTGAGAGCCAGTTCTCGTGCATAACAGCGGCCGTAAGAGCGACAATCCGGCAACCGGCGGGGATCGACCTCGGCAGCAGGCGAAGACGGCCAACTTGGGACATCCAGCAAACCTCGCAGGATCGGCGACAATCACGACGAGCTAAGCATATTGCGCGACCATGTCCAATGATCAAAGAAACGTTTGCCACCGATTCGGTGCAGAATACATGCCGCCCGAGGCGAGCCAGAAGGTAGGGATCGCGCTTGGATCTCTTGAGAACGTGCCGCTTCACGCGGTTCGGCTAACCCCGGAAAACGGTACGTCTGGTTGGTATATTTACGGTGGCGAGCACTCACCGGACGCTGACTTCTATCAGCCGCTTCATGTCGCCCACTTGATCGAGCGCTGTCCGAACATTGTCCCTTACTTGGCACTGCCGCCGGGATGGCGTGTATTGCTTGCGCCGGACTACGAGGATGTCTGGTTCGATGGTGAGCTGCTGGTCTCTGAAAGCTCGTAACGGCCGAAGCGGTCTTTCGGCGGGCGCGCTCAAATCGTTGATCATCCGATAACCATCTCAAGCGATTCAAAAATGTACCTGCCGTGCCGATAATGTCGTTAAGGACACTTGGCGGACCTCGTCAAATCGATTGAACTATGAAGCGAATTCTTTTCTTCCCGTTTTCGTTACTCTTTATCCCCATCGCGCACGCTGGGCTAGACGTCACTGCATATAGCGAATTGACGGAAGTCAAATCACCAGTCGTGTCATCGGAGGGTAGGCCGCAAGGAGAGAATCAAGTCATTCTGTCTCCGGTGGATTTCCCTGAGCGTTTTCGCGGACTTGAGGCTGAAAAGGTCTACCAGTTCAAATCCTCTTTCGACTTCAGAGCGGGCTCGTATAGCGGCTACAACATCTGGCGCAATGAACTGGCAAAGCTGGCCGGATACGAGCCGACGCTTTCCAGGCGGGACAACGCGGTCGAAGTGAGATACGACGAGACCGTATGGAAACTGGAAGGCGGCCCGTTTTGGGAGTTGATCGACTTCTCGGATGCAGAAGGCGTTATTGGTCCAGACGTGTGCCGAAAGGTCTACCGTGATTTCGTCCGGTACCGTAGTCAGGCTGAACAAGTGCCGGATGCCAATTTTTTAGAGTCCTATGGTAATTGGATGAAGGCCTTCAAGAAGTGTGCGGAGAACGGCGCGATCGTGTTTCACTAGCAGTTGCACCACCACGGTCTTTTGGTATGAGCAGCGAATCGATTCAATGAAAAATGCACGAGACCGAGTACGGCAAGGATCGGTCGGACGTTCGACATCGACCGTCAGTTTGATGACAATCGGAACGGGGACGGGCTCCGGTAGACTCCAACACTTGCCCAACCTCGTCGCGATAGCATGGACAACCAGCTTTTCATCATCTGCGGACTTACATTCGTAATTCACGTCATCGCGACGCTGGCCTATGCGGTACGGATCGCAGGCGTTCGCACGCGGCGTATCGCCGTGTCGTTCTCTTTGTTCGGGATCATCGCCCTTGTCTCCCGAACGGCGAACTCGTTTCAAGGGCCGTTCATCGCCAAACGGGTCGAGCTTGATATAGCTCAGCATCTGGAAGGCGGGTTGCTCAGTGACTTTCGTCTCTTTCTGGTTACAGCCACTGCGGCAAGCATAGTCGGCGCGCTGCTGATACCAACGTTCCAGCGCTATTTCAGTCGCGCCGTCGAGCACTTTCAAGCCAATCGTTCATTGCCGCGTCTTTTGCTCCACATTTTCAGTCGCGGCGGCATCAACTATATGCGTGACGGTGTACGTATTCCGTCACGCCAAAACATCTCCAAAACGGTAGCGCAAGCATCAAAGTCCGCGAGGAGTTCAGCGAGGCGGAATTCAGATGATTCGAGCATCCACATCGCTCGTTCCTGAAAAAACGCTGTTCTAATAGTCCACTGCTACTTCCTCGAAATACTGAGTCACGAATTCGGAAAGGTCGGATTACTTCGGCCCCCCGGCACCGCTTGAGCGATAAGACTGCATAGACAACGTTGTGACCGGTGACCTTCGAGACAACATCTGCAATCTGCTCGTGATCAAGATCGACAGGGCGCAAGTCACCTGCTTGGCGACCAAACGATCGAGAACTGACCAGGTGGGAATAGCTGGCGCGATCGTATTCTACGGTCAGACGCGCGGATCCCTGGACGTGGCATTTCTGCGACGCTGAGGTTGCCGATATTGAGAGCGTCGGCAGATGACGCTCTCAATATCGCCGGGACCAGTCTGGTAACGACCACGGTGCGACTGTTACTCGTGGATGACAACCGTGATGCCCTTCAGGCACTGGCTGTGTTGCTTGAGCTCGAAGGTCACGGGGTCACTACAGCAGACAACGGGCGAGACGCGCTACCTTTGATGAAGGAGCTGCGTCCGGAGGTTGCGATTATCGATGTCGGTATGCGCGAAAAGCCCGCGCGAATCCGCGCCCGATCGAGAAGAGGCAAACGCCGTGCCGCCTCCGTCGATAGACGGGGAGGCGGCACATAAAAAATGCACGGCCGATGCACTCACCGCGTGAGCTGCCACCTCAGAACCGGATGCGTGGCGCCCGCAGGCATGGCCCACACGCCCGCAGAACTGAAGTCGTACCCCTGGAACGAAGCCGGCGTGCTCATCTGTGCGCTGGTGAGCCCGTTCGCGGCGGGAATCGTCGTGCCGTACACCACACCGACCGTTGCACCAGTCGTATCCTGATTCCAATAGACATCATTGGCGATGGTTCCGGTATTGGTTCTGGCCACACCTATCGGCTCATAGAACGGCTGCGTCACGAGACCGGTGGCGAACGACTGGCTGATGGTCCCGTTGTTGATCGCAACCAGCGCGGCGCCACCGCACGGCGTGCCGGCCGCACCACGACAGTAACCGGACAGCGTTGTGGGTCCGGTCGCATAAGATTGGCTGATCGAGCCGAAGTTGATGCCGACCAACCCGCCCGCGCCTTCGTTGATATAGCCCGACGACACCAGCGCGCCGGTGGCGAACGATTGCGAGATGCTCCCTTCGTTCGCGCCCGCGAGGCCACCCAGCGTGCCACCCGTCGTGGCCGCGACGCTGCTCGACGAGCGCAAGATCGTGCCGGTATTGTCGCCCGTCAGGCCGCCTGCCACGCCTTCGTCCACGATGCTGAAGTTGCCGCCGCTCAACGTGCCCGACACGTTGACACGAACGACCGTTCCAGCGTTCTCGCCGGCCAGCATGCCCATGTCAGCGTACAAACCGCCGAACAGCGGATTGAGATCGTTGTTGGCTCCGGTGCCGTTCAGGTTCAGATTCCGCACGACCCCCTTGCCGCCGATGCTGCCGAACATGCCGATCAGTTGCGGATCGTATGGTGTGGATGGCGTCCAGGCCTCCAGCGTCAGCGCATTGATGGTGTGGCCCTCGCCGTCGAACTGACCGGTAAATGGCGTCACGGCGTTGCCGAGCGGCACGTAAGAACCGTTGCTGCTCGCACTCGCGTCGATGTCGGCACCGAGCGCATAGTTGCCGCCGAGATCCAGCGCAACGTTCTTCAGGTCGGTCAACGAATTGACCAGCTTGTAGGCGGTGATCTGGGTGACGAGCCCGCTGTACGCGCCGGGCACCCATGCTGCGTTGGCCAGTTGAGAACCCGCGCTGTACGTTCCGTTCATGTCGTAGAAAGCGCTCACGTTACCCGTGCTCGCCGACCAGTCGATAGTGCCGTTGTTCACCACGCTGCTGCCGTTGTCGATGGCCGTCGCGTCCGCGCGCATATTCAGATTGCCGGTGCCCTGATTCGCGAGCGTCGTCCCGCTGGCGACCGAAACATCGTGATACGCAGCGAGCGTGAGCGATGCCGGCCCGTTCCACCGCAGGCTGGCTGCCACATCGAGGTCGCCTGTCGCACCGTTGGCGCCGCTGGCCGTTGCGGCGACGGACGTGCCCGCATTCAGGCTGCGTTGCAACGCGCCAGCTGCGGAAGGGTCGATCGTGAAAGCAGGCGTCGACAGGTTCCATTGGGCTGCCGTGACGACCGCACGATCGCCGAATGCGAGGCGCGCGGCTTGCGTATCGACGGTGCCCCCGCTGCCGTCCGCGTTGCTTGCCACGATCTTGCCGCGTTGGTCGACGAGACCGCCGTCCGCGACCAGCCAGACGTGGCCGTCGCGAGTGGCCGTACCGCTTGCGCGCAGGCGGGAGCCGCCCCCCGCGAGCGCATAGATGTTGCCGTCCGCGGCTTCGAGATTGATCTGGGCAGCGCGCACCGTGCCTGTATCGGCGATGCTGCCATTACTGCCTGTCTGCACGAACACCTGCCGGCTGCTCGACGAATCCTGCAGCAATACCTGCTGGCCAACCGCGAATTCAGCGGTGCCGTTCGGCGCGCTTACCGTGCCGGTGTTGACGACTGCGCGCCGTGCAACAAGGAACACATCGCCGCCGCTCGAACTGATTTTGCCAAGGTTGATGACGGCCGCATTCGATTGACCGGACAGCGTGAGCGTATCGCCGTTCATGAACGCGCAGTTGCAGACGTCGAGCGTGGACGCGACAAAACGTCCGCCTGTGCTGATCACACCGGACGGTCCCACGACGATGCCCTGCGGGTTGATCAGATACACGCTGCCGGTTGCGCTGAGCCGGCCGAGAATGGCCGAAGGTGACATACCCGTGACACGGTTGAGCGTTGCGCCCGAGCCGTTGTCGAACGTGACGGTGTTGTTGCTGCCGATCGAGAAATTGCGCCAGTCGATTACGCCGCGACTCGAACCGGGCTGCGTCACGATAACGTTATTGCCGCTGGCCGCGATCGAGCCCTGACCGCTGACATAATGACCGCCTTGAGGCAGAACGCCGCTGGCAAAAGCAATGGATGCCGGCATCAGCCCGGCAAGTGACAAGCCGATAAACATCAGGCCCGGTGAGTTGCGGCGACGGTTGGCGGGATTATGGGGAAGGGATTGGAAGGACAACTGACAAGACATACATGCCTCCTTGTCTTGACTGCGCCATCCTTGCCGGATGGCAAGCCACCGATTGCAGAAGATCCCGCTGGATCGATGGGTAGAGAGCATTTCAGCTTACCAGACGTGCAGGCCGGGCGAAGCCTTATAACCCCGTCTTTTTGCGCCAGGTTTTGGCGATTGCGGGGGGATGTGGCGCGTTTCGCTGTGTGCGCCGCAGTCCGGCTAGCTGCCGATCGACACGTACAGCAACACCATGGGCGCTTTCGATCCACCCGGTGTCGGCGCTCTCAACGGCACGCCATAGGTGCAGCGAAATTCGACGAAACGCGACCACTGGAAGCGTACGCCCGCGCCGACACTGACCAGCGAACCGTTGCTGATCTCAGTGGGTTGAGCGATACGATTCCAAACATGTCCCGCGTCGACGAACACGAAGGGCTGCGCCAATGCATTGCTCGTGCCGAACGGCCACGCCGGTGTGCGCAACTCGGTCTGCAGATTCCAGCCGCGGTCGCCCAGCACCACATAGGGTGTGTAGCCGCGCACACTGGACTCGCCGCCCAGGCCCATTTCTTCGCTCGGCAATAACGTGTCGGGCGTCCATTGAAACGCGCCGTGTGTGTTCAGCGTGAAGCCGCCGCCGAGCGCGAAGGCCCGCTGCGCCGCCAGTTGCAGATAGACATAGCGGGCGGCGGCTCCTGCTCGTGACGCAGCGAAGGCCTCGTCGTCGTTGGCGTCGCCGAGGCCGCCCGGGCTGGCGACGAGCGTGGCCGACGCGCTCTCCGGTCCTGCATCGACAGGCTTGCTGATTGTGTAGATCCACAGAAACTGGTGGATGTGGGTGTTCGAACCGAACACCTGCGAGCCGCCGAATTCCAGATCGTTGTTGCTGCGCTTGTAGTCGTAGCCGACCTGGATCATTTGCTGGGTGTCGGTTGTACCCGGAAGACGCCAGTCGTAGCGGACACTGAGTTGCGCGGAAATGCCCGTCTGTCCGTAACTGTCGGGCAGACGCGGCGTGCTTTGCGCGTATACCCCGAACAGTTCGATGCTGTCGCCCCATGGCAGCGGCGCGATGTAGTTGAGCGCGTGCGCGGTGAAGCGCGCATGGTCCGGACGGCCTTCGATTGCGGGATTGCCGCTGAAAAAATCGTTGCTGGCAGTGAATTGGTAAGCGATGTGCTGATCGAGTCCGAACAGATTGCCGTAGTCGATTCCTGCGAAGAAGCGATCACGGCCGAGGTCGGGCACGCCTGCGTTGTCATAGCCCGCATTCACGCGTAGCGGCAGACGGTCCTGCGTTTGCAGAATCACGTCGGTCGAATCGGCGACATCGCCGGGAGCGAAAACGACGTCGATGTGCCGATAAGGGTTGGCGTTGAGCACCGCCAATCCTGCCGATATCGCCGATTGCGGAATGGGCGCGCCGGACCGAAGCGGCATTTCGCCCGTGAGCAGCCGGTCCGAGAAATAACGGTTGCCGCTGGCGCGGACTTTGCCCAGGCGGAATTCGACGACGGCGATATGCACGACACCCGAGCTGACATCCTGCTCGGGCACGTACACATCGACGAGCGGTTTGCCCGCCTTGCGATAACGCTCGACCACCGCGCGCCGGATGTCGGCGAGCCGGCCGAAGGTGAGCGGCTTGTCCAGGTCCGGCTCGAACGTTTGCAGAAATGTTGCATCGAGCAGGGGTAAGCCTTCGGCGGCGATGCGGGGAGACGCGGGCGACGAAGTCGGCCTAGGCGTCGCGGGATTCTCGGCGTCGAACATCAGTCCGGCTAGCGAGGCGACGGCAATCTGCGTGGAACGATCCTGCGCTGCTGCGGGCGGATTGAGCGAGGAGGGCGGCGATGTTCGCGGCGTCGACGGCGGGGCGACGTCTCGCCACGCCTGCGCCCACGCAGAGTGAACGCACACGGTCCAGCACATGCAGGATGCGGCAATGGCAAGTCCGGCGTGGCCTTGTAGCGTTCGCGATGCCAGGGGGGAGCGGTTCGCCACGATCCGCTGCGTTCAATTTTCGAGCGACGGCCACGACCGGAAGACATGACGGTCGTAACGGCGTGTTGCGAAGAGTCGGATGGGTGACACTAGCGGCATACATCCTCCGTCACGGAGATTGCAGACGTTGCAATGCTAAAGAAGGCTTCGGTGTGAGAATAGCAGGTGACTCGGAAAATCAATGACCATTTAGAGGCGGGACGCACCGGCTCCCCTGACTTACGGGAGACCATTTGTTTAGCGTTTCCTGAGGACTCCCACTACGTCACCGATGAGTCTTCGGGTCAAATTCAGGATGATCGGGCGAAAACTGTGCGCGCGTGCTGCACGTGACTAGATATCCGTCGTGTACGAGACGGACTGACACAGGCAGCTCAGTCCAACTCGTGGTGATATCTCGATGACGTTAGGAGACACTTATGCCGTTCGATATCTTCACGCCTGCTCACGGTAATAGGCCGCTTCAGGCCAACCGCGCCGATGCTCTCCACTATCTCCTGGTGCTTTCGTCTGTTACGAGCCCTCGGATTCAAAATTCTGATACGTTCCAAAGGGATGCTTACTGCCCGGGATTGTTCAGTGTGCATTGAATGCCTCAAGTGGACTACGTTCGGCGAGCGCCAGCAGGATCTTTAGGTTCAGATGCCGAAACATGTTCAGTCTTGAGCGGCTTTCTTCAGTAAGGATGGTCAGCTTATGTGGACCGAGACTACCTTTGGGGAAAACAAGGAAATCGAGGACCTCCTTTGCTGTCCGATCAGCCCGCGCGACCACCAGTAGATCGATTGGATATAAGGTGGGCCATGAAATTTGCCGGCAAAGTGGTCCGTGAATTGTGGCGGCCGCTGCACGTGCAATAACGCGTATCCGCAATGTATGTCGGCGCCTCGTGGTGATATGCCGTGACCTGAAACTCTTCACGCAAGCAGTTGTGGCCATCGACGGCAGCAAGTTCAAAGCGGTCAACAGCCGCGATAACAACTTCACACCTAACAAGGTCGCAAAGCGTCAGGAACAAATCGAGCAGAACATTCAGCGCTATCTGGAAGCACTGGAGACTGCCGACCGAACACAACCGGCCGAGGTAGAAGCAAAAACCGAACGGCTATCCAAAGCGTTATCTCATCGACCTGCTGGCGTGAGGCAGCAGAGAATGCAAGATGATTCAATCCGACGCGTCTACGATCGTGTCCGTCCACCGACAGCGACTCGCTGGTTTGAACAAAAACAATACATGTGTCATCGAGTTTGTAACTCCGGCCACTGTCCCAAGCCTGGTATTCGACATATGCAAATCGCTCGAGAAGTGGCTTCCAGAATTTTAGCGAGACTTTTAGTGAAGAGACGTTTAGCTCAATGTGGTGAAGCCTACCGGGTAAGGGCATGAGTGGTGACTCCGATGACTCAATGAGCGCCTACGCTGCCGTAATTTTTTTTCGCAAGTGGGACAAAGGAAAAACTTCCTGCGCAAGCTTCATATGCTGTCCACACGCAGCTGACGACATCGCGAACGTTTGCTCTCTGCGGTCTTGACCGTCCCGTATGGGTCGATAGGGTGAGTTCGCTGATTGACAAAACGGCAATCGGCCGCCATGCCAGACTTCCGATTGCAGTCAGCCACATTGCTGAAGTAGCAATCAGTCCGTCCCGATGTCAGCTAAGGCCGGCTGATTGAGCCGGTGGCCAGTATTGTGTCCAATATGGCCGATCCGCCGAAAGGTGCCTTCAAGGGTCCGTCATTCGCAACGTTGTCGGAACCGGCGATTGCCAGGCGATCGTCGCTAGGAAGACTGAATGCTCCAGGATTCCAGTCCCGGCAACGCGATCTCCACCCGGTTTCGTCCGGCATGTTTCGCGGCATACAGCGCCGTGTCTGCGGCTCCGATCAGCGCTTGCGGCGTGGTGAGGCCGGTTCGCCCGGCGATGCCAACGCTGATTGTCACGCTGGCGTGCTGGCCCTGTGCAGGAAAGCGCAGTCCGTGGACCGCTTCGCGTAGCCGTTCGGCGGTTCGTGTCGCATCGTCCATCGACACACCAGACAGCAACACGGCAAACTCCTCGCCGCCAAAGCGGGCGAGCAGGTCCTCGCTCTGCAACGCGGACGACAGACACCGCGCGACGTGACACAAACACGCATCGCCCGCGAGATGACCAAAGCGGTCGTTGAAAACCTTGAACTTGTCGATATCGATCAGCAGCAACATGCCGCCTGAATCGGCCTTTGTCGTCATTTCGGATAGCGCCTCGTCGAGCCGGCGCCGGTTCGCGACGCCGGTGAGAGGATCAGTGTACGAAAGGCCGGTAAGCGCGGCGTTCTGCGATGCGAGACTGTCGTTGCGCATGTGTTCCATCAATCGATGCAAATAAATTCGACGTAACGCGCGCTCGAAAGCATGAGCGCCTACGAGCGCCGGAAGTAGCAGTGTCGTCATGAAGCCCATCAGGAATGACGCGTCGCTGCGATTGATTTCCGGATGAGCGAGCAGGGAAAGCGCGTACACGCTGAGGTTGGCGACGAAAAAAATCGCTGCCTGGTGAAAGCGCAAACGGACGAAAATCAGCACGAAACTAGCCGGCGGGATGGCCAGCAGAAAATCGCGCAACGTGACGGGCGATGGCTTGGCTGCGACGACGACAATCGCAGCGAGGGTGCAGATCAGGCAGCAGGCGAGGAGAGCAAGTTCGCGCTGCGCTGCCGCGACCGAATCGCGCAGAAACAGTTGGATGATCGCGAGGCAGGCGACGCTTGCCCCCACCAACTGGATCGCTACACCCTTCCAGTCCGGGCTCTGAATGATGGTCAGATTCAGCAACACGCCGAGGACGAAGTAGCCGGAGATGCCCCAAAGGGCGATAAAGCGCAGTTCCTGAAGCCGCTCGTAAGCGATGTCGAGCCAATAGCGGCTTTCGAGAGCTATCGGAAATGTCAGTCGGAAACCGGTACGGTTGATTTCCGATTCGGCCAGTCTATCCAGACGGGTTGCCTGTCCGTCGTGCACGGCACCTGAGTGCTTCATTCTATTTTCCATCTCGTCCGTCGGCGGCTGGATCTGTGCAGCGGATGCGTTGTGCGCGTCATTATCGCGAAGTGTGGGCGGTAACCGTTTGTCCTACCTTTGCTCAACGATAAGCTCTACATGCTTAACGGGTTATCGGCAGCTTCGTGGGATTCTGTAGCTTTAGCATTGTGCCGACCGTGAGTTGCGACCGTGATCGCTCAATGACAAACGCGGTGTCGTAGGGTCGCCGTTGCCGCTTCCAGGACGATCCGGTTCCGGGTGTTGGCCAGGCAGATGGCATCGATTCTGGTGCTACCGCCGTCCGATGCATGTCCGCCGAACGCTCGTCAGGCGGCCAGACATAGCCGCCCGGGCCAGGTTCAGATCACTGCCCGACACGAACAAAGCCAGGCGACTCGCAGAAGGGGCACGGCTTCGCGTTGCGAGCGGGGCAGTCGAGCCGGATGTAGCGAGGTTTCGCCTCTGAACTGTCGTCGAGCAAACTGGCGTAAGAGCTAAGCGAAATCTGTCGACGAGCGCCGGAATGGCTTCCCGACAGTATTCGCTATGTTATGTATTGCGTGATGAAACGGAACCACTAAAATCCTGTTATTCACGGTAGTTCGCCCACGCGTATCTAAGTGAGGTCTTGCCGACTCCTGGATTGAACGAGTTCGTGGGATCCATCCTGCGGAAAAATTCTTCCTGCTCGCAAGACGCCGCGTAAATCTGTCCGACGTTATGCTCTGCAGGATATTTCGCACCCAGGCGGTCCAGTCGTTCGAGAATCTCTTTCTTAAGCGCCTCGCAATCTTCGCCCTTTTTCACCAGATACTCCTGGTGCAGAACGTGGCAGAAGAAGTGGCCGCAGTACATGGTGTACTCAATTTTCGAGGCGATGGTCGGCGGTAGCCGCTCGAACCAATCTTGTGTATTGCGGGGGAGGGCGATATCGAGCGCGAGAATATCTTCGACGGTACGCGAGTGCACGGCCCGGTATCGGGTGACGCCGCCGCCAACAGCGAAACGATTGAGGAAGGCTGCGCCGCCCTCTTTATCGTTGCATTCGATATAGCTTCCGTGTTGGCTTGGAAAGCGGGTCTTCAGATAATTGCGGGCTTCCTCAATTCCGTCGCCGCCCATTTTTAACAGAAGATGGTGCTCATACTTGTCGCGGAATTCGTTCAGCCGCCGCGGCATGTGGTCCGGGAAAAACCGCATTGCGAATTGAAGCAGGTGATCACTGAGGGTTCCTTTAAGGCCGAATTTCTCACATATGCCGTCAAACCGGCTCTTCACGCCGAATGCCAGTGGGATCTTGTCCGTTCCGTACTTTTGAATAAACAGGAAGAGGTCCTTGCCGTACTTTTTACTCAGATCGTAGGCGGAACGATGCATGTATTCGCCCGCAATCGGCAGTGATTTGAAGCCGGTGAGAATGTCTCTGCGCAGTGACTCCAGTTCAGCCGGGTCATTGCTGCCTATGTAGAAGACCTGAGCTTCCTTATCGGCCGCGAACGTATCCAGTCGCACTGCGAAGACGGCAAGTTTTCCGGCGGAGCCCGATGCTTCGTAAAGACGGCGGGGGTCGCCGTTATAGCGGGCTGGAGAACTGGACTCTACATCGCGCACATGCTGGCTGTACTCGTGGTCGGAGGCATGGCGGTCGGCGTCGAACCGGATGTGCTCTGCAGGGATTTCTCCTGCATCGAGACGTCCGAGGATTTCTTCCGGTGTGGACCCGAGATCGATTCCCAGGTGATTGACCAGTCGAAGTTGCGCGTTCTCGTCGATTTGCGCATACAGCGCCAACTGCGTGTAGGCCGGCCCGCGCTGGATCAGCGAGCCGCCTGAGTTATTGCAGATACCACCCGTGACCGATGCGCCGATGCAACTGGAGCCGATCACCGAATGAGGTTCGCGGCCCAGCGGGCGCAGTGCTTTCTCGAGCTGATTCAGCGTGACGCCTGGTTGGGAGATGATTTGCTTACCGTCTGCGATTAGCTTCAGCCGGCTCAAGCGCATGGCATTGATAATGACTACCGGCCGGCCGCCATAGCCCTCCGGCACAGGTGTGGAACCACCTGTGAGCCCGGTATTGGCCGCCTGGCAAATGATCACAAATTTCTCGGCGTGGCAAGCTTGAAGAACTCGCCACATCTCCAGAAGCGTGCCTGGAAGAATGACGGCAAGTGCGTCGCCGCCGCCATACCGGAAGCCGGTCCGATACCTTCTCGTTTTAGTCGGGCTCGTCAGCACATTCGCTTTGCCGACAACACGACCGATAGACGCAATGAAATCCTTGGAAGACATACGCGATTGCGGTATTAGCGGGAGTCAGGGTGTCGACGGCCGCGAGGTGAAATAGGCCCGGGTTACGAGGGGGACGGCTGTGTTGTCCAGGGAGCCATGTGCTTTTGTTTGGCTACCGTCAGAGCAGCGGAAACTATCATACAGGCACAAGGACGCGAAGCGGGAACATGCATCGCCGAAAAATATCGGATAGATAGCACAGAACGTCCGATACGATGATGTGGAGAAGGGCCATGACCATGCGGACGACCAGTGGCGACTGGATATCCATGATGGAGGACATTCAGAAGTTCCCGAGCGGTTCAGTCGATCGAGATGGAGCGGACACCGGCCACCCTGCGGTAGACGAACTCGTAGAGAAGCGGGGCAGGCGGGGAAAGAATACGCTTACTGACTTTCCGTACACTTGATCCGATTCGTCGACGCCACAGTCGAAGGACAGATCGCTAACCGCGTAAGGTCCGCTGGTGTAGACCTTCCCTCGAAATCTCTCTCGCTGCCGGGAGCCATCGCCTGTTGATGTTCACGCAGAACTGACCCACTGGGGATGCTGCCATTTTATTGGACTGATTTATGTCGTTAGCCCGAGACTTTCACGGTACTCGATGGAGCTGAGATAACCAAGGGAGCCCTTGATCCGCTTCTCGTTGTACCAGCGAACGTAGGCATTCAGTACCTCAACGAATTCCACAGTCGTTTCACTCTGTCTTTTGCGCAAGCCCTCGGCTTCTCTGCGTTTTACGGGCGCAACATGGATGCGTTTATCGATTGCTTAATTTATCTCGATGTTCCGGCCGCCGAGATGACGACCGTGCACGTCAGTCCGAACGAGACGTTGGAAATACAGGTTGGAGTCGGGCTAAAAGTGGCGGCCGTATATAAGACATTGGACGGCTGGATAGCCGACCCTGATTGCGCTTACTGGTATGGTCGCGAAGGTGACACTCGATATATTTGGGCTTCGGCGGAGCCTGGCGGTCTCCTTTTCTGTGGCCGGGTTGAGTCGAGTTTATGGAGTGGTTGGCTCACTGTGCTCTGTGCTCGGCTGAGTCTTGTGCTTGGTCGCGAGGTGCACGACGCTGAGATGTGAAAACTTACCCTCGACGTCCGCATTGGAGAAAGCTCACCGTCCCTTCAGGGTCGTGCAGCGCCCTCTGTCTGACGGCGCACTGGATCTCCCTCCAACTGGAAGGGGATCGTCATGGAAACGCAAATTCGTTTGAGCATCGCGGGAGTATTCACCAACGTACATCCTGTATTTTAGAAATGCGAAACAGGATTTTCTGCACCTTCACCTCGAAAGGAGTGTTCCGATGATCACGGTTATTACTTCGTTTCAGTTCCCTACGCCCATTACGCGGGATGAAGCACGAAGCCTCTTCCTCAAGGCAGCCCCGAAGTATCAGGATGTAACAGGTCTTTTGCGTAAATACTATGTTATTTCGGAGGACGGAACCGCAGGTGGTGGTGTCTACCTATGGAACTCCCGAGCGGAAGCCGATGCGATGTATACGAAAAGCTGGAAGGCACGGGCGCGGGAAACGTATGGTGCCGATCCTTCGGTCTCTTATTTTGAAAGCCCCGTCGTGGTCGATAACGTTACGCACGAAATTCTGTCTGATGAGTAGCTATTCAACCTAAAAAACAGGAGCCTCTGAATGGAGAGCCAACAATTCAAAGCCGTCATGTTTGACTTCGATATGACGTTGGCCGACTCATCCGTGGGAATCGTGGAATGTACTCACTACGCGTTTCGAATGATGGGCGTCACGGAAGTCGAGCGTTCGAGTATCCACTCGGTCATTGGCCTATCCTTGCAGGGGATGTTTCAGACGTTGACAGCAAACGCAGAAATAGAGCGTGCTGAAGAATTTGCACGTCTATTTGTCAAGCGTGCCGATGAAGTCATGGTGCCATCGACAAAGATCTATCGTGAAGTTCCTGGACTGTTCGAGCAGTTGCGGGGCCACGGCATAAAAGTGGCAATCGTGTCGAATAAATTCCGCTATCGCATCGAGTCGATCCTGGATGCCGCGCGGTTGCGGCCGCTTGTCGATGTGATCGTCGGGGGCGAGGACGTGCAGCGCCACAAACCACACCCCGACGCGATTGCCCTGGCATTGACCCATCTGCGCGTGCCAGCAGCATCGGCTATGTATGTTGGTGACCATTGCGTCGATGCCGATGCAGCGCGGGCCGCTGGAGTGAGTTTTATCGGCGTATTAAGCGGCCCGATGTCAGGTGAACAGTGGTCCGCGCGAGGCGAGCATTGCGTAAAGGAACATATCGGAGAAGTGGCCCAGTTGGTACGCCAATCAGGAGGTGTCAGGGTTTGAGTCGCTTGGGTCTCGCCACAAACCCGTGTGTCTTTGCGCTCCATGCAATCGCGAGGCCGAGCAGCAACACGCCGAACGTAACCCATGGAATCACGCTTATGCCAGCGGTGGCGAGTAATACCCCGCCGAGGGCACCGCTACCCGCGTAGCTCAGATTGAATACGGTAACGAGCATCGCTTGCGCGACATCGGCCGAATCTCCGGCTGCGTCGGCGAGTGCGGTCTGCAGCAGAGTCGGCTGGCCGCCGAAGCAAAATCCCCATGCGGCGACACCGAGGCTGATCGCGACGGCGGAACTTCCACAAAGGCCGAACGTAAATGCAACTGCGGCAAAAGTGCCGAGCCCGAGGAGCACCAGCGCGCGCAACCACCGGTCGACAAGCGCACCGACAACTCCGATGCCGATCAAGGAGGCAACGCCGAATAGCAGCAGCATCGTGTCGAGTCGGGTGCCAGGTAAGCGGGACGCGAGAAACGGCGCGATGTAAGTGAAGAGGATGTAATGCGGCACTATCCACGTCATGAGCACGAACAGGACAGGACGCACGCCTGGGATGCCCAGCGTCCGGCGAAGCTGTAGAGGTTGCCGATAGTTCTGCCCGCTAAAATCAGGCAGAATCCGGCGCGACCACGCCATCAGCACGACACTCCCTGCAGTCATGCCCGCGAAGATGAAGCGCCAGCCAAGCAGCGGCCCGAGAAACGCACTCAGTGGCACACCCAACGAGAGCGCGACAGGTATTCCCATCATGGCAATCGCCAGCGCTCGCCCCTGTTGTTTCGGCGCGACCATGCGGCGCGCGTAGGTCGCGAGCAGACTCCATGCAAGACCGGTCGCAAGCCCGACGGCAAAGCGCACTACCAATGTCAGCGCGAACGAAGTCGATACAGCAGTGACTGCATTGCAAACGAAAAATCCAGCAAGCACGAGCATCAGCACGCGCCTCCGTGGCCAGCCGCGCAAAGCTGCACTGAGCGGGATCGCGGCGAGGCCGGAGCCGAGCGCACACGCCGTCACGAGCTGCCCAGCCCACGCCTCAGTTACGCCGAAACCCTCAGCAAGTTGCGGAAGTAAGCCGGCAGGCACGCTTTCGTTGGCCGTGGCAATAGCACTTGCTGCCGTTAATGCGAGCAAGCCAGCCAGAGGTAAGGCATCGGTGGGTTCGAGAGGCGCGCGGGCTACAGCAGGACGGGTATCGACAGGATTCACTATGACCTCAAAGAACGATCTCAGAGGCTCGTAGGATGCGGGAATCTGCTAGATTTGATAATTGGCCTTGTTTTTGAAATATATTCAAATCCAGATTAAATATGGCAACGGACCGACTCGGTGACTTGCAGCTCTTTGTGGAAGCTTCGACGCTTGGCAGCCTTTCTGCCGCGGGGCGCAAGCTCGGCCTGTCGCCCGCTGCGGCAAGTGCGCGACTGGGCAAACTGGAAGCCGTGCTGCGGACCAGACTATTTGACCGCACAACGCGGCAATTGCGTCTAACCGACGAGGGCCGCGTCTACCTCCAGCATTGCCAGATCGCATTGCAGGCACTTGCCGATGCCGAAGTTGCACTCGAGATCGGTCGAACGTCCGTGCAGGGGAAACTGCGGATTTCGGCGTCTACTGACTTCGGGCGCAACCTGCTTAGCGACTGGCTGGATGAGTTCACGTGTACACATCCACAGGTCCGGATAGCACTGACCTTGACCGACTCCCTGTCCAACCTGGTTCAAGACGATATTGACCTGGCAATCCGCTTCGGCGTCCCGGACACGTCGTCCGGCCTGATCGCACGCCAGCTTGCGCCGAATTGGCGCGTCCTGTGCGCATCGCCAGACTACCTTGCGCGCAACGGTGAGCCGGGCACACCCGACGATCTTGCGGGGCACGAATTCATCGTGCTCGTCACCAACAATGGGCCACTCAACGAGTTTCATTTCGCGCGCGGCGAGCAGCGGTGGACATATTCGGTCGCAATGGATCGCGCCTGGGAAACTAACGATGGCGCGCTTGTACGCCGCTGGGCGCTGGCCGGGCACGGGATTACGCGCAAGACGATTTGGGACGCTGCCGCCGACTTGCGCGACGGATCGCTCAAGGTTCTGCTGCCCAACTTTATTCTTCCCGAACAGGGCGTCTATGCGGTTCTACATCGTACGCGGTACACGGTGCCCCGAGTGCGGCTGTTGATCGACTTCCTGGTTGAGCGATTTGCGCACGCCGCTGACGAACTTGCGGAACGCTTTAGCACGGCTTAAGTCCGCAGGGGGCGACTCATCGTGGCACCAAAGCGCCCAAATCGACAAACTCAGCCATCTTCCGGTTGCCTGCATCGCCGGGATGCAGGTGGTCGCCGGAATCGTAACGCTCGGCCAGTCGCGCCGGATGAACGGGATCGCGCAACGCCGCATCAAAATCGATCACCGCATCGAATACTCCGCTATGGCGAATCCAGTCGTTTACGCGCTGGCGCAGTGCGTCCTTATCGGTGTCGTAGTAGTTGTCCAGCGGCGTGCCAGGCAGTGCTCCTTCGAACGGTGTGAGCGTTGCGCCGATCACACGAAGGCCACGTCGATGCGCCTGCTCAATCAACTGGCGATACCCCGCGGTCAGATCATCCAGCGCAGGCCTGCGGGCCGTGCGCGCGAACGCGGTGCCTGGCCACGCAATATCGTTGATTCCCAACATGACGATGACACTGCTGGCCCCAGGTTGCGTCAGGACGTCCCGGTTCAGCCGCGCCAGAGCGTTGACGCCCATACCGTCGGAAAGCAGGCGAGCACCGGAGATGCCGGCGTTGACAACAGCGACACCGTAGGGCGCCAGACGAGCGGCAAGGAAATCTGGCCAGCGACTATCCTGGTTCAGGCTAGCCGCTGCGCCGTCCGTAATCGAATCGCCGATCACAATCACGGCCCGCGCAGCACTTTCCGTCTCGACGTCGATTCCCGTCAGTAGTGGCCGAGCCGTGGTGCTCTGCATAACTCCGCCTGTCTTCGTCAGCGCCAAGGCTGAACTCTGATCTCCCGGCACGATCCAGGCGGTCTGCCGGCCGTCCCAGTGGAACGTAGTCATCGGGGTTGTATCCGGGAGATAGAGGCTCACCATCGCCTGCGCCAACGCTGACACTGGCAGCGCCACCGGATCGCTGACTAACGACGCGCCTGGCGCAATGCTCGCCGTCTCCCGGCCGCCGAACGTCACCGTCCGCACGTTGCCGTCCGTTACTGCATCCTGCTTCCCGGCCCACGCAACCGTGGCCCGACCAACGGCCACCGGCTGACTGCCATAGGCGTTGCTGAGCACGATGCGCAAGCGTTGACCGCCCACGCTGATGCGAGCCACCTGGCGCAAAGTCTGGTCCCGCAATACCTCCGGGATATTGGCAGGAAACAGGAAGTCCGATCCCCAGACAGGCTGCGGGCTGGCTTGCCAGGTCGCAACCCAAGTCGATGGTTGCGCCACCGCAGGGGCGGTGATCGTGGCACAGCCAGTTGCCAGTGCGACGACCAGCGCAGCCGAAGCCTTGGCGGGCGATTTTATGAGTATCGTCATGTCAGTGAATTCAATAGCCATGTGTCGGTTAATGATGAATTCAAAGAACAGACTGGCATAGACTAGCGAGAGGACAAGGATCTGTGAATTCAATTCACTGAGGGAATGCAATGGCTCGACTGGAAATCAACCGATCTGGCGAACTGGAAGTGTTTGTACGGGTCATCGAATCGGGAGGCTTCTCCGCCGCCGCACGGGCTTGCGGGATGACGCCTTCCGCGGTCAGCAAACTAATCGCACGTCTGGAGCAACGTCTTGGCGCGCGCCTCGTGAACCGCTCCACCCGCCAGTTGCAACTGACGCCCGAGGGCTGCGCATTCTATGAACGCGGCGTGCGTATCCTGTCCGATCTGGAAGAAGCCGAGCGCTGTGCGAGCGATCACACTGCCCCTCACGGCCGCCTGCGCGTGAATGCCAATGTACCTTTCGGCCATCACTTCCTGCTGCCGCTGACGCCAAAATTCCTGGAGTTGCATCCCGACGTGACGCTCGACATCGTGCTGACCGACGAAGTGATCGACATCATCGAGCAGCGTACCGATGTCGCCGTTCGCGCCGGTCCGCTCAAGAGTTCGAACCTCGTCGCGCGCAAGCTGGGCGACACTCGCATGCTGATCGTCGGTGCACCGGGCTACTTCGAGCGCCACGGTATGCCTGTTACACCGGAACAATTGCTCGCGCACAATCGCCTTGGCGCAAACTATGTGCGAGCCAGTTCGGGATGGCCGCTGAGGCATGAGGGAAAGGACATCCAGGTGCCCGTGTCCGGTAACGCGCACGCCAGTGATGGCGAAGCTTTACGTCGGCTGGCTCTGGCTGGTCTGGGCCTGGCTCGTGTGGCGGCGTTTCAGGTACAGCGCGATATTACTGACGGCTCGCTGCTGCCGGTTCTTGAAGACTGCAATCCTGGCGACGTTGAGGATATTCATGCGGTCTATGTCGGCCAGGGTGGCTATATGCCGTTGCGCGTGCGTGCGTTTCTGGATTTTCTCGTGGAACACGTGGACACCAATGCGGGTTTGTAGGCTCTGCAGTCATTCGCTCGATGCCGATACACGGTCAACGGTTTCGCAATCAGATCGGCATCGCCCAGATCCCCTGTTCGGATTGCCAGGTCGAAGCCTTCGTCGATAAGGACTGACATCGCGATTGCTCAACTCCAGCTCGATGTGCACGAGGGGGATACATCAATCGGCCAGGAGCGGACGTTGCCCACGCTCTCACGCAGACGTTCGAGCGTCTGCTTCACTCTGATTACAGACCTTCCCTCGACGGTTGCGATCGTCGTGTCCTCCGCCGAAGCAGTCGATCTATTAAGTTTCGTTACCCCGGGCCGTTATCTAGCAGTTAGAAAGAAAATTGGACATCCAAATGCATCTGCTATGCAACCGACAGTGTCATATGCGAGTTGCGAGAATCGTAACCGGATTGTCAATCTTGTTTGTGGCGGCAATCTGTCCGGCGCTTATGCCTCTGCAAGTTTTCGCTGAAAACACGCCCGCGAGCCATCCGTATTACCTCGACCCACTTTATTCGCAACTAGCCACGTGTATGGGCGGCGCCGAACTGGAGTTTGAATTGGCAAGGGAGCGGGCGGGGGGAATGACGTTGGATGCGCAGAAGCAACTACTGCCCGACGAGCTTTTGAAGAGCGCTCTTTTTCGCACATTTCTGGACCAGCTTTATGCAGCCGACGAGAACACGATTCCCGATATGCTACGAAAAAGAAACGGTTCCTGCGTATACAACATGGTCGGTATCTCGAGGAAGAAAGCGGAGACATGTTACGAACGCGAACTGCGCCCGTTTTATTCGGTACTGCACGGCCCACATCCGGAAACTGTGAACCTCCAGGAGTCCCACAGCAAGTACTTGGCTTGCATGAAGGATCCATCCCTGGATGAGTAGGCTCAGCATGTAACCCTACCTAAACCCGTCCGGAGCCATCTGGGCGAGAGATGATTCATGGTTATTCGCTGAAAGCGCAAGCCTGTTTATCCCCAGACTTGCCGTTACGAAGTGAAGCGTCGAAGCGCAATTTGAGGTTGAACTCGGTACGCCAACATTCATGAGAGAAATGAGATGGAACGGGCGGCTGCTGTACTTCGGAACCAGCCGTTTGAATTGCTCAGCACCGAACGGCTGACGTGGGTCGATATGACTCATTCGCCCCGTGCATAAGCGGCCATCCGTTACCACCAAGGCGATCGGAAGAGGTCGACCACTCGGCTTATGACAGATGTGAGAGAGGAGCGGTGATAATCCTCCATTATCGCTGCCCCGGTATTGCGCGCGACTGTTTCGATTTTCTCAACAGGCAACGCTGATATCGGATTTCAGCGCGCGGCCGTGGGACATCACATTTTTCTCTCCAAGCCGTCGGGCCGCGTGACTCTGTATTCGTCTGGCGTGAGATTGACCGGCGATTCGATTACTTCTCACGCTATGTAGGTGGTTCGATTCCGCCTCGCCGCGGTAGTAACGTCGCCAGGGCGGTTCAGCGCATCCTTTGGCGAAACCGGAAGTCCTTCATCATCGCTGATCCAGCCATTTGGGAAGTGAAACCATGCGGCAATCTTTCCGGAATCGGCGAGCGGAGCGAGCTCAGCAAGAATCTCGCGAACGACGAGTAGCGGCTCACAACACGAATCGAATTGATAAGCCGGGAAGTACTCGTGGTTGTTTATTTTTACACTGTAGATGCAGCCGTCATGCTTCCAGTCGCTTACTTGCTGCGAAGTGTCGGGAGATGAGTGTTCCGTTTCTCATTTATCTGCTCGGCAGTCAGCAATTCAGGGTGACCGGGCTCTGCAAGCCACGTTTTCAAAATGGGCGGCGTCATTCCAAGGAGCCTTACGCTGGGGGTGTAGTGCGTTCGACTTGGTCAGGAACGCCTCGCGGAGGGGCAATAATGCCGGGATTCATTTTGGATTCCTTGCGATGCGCAAAGGAGAGACCTCACCGTTGCCGGTCCAGACAGGGTCCGGCGGGTGTCGTATGAAAATCGCTGCCAGGTCTTCACGGAAGCTTCCCGATGACGTCTTACGATTGACAGGTGAATGCGTGCGACGCAGGTTCATTTTTGCATAAGCTAACAAAAAAGTTAGGGGCTAATTTTTCAACAACATCGCGCACAAGTTTCATTTCCCCGTACGACTCGGTCGAAGTTCAATTTCCGTTGAGCCAAGTGATAAGAGGTGTCGAATTATCGGAAAATCTCGCTGCATGATCGCTTCCACATGTGGTTTGAGCATATATAACAGCTATATTGCCAAGAATACTTATCCTAATAGCGCGGAATTTTGAGAACTTGCGATGGATTTTGGTGCGCTCACGCAAGGAAAGGTGTGTCTAAACGGCAAGCAAAGTTGTGTCTATCGGTTCAGGATTATCTTTATAGTCGTATGGTGAGTCGTGTTTTCACGGCAAACCCGATCGCGCGGACGACAGGGTTTGCCATCGGGTTCCGGCTAGGTATCGTCGCTGCCAGTGCGTTCTATCTCCGCTCGATGTGATCCTGACTTGCGTGCGCTGATAGTTTACCTATCTGCTGAACCTGCATGATCTGAAGGAGATGATGGCGAAGCACTGAGTCTCGGTCGATCAGGGCCATCAAGCTGCCGGTACTGGAGAAAGCGTTTCGCCTACGCAAACGACTGGTTGGCAAGAGCTGGCGCCTGGACGAGACGTACTTCCGGGTCAAGGGGGAATGGCCGCATCTTTTCCGTGTCGTCGACAAGGACACTAATACCGTTGACTTTCTGCTGCGCGCCCATCGGAGCGCCCTGCGACCTGGCGTTACTTTGAGAAGGCGATCACTCGTAATTGAGTGTCCGAAACGGTAACCATTGACAAAAGCGGTGCCAATCTCGCGGCTCCCGAAGCAATCAGTGCCGATCGTGAAGCCCATCAATATCCGCCCGTCAGATATCTCAACAACGTAGTCGAGCAGGACCATCTGGCAATCAAGCGACGCACGCGGCCCATGTTGGGCTTCAAGAGGTTCCGCTGTGCGCGGATCTTGCTGGTCCGCATCGAACTGATGCATATGATCGCCAGAGGGCAGATGCAGTGCGCCCCCGAAAAAACCACTCGTCCGCCGCCGATCAATTCTATTACCTTGCAGCATAAGCAATACTTCGCATATCAATATCGAGTGCCCCTCGAGCCTTACTACGGCAAAGCTCTTTTGCGTCCGCACTACTGGTGCGATCGCGCTTACTCCGCCTACACCAGCCAGTCTGCGATCCTGATTCGCGCGTAGTGGTCGACCAGCAGCGCGGCAAACAGCAGCGCGAGGTAGATGATCGAATGCTGGAACGCCTTGCGCGCGAACGCATCGGAATAGCGCGTGTAGAGCTTCCACGCATAGCCGACGAACACCGCGCCGAGCGACACCGCGACTACCAGATACAGCACGTCGCTCATCCCCGAGATGAACGGCAGCAGCGTAACGGGGAACAGCACGATTGAATACAGCAGAATGTGCAGACGCGTGTACGCCTCGCCGTGCGTATTCGGCAGCATCGGCAGCCCGGATTTCGCGTATTCCTTGCGCCGGTACAGCGCCAGCGCCCAGAAATGCGGGGGCGTCCACACGAAAATGATCAGCACGAGGATCCACGCGTCGCCGGGCACGTGACCGGTGACGGCGGCCCAGCCGAGCGCCGGCGGCATCGCGCCCGAGGCGCCGCCTATCACGATGTTCTGCGGCGTCGCTGGTTTCAGGAAGATCGTGTAGATCACCGCATAGCCGATGAAGGTGGCAAGCGTGAGCCACATCGTCAATGCATTGGTGAACGTGCAGAGGGTCCAGACACCGAGCGCGCCAAGCACGAACGCGAACGTCAGGATGCGCAGCCGCGAGATTTCGCCGCGCGCCGAGGGACGCCGTGCGGTGCGCGCCATCTTCGCGTCGATCTTCTGTTCGATCAGGCAGTTCAGCGCGAATGCCGCGGCCGACAGCAGCCAGATGCCTACGGTGCCGCCGAGCAGAACTGGCCATGGCACCAAGCCGGGCGTCGCGAGGAACATGCCGATCACAGCGCAAAACACCGCGAGGCAGGTGACACGCGGCTTGGTCAGCGCGACGTATTGGGACAGTGGCGTGCCGCTGCGGGCATCGAGCGTGGTGGTGTTCATGGATCGCCAACGCAGCGAGCCGCCGCCGTGGTCCCGCCGGAGTTTCTCCGCAGCGCCGCGCGGAGCGGCAGCGCGGCCCGAACGGGCGCCGCAATCGGAGCGGACATCTGGATGGATCGACGGTCGATGCCCGGTCGCGTTCTCGTTGTAAATGAAATGCGCACGATACTGCCGTAACGCCCTACAACGAAAGAGCCATTTTCGCGAGAGTTTGCGCCTGCGCAAACGAAGCGCACGCATTGTTTCCCTGACACTGCGAAACAGTATTTAACTGTTGTTCCTGTGCGTCGCCACTTCTCCATATCGCTGTCGGGCTCGGCCCGCTCTTCGCCTTGTTGATTTCCTGGGCCTTTATCAAGTGTGCTGCGGCGCAATGTCGCAGCCGATTCGCTTGACCCTGATTCCTTGATTATCCGCAAAGTCGATTCCTTAGCCGAGCCCCTAAGATTCGGTCGTTGTTGGGGTTTGACCACCTGATCTAAAGAAGGAGAGCGATGTGGAGGCCAGGGAAATGAAGAAGCGGATCCTTCATAGGGCATCGAGCCTGATTCGCTTCGCACCGTTGATGATGTTATCGGGGTGCAAGCTGGAACTGCTCGATCCGAAGGGCAGTATAGGCATGGCCGAGAAGCAGTTGATCGCAACGTCCACGTGGGCAATGCTGATCGTGGTGATTCCGGTGATCCTGCTCACGTTGCTGTTTGCGTGGCGTTACCGGGCGAGCAATACAGAGGCCGAGTACCGGCCCAAATGGGCGCACTCGACCCTCATCGAAGTGGTGATCTGGACGATTCCGAGCCTGATCATTCTGTTCCTCGCCATTCTGACGTGGAAAACGACACACGAGCTGGATCCGTACAAGCCGCTCGCATCCGAAGTGAAACCGATCAACGTCGAGGTCGTGGCGCTCGATTGGAAATGGCTGTTCATTTACCCGGACCTGGGCATTGCGACCGTCAACCAGCTCGCGTTCCCGGTCGACACGCCGGTCAATTTCACGATCACGTCGGACTCTGTGATGAATTCGTTCTTCATTCCGCAACTCGGCACGCAGGTCTACGCGATGGCAGGGATGCAAACGCGTCTGCATCTGGACGCAAACGAGCCCGGCGACTTTGCCGGCATGTCGGCGAATTTCAGCGGCAAGGGCTTTTCCGACATGAAGTTCCGCGCGCTGGCGAAGTCACCGGCCGATTTCGCCGCCTGGGTAGCGCAGGTTCGTGCATCGAAGGACAACCTCGACATGAATCGCTACAGCGTCATGTCGGAGCCGGAAGAGAAGGCGACGGTCGGCTATTTCTCGTCGGTCGACCCGAAGCTGTTTCATAACATCATCGCTCGCTACAACAATGGCCACGTCATGGATCCCAAAGACGCCATTTGCGCAGTGAAGGGGTAAGGTATGTTCGGAAAACTTTCACTCGACTCGATTCCGTATCACGAGCCGATCATCATGATCACGGCGGCAGTGATCGCCGTGGTCGGCTTGTCGGTACTGGGTCTGATTACCTATTTCGGCAAATGGCGTTACCTGTGGGCCGAATGGCTCACATCAGTCGATCACAAGCGCATCGGCGTCATGTACATCGTGGTGGCGCTCATCATGCTGGTGCGCGGGTTCGCCGACGCGGTGATGATGCGCACGCAGCTCGCGCTGGCGATGGACTCGCCCGGCTATCTGCCGCCGCATCACTATGACCAGATCTTCACGGCGCACGGCGTCATCATGATCTTCTTCATGGCGATGGCGTTCATGGTCGGTCTGTTCAATCTGATAGTGCCGTTGCAGATCGGCACGCGCGACGTCGCATTCCCGTTCCTCAATTCTTTGAGCTTCTGGATGACGGCGATCAGCGCGGTCCTGATCAACATCTCGCTTGTGATCGGCGAATTCGCGCAGGTCGGCTGGCTCGCGTATCCGCCGCTGTCGGAGTTGCAGTTCAGTCCGGGCGTCGGCATGGACTACTACCTGTGGAGTCTGCAGCTCTCGGGGGTCGGCACGCTGCTCACCGGCATCAACTTCTTCGTCACCATCGTCAAGCTGCGCGCGCCGGGCATGACGTGGATGAAGCTACCCGTGTTCACGTGGACCGCGCTGTGCTCGAACGTGCTGATCATGGCCACGTTCCCAATCCTCGCGCTGACGCTGGCGCTGCTCGGTCTCGACCGTTACCTCGGCATGCACTTCTTCACGAATGACGCCGGCGGCAACGCGATGCTGTACCTGAACCTGATCTGGGCCTGGGGCCACCCCGAGGTGTACATCCTCGTGCTGCCCGCGTTCGGCATCTATTCGGAAGTGGTAGCGACGTTCGCGAAGAAGCCGTTGTTCGGCTACAAGACGATGGTCTATGCGTCGTGCGCGATCATGGTTCTGTCGCTGCTGGTCTGGCTGCACCACTTCTTCACGATGGGCTCGGGCGCCGACGTCAATGCGTTCTTCGGTATAGCGACGATGGTGATCGCCATCCCGACTGGTGTGAAGGTGTTCAACTGGCTGTTCACGATCTACAAGGGCCGTCTGCAATTCACCGCGCCTGTCTTGTGGACGATCGGCTTCATGGTCACCTTCGTGATCGGCGGCATGACCGGCGTGATGATGGCGATTCCCGGTGCGGACTTCGTACTGCACAACTCGCTGTTCCTCGTTGCTCACTTCCATAACGTGATCATCGGCGGCGTGGTGTTCGGCTATCTGGCCGGTTTCGTGTTCTGGTTCCCGAAAGTATTCGGTTTCAAGCTCAACGAAAAACTCGGCAAGCGTGCGTTCTGGTTCTGGTTCGTCGGCTTCTACTTTGCGTTCATGCCGCTGTACGTGCTGGGTTTCATGGGGGCCACGCGTCGTCTGAATCACTATGACAATCCCGCATGGCAGCCCTTCATGATCGTCGCCGCGTTGGGTGCCGCGCTGATCGCAATCGGCGTCGTGTTTCAGGTGCTGCAACTGATCGTTAGTATCCGCGATCGCAACAAGCCGGAAAATCGCGCCTTCAGCGGCGATCCGTGGGACGGCCGCACCCTCGAATGGTCGACCAGCTCGCCGCCGCCGCCGTACAACTTCGCGATCATTCCGCAAGTGCATACTCTCGACGCGTTCGCCGACATGAAGGAGCGCGGCACGCATCGGCAGAAGGCGCCGGTGTACCGCGACATCCATATGCCGTCGAATACCAGCGCGGGCTTCTTTATTGCGGTGTTCAGCCTCGTGCTCGGGTTTGCAGCGGTGTGGCATATCTGGTGGCTCGCGATCGTCGGCATTGTAGGGGTATTCGCGACGCTGATCGGGTATAGCTTCCGCGAGAACGACGGCTACTACATTTCGGCCGAAGAGGTCCGGCAGATCGAAGAGCGGCATGCCGCACGCACCGAGACCGAACTGGAGAACGCGTGATGCTACAAACTACTTTAGTTGCCGATCCGCATCATCATGACGCGGACCACGTCCCCTCGCAGTCGGTGTTCGGTTTCTGGGTCTACCTGATGACCGATTGCATTGTGTTCGCGTCGCTGTTCGCGGTGTTCGCGGTGATGAGCCATCAGTTTGCGGGCGGTCCCACCGGGAAGGATCTGTTCGATATCCCCGGCGTCGCGCTCGAAACCGCGGCGCTGCTGTTGAGCAGCATCACGTATGGCTTTGCGATGCTCGGCGCGCACAAGGGCAAGAAGGGCGCGTTGCTCGGTTGGCTGCTCGTGACGTTCCTGCTGGGAGCGTCGTTTCTCGTGATGGAACTGCGCGAATTCGCGCATCTGATCGGAGAAGGCGCGGGTCCTGGACGCAGTGCGTTTCTGTCGTCGTTCTTTACGCTGGTCGCGACACACGGGCTGCACGTGACGTTCGGCCTGATCTGGATGGTGGTGTTGGCCGTGCAGGCCATCCGCGCGCCGGCGCTCGGCGAGCGCGAGCTGCGACGTCTAACCTGCCTGAGCATGTTCTGGCATTTTCTGGACGTCATCTGGATCTGCGTGTTCACCTTTGTCTATCTTGCGAGTGTGATCTAAATGGCACAACACCTTGCTTCTCATGCAGGCGAGAGCCACGGCAGCGTCGGCAGCTATATCGTCGGTTTCGTGCTGTCGGTGATCCTGACGGCCGCCGCGTTCGTCCTCGCGACGAACGGCGTGCTGACTGGCAATCATGCGCTGCTCGCGATCGCCGGCCTCGCGCTCGTTCAGATCGTCGTACACCTGGTGTTCTTCCTGCACATGAATAGTTCGTCCGCACAGCGATGGAACGTTACGGCATTCGGCTTTACGGTATTGACTGCGGTGATCCTGATCGGCGGGACGCTGTGGGTGATGCATAACGTCGCGATGAACATGATGTCGCGCTAATCGCAAGGGGGTTCTCCGCTAGAAGTGGCCCCCGTTTTCCTTGGCCGGGATGAACTGATCCCGCAAAGTTGGACAGCTTGGGGGCGGCTAGGCCGTTTGGGGCTGATTCGCTTCAGTTTCCCAGGCCTATTGCAATGTTAGTGTCGTGTCCTTCATGAGCCTTCGGTTATAGACCGAAGGCTGTGCTACCGGGCGAATTCGCCCGGTGTCAGGTCATTGAGTGCGATGTGAGGCCGACTTTCATTGCAGGTCCGCCGTCATGCGTCAATCTTGCGTTTCGCCGCCGTCAGAGACTCGATCCAGTGTTCAGGCATTCGTCGCGCAACGAGAGATTGAACAGTTGGATCAAGCTGTTGTCGATGGGCTTGCCAGGACGGCTGAAGTCGGTCTGTACCTTGTAGTGGTACGCCCACAAGTCCCAGCAGACGGCCAGAGAACTGGCTGACTTTATCGGCGGACAGGCACCGTGCCGCCTGACGTTGCGCGACCAGCCGGTTCGATACAGCCACAACATTCTCTGCGAGCGACTGCGGTCCGACTTCGGTGGCGGGTTGGTCCCAAGCTGGGCCTCAATTTCGACGGTGTCCTTCGTTTGGAGGGGGCGTGGCATTTCCCCTGGTCTTCATGCGAGTCGATTGCGCGAGGAGCTACGTCTTTCGGTATCGGCAGTCGCGCGGGCGTGTGATGCATTTCGTCCCACGCTAATGCAGTGGGAAAAAGGGACGTTCCCGAAGGCGCTAACTGTTGAGTGTCTACGAGCTTGGGAGCGCGCGCTTCTGCTCACGTCGGATCACCTGCTGACTCCTTTGGCCGCGCATCCTCGGGTGTGTGATGGCAGATGGTGCGCGGTCGTCGAGGCCGATACGCTTGAAGCGGCGATCTATCGCGTAGCGGAATGCCTTGGCGACCTGCGGACGTAACTTGATCAGACTGAAGCAAACGCTGGATGCGAGAGCCGGTCGGGATGGCGAACTGCTTGCGCACCGATACGGCATCGGCGTGCATTGCTGACAACGGCGACTATCCTTCTCTATGACGACGGGTCGCGTGCGGAAGTTCGCAAGGCAACTCGATCCATACGGCATCAAGCGGAGCGGATTTCCGGGTTCGGCCAGTTCCAGCCAGTCGACACGTCATCCTGAATCGCCGACAATGCATTGATCACGGACTCAATGAATCGTTCAGCCCTATGAAAATCGCAGCCCTTTCCGACATTCACGGCAACCTGGCGGCATTAGATGCTGTGTTGGATGACGCCCATCGGGAGGGAGCTGACGTGATCGTCAATCTCGGCGATATTTTTTCCGGCGCCCTCTATCCATGTCAAACGGCCGATCGGTTGAAGCTTCTTGGGCTGCCCACGATCAGGGGGAACCATGAAAGACAACTCCTTTCCAGCGATCCGTCTCGAATGGGCTTGTCGGACAGCTTTGCCCGCCGCTCTCTGCGGGACGATCAACTGGCCTGGATACGCGACTTGCCCACAACACTGAAACTTGGCGAAGACGTGTTGCTTGTGCACGGCACGCCGGAAAGCGATTTGAGCTACTTCCTCGATACTGTGACAGAAAACGGTTGCCGGGTGGCAACGGTAGATGAGGTCGAAAGCCGCGCTGGCGACACCAACGCAACACTGATTCTCTGTGGGCACACGCATCTGCAAAGATCGATGAGACTCGATGACGGGCGCCTGATCGTAAATCCCGGCAGCGTTGGGCTGCAAGCGTACGAAGACAGTCTCCCGTTTCCACATCGTATGGAAATGGGGTCCCCACACGCTCGTTATGCCCTCGTCACGAGGAAGGGGCCGGGATGGGACGTCGTGTTTCGTGCCGTCGAATATGACTGGAATGAGGCTGCGAATGTAGCCGCACTGAACGGGCGGCCTGATTGGGAAACTGCCCTTCGAACTGGATATTGTTGAAGCTTTCGCGCGGTTTCAGTGTGGGATGTCCGTTTTCGGCAAAGGCCACCGTCGCTAGTGGGTCGATATGGAGCATTCGCCAACGGCCCAGACTCGGCCAGGAGCCGGGCGTTGGATGCGACGGGACGGGCTGCTCCCCAATCCGATCAAATGGCGCTCGGCTATGAAGCGCACGTGGGCCCTCGTGAAAAATTGGATGACGGGTAGTCTGTAATCGCCAAGAGCTTATACAACCGTTCATCCTCTCGACGGAATTGGCATAGAGCTTGCAAAGGGTAGACCTCTTCCCCTCTGGAGCTTGTCGATGTCCAATTCATCTATTGCTTTTCATATGATCGCCGGTGGTCCCACGCCGGTTGCGCCGTTCAGCCACGCGACGGAAGCCGACGGTTTTGTGTTCGTGACGGGGCAGATGCCCGACAGTCCCGGCGCGCCGGGCGTGTTGCCCGAAGGGATCGAAGCCCAGACGGCCAATGTCATGGCCAACCTGCAGACCGTTCTCGCGGGACTCGGCCTCGATTTCGGCGACGTCTTGGTCGCGCGGGCTTATCTCACGCGTTTCAGCGAAGACTATGCCGCCTTCAATGCGGCATATCAACGCTATTTCGCGCCGGGCCGACTGCCCGCGCGTACCTGCGTCGGCGTAACTGGCCTGGCTTACGACGCTCTCGTCGAAATCGACTTTATCGCCCGCCGTCGTGTGGACGCCACTTGAGTTGATCGCATTGAGAGGATAGGGCTAGCGGCAATCTGGATATCGCAATTGCGGGTCGCGCGGGTGCTATTCGAAAAGCTCCTTGCGCACGATTGCATGCACTCCCCAGTTGCCGTCCACCACCTGCGTGACGCCGAAGTCGATGGCCACCGAAATCAGCGAGATCGCTTCGTCTTCGGTAAGGCCTTTGGTGGTCATCAGAAAGCGGCGCGTCTTGATGAACGCGTCGCGCATCGCCTGATCGAGCGTCGACTTTTCGTAGACCTTGCTTTGGGCCTGCGCCCCGAACTCCGCGAGGTAGTTCTCGTGGCTGAATCCGTGCAGCACCCACTCGTCGGCCGTTTCGACAAGCGGGAAGGAGAGATCTGCATACGGCTTACCTTCGAGTGCATCCTTTTTGTGAAGAATCAGCTGGAAGTCGCCAGTCAACGAGCATTCGATGGCTGTTCCACATAACTCCGAATCGCCTTGCGACGCGTGCGGATCGCCGACCGATAGCAGCGCGCCCGCCACGCCCACCGGCAGAAACACGCTTGCCCCGCGCGCCACGCGCCAGTTGTCCAGGTTGCCGCCGAACGCCGATGGCGGAATCGAATCGATCAGTCCATTCTGCTGCGGCGCGACCGCGATCAGCCCGAAATGCGGGCGCACTGGAATGCGCACGTCCTTCAGAATGCCAAACTGTTTGTTCACCGTCGCGTGATCGACGGGCACGCCCGGGTAGTCGATCGTCTCGTGCATGACACCGAACGGATCGCGCTGCGGCACCCAGCGGTAGTTATAGACCGCACGTGCGAAAGTGCGTGAACGGTCCTCCTCGTCGAGTTCGTAGATCGTGACGACCTCACGAGGCTTCGGTTCCGTCAACAGTTCCCGATAGTGAAAGCCCCACCACGCTGCGGCGTTGCTACCGAACACCTTGCCCGCGAAATGTGGATTCGCACAGCGCCGCGGATACACGTCGAGAATGCGGACTTCGAGCACATCGCCCGGTTCTGCGCCCCGCACGGCTATCGGGCCGGTGCAGATATGCACGCCGAAACCTTCGCCCGCGCCGCGTCCGTAGATCGATGCGTCGATCGGACCGGCACCGCGGCGATTGACATTCTTGCGATCGGCGGTCCAGTGAAAGACGCTCTCCGCACCCGGATCGCCGGCAATCATCCGCGACCAGTCGTCCGCTGCATGTTGTGTGAGTGTTTCGATCGTCACCGTGTCACCACTGTCCACTTCCAGCACGGGTTTCAGATCGTGCGAAAAGTAGCCCCAGTGCACGGTATTCGCGTTGACGCGTAGCAGGTGATGACGTGGCCGTCCACGCGCCGATGCGCTGCGCGTGCGGGGTCGCGCAGCGTCGGGCGCACCGGTTTCGTCGTCGGCATACGGCGCGCCGGACGTCACCGCTTCGGGCAGAACCTCCGCGCTACGCGCATGAGGCGTCAGCACGCTTTGCGCATTGAGCGGCGATCCACGCGATACCTTGCGGACGAGATTGCGCGCGAGTTCGAGGCTTGCTTCATGGCGGAACGCGCGCGGTGTCATCTGATACTGCTCGCGGAATGCACGGCTGAAATGCGCGGGATCGTTGAACCCCCAGCGAAAGCAGATGTTGGAGATCGACATCTTTTCGTACAGCGGATCCACCAGTTCCGCCCGGCAGCGCTCGAGTCGTCGCAGCCGGATATAGGAAGAAAAGTTTTGCCCCACGGTCTCGAACAGTTTCTGCAGGTAGCGCACGGACACGCGCTCTTCGCGCGCGATCGTCGCCAGGCTGAGATCGGATGCGCCGAGACGCGAATCGATCTGTCGACAGACGCGTACGAAGATTGCCGATTGCGCGGGCGTCAGCGCACGCAAACTTTCATCGCCCTGATGCGAAGAATGACTCGCCAGCAGAAACTCCGCGAGCGCGAGTTCGAGCGGACGCAATTCGCTCATGGAAAGCGTATCTAAACTCCCGGCGATCGATGTGAGAAAGCCAGCGAAGACATGCCCGATCCCGCTGTCGCCCGCGATGCGTCCGAATCGCACCGATGCGGGCGCGAGCAGGCGAGCGCCGGCCGCCGCACGCGGCACCCGCACGACGAACGCGCGAAAATCTGTCTCGAAGCTGACCGACACACGTTCGCGCGACGGCAGATAGACGAGATCGTGAACCGCAAGCGACAGCGTGCCGCGATCCGTCTGCAACCCTGCTACGCCTTCGAGATTGAGCATCACAAAGAGACTGTCGCATGCATGCGCGTTCAGTTCGATGGTTTGCGCAATGGACGTCACGAGCGTGAACTCGTAGCCGCCAATCGAAGTCTGCGTTTTCAGCGTGCCACGCAGACCATGCCGGTTGCGCGTCGTCGCCGTCGTCGCGAGGCCGAGGCGCGCCAACGCTTCGCGCCACGCGCGATGCTGTTCGGCTTCTGGATACGACTCGGTCGTAAAGCGTGGCTGGTCCAACCCGGTCCCCGTGATATCGCACGCGCCTGTGCGCATGCGTTCTGTATCGTCGGGGTAAGCTCAAAGCAAGCTTTGCGCCACCATCGCGTCATTGCATTCGTATTCGTGTGGCGGCGCATCTCGCACTGCACACCGGAAGGTGGGTGACGGCCCTGCACGTTGTCGAGGCGCGCGCGCACCATCGCGGCGCGCTGCGGCTGCGCCGCGTGTTGCGTGCCGCACAACGTACACGGCGCTTATCCGCCGAACATCGCCTTGCGGATCGATCCATGCACGCCCCAGTTGCCGTCCACGACCTGCGTCACGCCGAAGTCCGCGGCGACCGACATGAGTGCAATCGCCTCGTCTTCGCTCAATTTGTGGACCGTCATCAGGAAGCGGCGCAGCTTGCGGAAGGCGTCGCGCATTGCCTTGTCGAGACTGGCATGCTGCGCGACCTCGAGTTGTGCGTTCGGTCCCAGCTCGGCGAGGTAGTTGGGGAACGTGAAGCCGTACATCGACCATTGCTCGTCGGTTTCGAGCATTGGATGCGTGAGACCTTCCAGAATCGTGCCGCCCAGATCGGCGGCTTTGTGCAGAACGAACTCGAAATCGCCGGTCAGCGAGGTTTCGATCGCCGTGCCGCCCAGTTCGCTGTCGCCTTGAGCAGCGTGCGGATCGCCGACTGAGAAATACGCGCCTGCCACGGCCACCGGGTAATACATGCGCGCGCCCTTGCCGACGCGCCAGTCGTCGATATTGCCGCCCGTGTAGCTTGGCGGAATCGAGCTGACGAACTCGGACTCGGCCGGCGCGACGCCCATCGTGCCAAAGTGCAGGCGCGCGGGCACCTTCACGTTGGGCAAGACCGATTCGCGCTTTTTCACGAGCGTATGGTCGACGCGCACGCCAGGATAGTCGATCGTCGGATGCACGACGCCATCCGGATCGGTCTGCGGCGTCCACACATAGTTGTACACCGCGCGCGCATACGGCTCGCCGCTGGTGTCCAGTTCGAAAATAGTCACGACTTCGCGCGGCTTCGGTTCCTCGATCAGATCGTGATACTGGAAGCCCCACGATGCAGCCACATTCGAGCCGAAGCAGCGGCCACGGTAGCACGCGTTGCAACTCGGACGGGGGCGTACGTCGAGAATCCGCACTTCGAGCACGTCTCCGGGTTCGGCGCCTTCGATCGCGACCGGTCCGGTCAGCAGATGCACGCCCACGCCTTCGCCCGAGCCGAGCTTGAACGGACCGGTGTCCGGTCCCGCGCCACGGCGGGGCACCGCCTTATGTTCGCGGGTCCAATGGAACACACTTTCCGCGCCGGGGTCGCCTGCGATCATCCGCTCGTGGTCGTCGTTCGCGTGATGCGTGAGCGTTTCGATGGTCGCGCGATCGCCCGAGCGCAGCGTCAGCGCCGGGACAACGGCCTTGCTGAAATAGCCCCAGTGCACCGTATCCGGCGACACGGCAAGCGTGTGATGCTTCATGTGATGTGCACCTTTTCAGTGTTGAGTTCGTGCTATGACGCGAGTTCGAGTCGATTGTCGGCGCCCATCACCGACAGGAATCGCCGCGTCAACGGGTGCTTCGGTGCTGTGAGCATCGTGTGCGCGGGGCCTTCTTCGACCACCTTGCCGCCGCTCATGAAGACGACGCGATCGGCGACCTGATCGGCGAAGCGCAGTTGATGCGTGGAGATGATCATCGTCAGGCCGTCTTCGACCGCGAGCCGCTGTATCACGTCGAGCACTTCGCCGACCAGTTCGGGATCGAGCGCGGACGTCGGTTCGTCGAGTAACAGCACGCGCGGGTTCGGTGCGAGCGCGCGCGCAATCGCGACACGCTGCTGCTGCCCGCCCGACAGATGGCGAGGCAATGCCTCCGCGCGATGGCTCAAACCGACGCGCGCCAGCAGTTCGCGTGCGCGGCGTTCCGCTTCGGCGGGCGCGACGCCATGCACCCAGCGCAGCGGTCCCGCGACGTTCTCCAGCGCGCTCAGATGCGCGAACAGGTTGAAATGCTGGAACACCATGCCGACACCCGCGCTCGCGCGTTCGGCGGCAAGCTCGCCTGGAGTCATCGGATTGCCGTCGACGCGATAACCGATGCGCTTGTCGTCGATGCGAATCCTGCCTTCGTCCCATGACTCGAGATGGTTGATACAGCGCAGCAGCGTACTTTTGCCCGAGCCACTCGGACCCAGCACGACGACCACTTCGCCCGCACGCACCGACAGATCGAAACCGGCGAGCACGGTTTGCGCGCCGTAGCGTTTCGCAAGGCCCGTCACCTGTACTGCCGCGCGTTGCGTCGCGAACGACTCGTAGCGCGCCGCGCGATCTTCTTCGCTGCGCACGAGATGCCGTGGCGGCGGCTCGAGCGTGTCGAGCGTCGCGGCGATCTCAGCCTGTGTGGCAGCCGGCTCCGGTGCGCCGCTCACCGGCACGACTGCGCCGCGCCGCCACGGCGACCAGCGCGAGCGACCACCGCGAGCCGGACTGGCCGCAGCACTGCGATCGAGATCGAGCGCCCGCTCGGCGGCGAGCTGCAGTGCCGCGATCAGGCCGGTCAGCACCAGATACATCAGCCCGGACGAGAAGAAGATCGAGAAGAAATCGAAAGTCGACGATGCGAGTTGTGTGCTGCGCAGCGTCAGTTCGTCGACCGCGATCACTGACGCCAGTGACGAATTCTTCAGCGCGCTCACCGACTCGTTGCCGAGTGCGGGCACGATCGAACGGATTGCCTGCGGGGCGATGATCCGGCGCATCAGCACGAGCGGACCCATGCCGAGCGCCTGACCCGCGAGCACCTGGCCACGCTCCACACCGAGTACGCCCGCCCGCAGGATTTCGGCGATGAACGGCCCTTCGTTCGCAGCCAGCGCGAGACCCGCCGCGCCGATCGCCGACAGCTTCAGCCCGATGTGCGGCAGCGCGTCGTATGCGAACACGAGTTGCAGGATCAGCGGGGTGCCGCGAAAGATCACCGTGTAGGCGCGCGCGACGGCGGCGAGCGGGCCGACGCGCGACAACTGCATCGCCGCGAGCACCAGCCCGACCACGAGGCCGCCGGCCAGTCCCAATAACGTCACCGAAATCGTGAAACCAATACCCTTCAGCAGATAGGGCATGGTCAGGTAATGCAGGAAGAGTTCCATCGCAGGCGCGCGTTCCGATACTGATTACTTCGAGACGATCAGCTGCGGTGTCGCCTCGTTCTCGACGCCAAGCGACCACTTCTTCAGCAATTCCTTCTCAGTGCCGGCTTTCTGGATCGCGACCAGTGCGGCCATGACGGCGGCGCGAAACTCGGGCTTATCCTTCGGCACTCCGATGCCGACGAAGTACGGCAGCGTCACCGCGGTAGCCTTCTCGAGCTTGTCCGGATACGCCTTCACCGCCTGATCGACCGTGTTCACGTCGTTGATGTAGGTGTCGGCGCGGCCCGCGAGAATCGCCTGAATGCAGTTCGCGTTGTTGTCGTATAGCTGCACGGTAGCTTCCGGCTTACCCTGTGCCTTGCAGCTTGGCGCGAGCGCCTGGATCAGCGGCACCTCCACGTAGCCGGTGTTTTCGGCTGCCGTTGTGCCGCACAGCGATGCATTGATCCCGCTGATCTTCTTCGGGTTGCCCTTTGCGACGAGCACGCCGTCGAACACCTTCGAGTAGGTGATGAAGTCGGCGGCCTTCGCGCGGTCTTCGGTTGCATAGATATCGGAGATCACGATGTCGGCTTGCCCGCTTTGCAGCGTCGTGAGCAGCGCGGCGAAAGTCACCGGCTTGTACGCCATCGTAAAGCCGAGGCACGAGCCGATCGTTTCACCGAGGTCGATATCGAAACCGACGTATTTGCTCGGATCGTTCGGGTCCAGCGCTTCGTAGCCGGGCGTGTGCGGGTTGATCGCATTGGTCAGCGTCTTGCCCTTGAACTGCGGATATTTCGCCTGCAGCGCTTTGCATTCGGCGGGTACGGCAGCTGAGGCTGCATGCGCGTGTTCCGGCAAGACGATGGCCAGCAGGCACGCCGCAGCGGCGGCCAGTTCGCGCCACCGGCGCATTGTTGCGATGATCGTGGTCAGCATCCGGGAACTCCTGTCCAGTGCGGCGCGCGCGGACGGCGACCCCATGTACGCCGTGCTGCACCGCTTGTCACGAAGCGTACGCAGTCGAAATTGTGGGAACTTGTACGGTTGCGCACAAAGACTTGTACGGAGGCGAAGTGGGGGGCGACCGAAGCGCGCGTGACACTCCGCTCGGACGGCACGGCGCTTGCGCAATGTGGGCTTCAGGATATCGGCACAGGTACGTACACGATCGTTGCGCAAACCGTCAGCGAGTTGACGGGATTGCCGCTCGACAAAGTGGAAGTGGAGCTTGGCAGTTCTTCGTTTCCTGCTGGGCCGGTGTCGGGCGGTTCGTGGGCGACTGCCAGTGCAATGTCTGCAATTGCTGGCGCCACGCGCGAAGCGCTCAAACGCATCAGGCAGTATGCGACTGCCGACTCTGCTGCATTCGCGGGAACAAAGCCGGATGCGCTGCAGGTCAGCAACGGAACGTTGTCCGCGAACGGAAAATCAGTGACGTTCGCCGATATTCTCACGAGCCAGCGGCTCGCACGGGCGGAGGGATATTTCCACAGCGACGGCGCGGACATGTCGAAATATTCGTTTCGCTCGTTCGGGGTGCATTTCGTCGAGGTGCGCTGGGACCCGGGGATCTCCCGCCTGCGGGTCGCGCGGGTGGTGAGTGCGATCGATGTGGGCAAGGTTGTGAATCCATTGGCGGCGCGCAATCAGGTCGAAGGCGGCATCGTGATGGGTATCGGCATGGCGATGTTCGAGGCTGCGGAATTTGATCCGCGCAGCGGGCTGCCGGCCAATAACAACTATGCCGAGTACGTCGTGCCGGTTCATGCGGACCAGCCTGAAATCGATGTGATCCTGCTCGATTACCCGGACTATCACCTGAGTGAATTCGGTGCACGCGGTATCGGGGAGATTGGCGTGACGGGGCTGGCAGCAGCTGTCGCGAATGCCGTTTTTCATGCGACGGGAAAGCGGATCCGCAGCTTGCCGATTACCCTGGACAAGTTGATGGATGGCATTCCTGCCACATCCGTCTGAGTCTCGGTGTGAATAGGCCATCGGAGCGCGGCGTCGGCATCGCGTCGCATCGCGATCGACGAGCCGTATCAAGAACCGTAGAGGCGTGAATGATGCAGACAGTCGATCTGGAGGTGCTTGAGGCCGCCGCCCGGTGGCTGAAAACGGGCCACCGCGTGATGCTCGTCACCGTAGTGAAAACGTGGGGTTCGTCGCCTCGTCCCGAGGGCGCCATGCTTGCTGTGCGTGACGATGGCATCGTTGTCGGTTCCGTGTCAGGAGGCTGCATCGAGGACGACCTCATCGTGCGCCTCGCTGCATCTGACGCGTCGCAATGGAAAGCTCCAGAACTGGTCCGTTACGGGCTTAGCGCTGAGGAAGCCCATCGGTTTGGCCTGCCGTGTGGTGGGACCATAGAACTCGTGCTGGAGCCGTTGGGTTCCAACAGCAAGATCGAAAACGTGCGGACTGCGATCCAGAACGGGCAACTTCTGCTGCGCACCTTATCGATGACTACGGGCGTCGTAAAGCTTCGAGCGGCGACGGCAAAGGATAGTCTTTCTTTTGATGGACACCATCTGTCGACTGTGCATGGGCCACAGCACCGGATGCTGGTGATCGGGGCCGGTCAGCTGTCACGCTATCTTTGCCAGATCGCGACCGGCCTCGATTACCAGATTACCGTGTGCAACCCGCGTGTGGAATATACGTCTACTTGGGATGTACCCGGAACCACGCTCGTTCACACCATGCCCGACGATACAGTTCAGAGTATGAGGCCCGACACGCGCTCGGCCGTGATGACACTCACGCACGATCCCAAGCTTGATGATCTCGCGTTGATGGAGGCGCTAAAGACACCGGCGTTTTACGTAGGGGCCCTTGGTTCGCGGCGCAACAACGCGGCTCGCCGTGAAAGGCTGAAGGAGTTTGACGTAACTGAGCCCCAGCTTGCACGTCTGCGAGGGCCTGCGGGCCTCTATATCGGAAGCCGAACGCCTCCCGAAATAGCGTTGTCGATCCTGGCGGAAGTCACTGCTGCCAGGAACGGCGTGACCGTTCCTTCAACTATGCGGGTCGGCGAAGCCAAGGCAGGCGCGATTTCCGACGACGCCCGGTCAAGGGCCGTCCCCGCGCGGGTGTCGCCAAACAGTGATTATTTCGTCGTTGATAGACGCCAATCCGGCTAGCCGACATCGCGATTTGCATTCTTTTGTTCCGACGGTGTGCTGTCGGTGACGAGTTTTGGAACATCTAACATGTCGACATGGCTCTCTCTGTTCGCCATCCTTTTTGTAGTGATTTCAGCGGCTTCGCTGCTGGTGTTTCAAGCCTATACAGGCGTGCCATCATTGCCGTCGAGCACTAGTGAAGCCGCGGATGTGATCGCCCTGCTGCGACAAGCCGGGCTAAAGGATCGCGCAAAGATATACGACCTCGGGAGTGGGTGGGGAACCTTGGTCGTAGCCTTGGCGCGAGCATTCCCGGCGGCCGAAGTTCATGGAATTGAAGTGTCGCCGCTTCCGTACCTGGTGGCGCGCGTGAGGACGTGGAATCTCGCAAATGTCTCGCTGATCTACAAGGACTTCACTAAGGCTGCTCCAGGCGATGCAGATGCGGTTACATGCGATCTCATGACAGATACTATGCGCGGTGTCGGCCGCCTGCCCGATGCGACGCTTGCAACTGGCACGCTCGTGGTCTCGATTACTTTCTGGTTCCGGGGGCGCACAGTCTGTGCGACGAGGCAGGCGCCAATGCGTGGCGCTGTGGCCCTGTATCAGTGGCCAACGCTTGCTGCTGTATCTCCTGAAATAACTTCCTCGGTTGCGTCGATTCTTTCGACGTCGTGAATCAGATGGCTATATTCAGTTTCGCGGCGACGGGGACAAGGTGGGAGATCGAGACAGCCGATCCAATAGGCCACCTGCTGCGAGCCCAGATTCATGGGCGTATCGCGGAATTCGACGCGGTCTACTCTCGCTTTCGGACGGATTCGCTTGTGTCCAGCATCGCACGGAATTTTGGAGGAAGAATCCACCATGAGTTTCAGGCTGCTGGGGTCGGCGCTCAATTGCGAATCTCCGACAGTTGGATGAACCCGTCCCACGCAGGGTGGAACACCTCTTCGTCGATCCGCACCAGCGCTTCGTCGACCCATTGTGCGTGGCGCGCATCGATTGAACGGAGCGCGTTAAATTTCGCATCTATTCTGCTAATCACTAGCGCGGCAGGATGCGGATCTTGTCGTTTATTTGGGGGCCGGTAACTCTCTCGTTCAGGACCAATTCGAACAGTTGTCCCGACGACTAACGGTTGAAGTTCCCCATGTGCACAACTGAGCTGTCCACAACGCAAGGGTGTGGACAGCCGCCTGCGGCGCTTGCCCCATAGAGAAAAAAAATGCTGAACACCTAACGTTCAGATCGTCAGACAGTTGGTCATCAGCGACCGGCGGGTCCATGTCAATAGGTCAATAAGCTGAACCTAGTCGTGTGTAATCTAAATACCCCAAACTAATGCGTACGATAGAATTATTCGGCCACGACGGCACGACGGCGGCGCGCCCTGAAGCCGACGCGCCGTGGATGCCCACATCACGCAGGTTATATCGGAGAGTTTATGCATAACGTTCGAAGAGCACTGTGTGCACTGCTGCTTGCTTTACCCTTTTGCGGTGTGGCACAAGCCGACATCATCGCGTCGTGGAAGTCAGTCCCGATGCCCCCGCCTCCAGAGTTGAAGACTGTCACCGTTACCGATCCAGGTCATACCGCGCTATTGCTGCTCGATTTCGACACCAGCACCTGCAACAGCAAAGAGCGTCCCACCTGTGATGCCTCACTGCCTTATATCGCCAATCTGTTGAGCAAGTCGCGCGAGGCGAACCTGATGATCGTCTACAGCCTCACCAGCACGGGCACACTGGCGGCTGTGCCGCCAGTTATCGCAGCCAATGGTGGTGAGACGGTCGTGCAATCCGGCGTGGACAAGTTCTTCAACACCGAGCTTGAAACGGCTCTGAAGAACAAGGGTATTCAAACCGTGATCGTTACCGGCACGATGGCACATGGCGCAGTGTTGTACACCGCCAGCGAAGCGGCGGTGCGCGGCTTCAAGGTAGTGGTCCCAGTTGACGGCATGTCGAGCAAAGACCCGTTCGGCGAACTCTCGACCGCGTGGATTCTCGCCAATGCTCCTGCTGGCGTGAGCAAAAACGTTACGTTGACTCGCTCCAGCATGATCAGGTTTTCACAGTAAGAGATTCTTTTTCTGCAAGATCTGTCAGCGCGATGCGGAGGAGTGCCTCTAAGGGCTTCTACGCCTCAAAGGCCGCTCCGAATCTATAGGCCGATGTCCTTTTTCGCGTGCCGTTCGCGTTCGGAATTCAACCGGCGATACAATCAACGAGACACTACAACTCTCAGGTGCCAATGATACAAATCTGCCATCCAGCATTGAGCGATGCGCATGAGCTACTCGCGTTCGAGATGGAGAATCGCTCTTACTTCGAAGAATGGATAAATGCTCGTCCCAACGAGTACTACGACGCCATTGCGGTGCGCGAAGCGATTGGATCAGCTATGGCAGATGCGGAAGGCGATCGAGCTTACCAATACTTCATCCGCCTGGAGGGCACGATTATCGGTAGAGTGAACCTCACTACCGTGACGAGGCCTTATTTCAACAAAGCAACGCTTGGATACCGCATCGGCAAGCGCTTTGCAGGACTAGGCTACGCATCTCAAGCGGTGAAGCTGGCGATGGAGATCGCTGCGAGCGAATTAAAGTTGTCGCGAGTAGAGGCAATTGTCCGGCCACAGAACTTCGCATCGATGCGCGTATTGGAGCGAAACGAGTTCGTGGCATTTGGAAAGGCCAGAAGGAGCATGTACCTCCATGGCGCCTGGCATGATCTGGTCTATTACGAACGACATCTTGGCGAGACAGATGAGCCGCCTGCTATAAGCCGGTAGTAGCGACGGATTCTTGCGTCCTCTCACATTGCGATCACTGCGGTTTTGCCGGACCAGTTCGTGACTGTACGGTTATGAGAACGCTGAAGGTCTGTCGTGGGTCGCACGCGAGTCGAGAGCCGAATGAATCGGCATCGGGGCGTAATCTGCCGCGTTCAGACGCTCGACGCCGCTAGCCAGATCGTTACTGATCTGTGCGGTTCGAAACCGCAGCAGAAAAAATGCAACTGGTTACGGGGCGAATACGAGGTTGCCAGTCAACTAGGGTGAAGCCTTCTCGATCAGCCGCCAGAGTCCGGTTAGCGAGCGTTGATCCAGGCGATGCAACTCGCAGCCCACACGAGTCCATCCTCTTTCCCGATCTACCGAGACCCAGCGAACGTTGACACCGACGGCAAGGACTATCTCATCGTCGTCGATTGGAGGCGAATGCAACCACCCTGATACCGTCTCGCCATGCGAAAAAACGCCGCTCCTTGCATAAAGAAGTGCGCCATGTGGACTCAGATCCGCCACACGGGCGAGGCCCCGGCCATCTTTATTCAGAAGTAGCGGAGGGAACAACATCGGGGTACGCACCTCTCGACGCAAGTCCATTCCGTTCCCCATAGCTATACCCTCGCTTTCATTTGTTTTACTGTGAGCGGGAACCGCAGCAAGATCTGCAAATCAGGCAAGCCTCTCTCTGACAGTAAGAGTAGGTAAGAACTTAGCCTGAAGTATTTAATTAAAGTGAGTGTACGACATTCTCCCGTTCAGGTGATATGCCGTCAGTACTCTGCATGGGGATTTAATAGTGTTATTTCGGCGGCGCGGTCAGTAGCGCGCGTGCATTCAGCCAGACGTGCACTGGGCAGCCGGGCGAAGCGCATCTCTTGTGTGTATTGGCACTCGGCCGGTTCTAAGCCGAATATACGTTGGCTCTAACTCTATTGCCTATTTTTATTCCCATTGATCCGGGGAAAATCGCCGCGGGAGAGTCAGTTGATCAGAGGGATTCCATGAGCCGTGCTTTGGACGCTTGCATTGCAAGCAATGCGCGGCGAGCTGCTCACATCCGCAGCGTCGAAAGCTACACCGCACTCTCCAACTTCTCCTTCCGTAATTTCGCATAAGCCGCCCGTCCGCCTTCAATCGACAGCACCGCATCCGCCATTGCCTGCACGGTTTGCGGATCGTGCGTGATGAACAGCATCGCGATACCCGACGTTCGTTGCAAAGTCGAAAAGAGGCGCAGCACACTTTGCGCAATCAGCGGGTCCAGCGCCGACGTCGGTTCATCGCAGACCAGCACCTTCGGCTCTGCCGCAAACGCACGCGCAATGCAGACTCGTTGTTTCTGGCCGCCCGACAGCTGATGCGGATAGCGGTCCAGAAGGTCCGCGCTCAATTCAACCTGCCCGGCAAGCGCGACGATCCGGCGCTCGCGTTCGACGCCGCGCAAACCGAAGTAAAACGTCAGCGGCCGGCCAATCGCTTCACGAATCGTGTGCGCGGGATTCAACGCTACGTCCGGCAATTGATGAATCAGTTGCACGACGCGCAACTGTTCGCGGCTACGTTCGCGGAAGTCCGCGGGCAAGCGTTGACCGTCGACGCTTATATGCCCACGTTCGGTACTCAACAGGCCTGTGACGACGCGCGCAAGACTCGACTTGCCGGACCCCGAGCGGCCGACGACCGCCAGCGTGTGGCCGGCTGGAATCTCGAACGAGACGTTATCGAGCACTTGCGCTCCGCTTCGATAACGTGCGCTGACGCCGTCGACGGCCAGCGCCGGTGGCTGGTCCGCTGCCGGCTTCGGCGCTCGACGGCCCAGACGCGCTGCGTCGAGCAGACGCCGTGTGTACGCTTCGCGCGGGGTATCGACGATCTCCTGCGCTGGTCCATATTCGACAGTGCGTCCGTCGCGCAAGACCAGCAGTCGATCAGCAATTCGCGCGACGACCGGCAGATCGTGGCTGATATAGATCGCCGCCGTTTCAGTCGCCCGCAACGCGTGCGCGATCGTCGCCAGCACCTGATCGCGGGTGTCCGCATCGAGCGCCGTGGTCGGCTCGTCGAATACGATCACGTCCGGCGCGGGGCAGAGCGCCATCGCGGTCATTGCCCTTTGCAACTGCCCGCCCGAAACCTGATGCGGATAGCGCTCGCCGAAGCGCTGAGGATCAGGCAAGCCGAGCAGCGCAAACAGTTCGATGGCTCGCGCGACAGCTTGCCTGCGCGTCATCAACCGGCGCACGACGGCGGTTTCGATCACCTGATCGAGCAGGCGCGTCGACGGCGTAAAAGCTGCCGCCGCCGATTGCGCGACATACGCGATCCGCTGTCCGCGCAACGCAGCCTTGCTTCGCGCGGACAGCGCAAGCACGTTCTCGCCGCACAGTTCGATCTGTCCCGCCGACACCGCGAGGCCGCCGCGCAAATGGCCTAGCGCGGCGAGTCCGAGCGTCGATTTGCCCGCGCCCGATTCGCCGATCACACCGAGCACGCTGTTGCGCGCAAGCGCGAAGGACACGTTGTCGAGAACCCGGCGCGTGACGGTCGTCGATCTGCCCGCCTCGTCAGTCTGAATCTGTGCAGGCGCGTCGATCGTGAGTTGCCTTGCTTCCAGAACGAATGCACTCATGCTGCTTTTCCTCGATGCGCGAGCCAGTCGAGCACTGCATTGATGCTCAGGCTCAACAAGCCGATCGACGCGCCGGGAATCATCGCGGCCCAGACGCCGAACAGCACGCCGTCCTTGTTTTCTTTCGCGAGGCTGCCCCAATCGGTGGCGGGCGGCTGCAAGCCGAGTCCGAGAAACGACAGCGTCGAGATCAGCAGGATCGCAAACACGAGGCGCAAGCCGAACTCCGCGACCAGCGGCCGCGCGATATTCGGCAGCACCTCGCGAAAGATCAGAACGGCGATGCCTTCGCCCCGCAAGCGCGCGACTTCGATGTAATCGAGCACGGCCACGTCCGCGGCAAGCGCCCGTGTGACTCGAAAGATCCGGATCCCTTCGAGCGCGGCGACCACGAGGCATACGGTGAGCGCGCCGGGCGGCGTGACCGCGAGCACCACCAGCGCGAAGATTAGCGAGGGAATCGACATCAACACGTCGTTGCTGCAAGACAGACCGGTGTCGAGCCAGCCGCCGGCGACGCCGGCCAGCATCCCGAGCAGGCCGCCGCTCGCGAACGCGAGCAGCGTCGATAGCAGCCCAAGCCCGATCGTGTTGCGCGCGCCATAAACGAGCCGCGACCATGCATCGCGGCCGATGTTATCGGTGCCGAACCACGCGAGCGCCGACGGTCCGTCCCAATTGCCGCCGACGATTTCGTTCACGCCATGCCGCGCGAGCCACGGCGCGCCCAGCGCGAGCAACGCGCACAGCAGCAGGAACGCGAGCGACAGATAAGGCGTGCGCTTCATCGCGGATACCTCAGGCGCGGATTGGCGGCGATCGCGACCAGATCGGCCAGCAGATTGAGCCCGACATACAGCGCGCCGAAGATCACGCCGCAGGCCTGCACGGCGGGAACGTCGCGCTTGACGACGCTATCGACCATGTACTGCCCCAGCCCCGGATAAACGAAGATGGTCTCGACGACCACGGCGCCCACGGTCAGATAAGCGAGATTCAGCGCGATGATGCTGACAATCGGCGCGACCGCGTTCGGCAGCGCATGCCGGAAGATCACACGATGCGGCGCGAGGCCCTTGAGTTGCGCCATTTCGACGAACGGCGTCGCCATCACGTCGCTCAAGGCCGCGCGTGTCATGCTGGTCATATGGCCGAGAATCGCGAGCACGAGTGTCGCGCAAGGTAGCGCGAGGCTCGTCAACCAGCCGCTGAGTGTGCCGGAGCCCGCATCGGCAGCACTGCTCGGCAACCACGGCAGCAGCACCGAAAACAGTGCGATCAGCAGATAGCCGACGAAGAATTCCGGAAGTGCAACCGACAGCCGCGATCCCGCGAGAATCGCGCGATCGAGCCAGCCGCCGCGATTGAGAACGGCCAGCATGCCGAGCACGAGCGACAGCGGCACCGCGATCGCCGCAGCGCTCGCAGCGAGCAGCAATGTGTAGCCGAGGCGCGGCGCAATCGCCTGAACGACTGGCACGCGCGTGGTGTAACTGTCGCCGAAGTCGCCGTGAGCGAGGCCGCCGAGCCAGCGGCCGTAGCGCGACAGCAGCGGCTCGTCGAGGCCCAGTTCGCGCTGCATCGCGGCGACGGCGGAAGGCGTCGCGCTTTGTCCGAGGATCGTCGCGGCGATATTGCCGGGCAGCAGATTCGTGCCCGCGAAGATCAACGTCACCGCGACGAACAACGTCGCGATGCCCTGCATGACGCGGCGTGCAAAGAGCCGCAGCAGCGGCGATCGGCGCGCGTTTTGCGCGGGCGTTGCGAGGCTGTCGCTCAACTGGCGAACCATACTTTCTCGGCGGCGCGCGAACCCACTTCGCCGGGGATGTCGGCGAAGCCCTTCAGGCTCGAGCGCGTTGCCCGCAGCGAGTCCTGATACAACGGGATCACCGACGCACCCTGTTGCGCATACAGCACCTGAATGTCGTGATAAATCTGCTTGCGTCGCGCGTCGTTACTTTCGGAGCGGGCGGCTGCAACGAGTTTGTCGAACGCCGGGTCCTTCCAGTGCGATTCGTTCCACGGCGCGCCCGACACGCAGATCATCGACAGATACGCGTCCGCAGTCGGACGGTTGGCCCACGACGATGCGCAGAACGGGGCCTTCATCCACACCTGGGTCCAGTAGCCGTCGGCGGGCACGCGGTTCACCTTGAACGGAATCTGCGCCTTGCTCGCGGAACTCTGGTAAAGCTCGGCCGCGGATACCGCTCCGCCGAATGTTGCGCCGTCGGCTGCGCTCAGCACGATCGGCTGCGTCGCGCCGGATTTGTTCCAGTAGAACTTCGCCTTGTCGGGATCGTAGCCGTGCTTCGGCACGTCCGTCGTGTAGAAGCGGTTCGACGGAAACAGTGGGTTGTCGTTGGCGACCGAGCCGTAGCCGCCGAGCAGCGACGTGCGCAACTGCTCGCGATCGATCGCGTATTTGAGTGCCGTACGAACGTCGTTGTTATTGAACGGAGCCTGGTCCGCGAGCATCGGGAACAGGATGTTGTTGGTGTCGCGGGCACGATAAAGATGAACCGACGGCACCGAGTCGATGCGTTTGGCGAGGCGCGGCTCGACACGATTGATCAGATGCACCGAGCCGCTCAGCAGCGCTGCAACGCGCGCGGCGCTGTCGTTATAGGCGACCGTTTCGACGGAATCGACGAAGCCGCGATTCGTGTCCCAGTAGTTCGGATTGCGTTTGGTCAGCACCCGCACGCCCGGCTGGAATTTTTCGAGGATGAAGGCGCCGGTGCCGATGCCCTTGTCGAAATCCGCGCCGTTCGGCGTGATGCCGAAATGCACGTCGCCGAGCAGATAGGGGAAATCGACATTCGGCGAATCGAGCTTGAACGTGAGCTCGAGCGGACCCGTGATCGCGATGTCCTTCACCGGGTCCAGATAGGCTTTCGCGGCCGACTGCGAATCCTTGCCTCGATGATGATTGAGCGAGTAGACCACGTCGGCGGGTTCGAGCGTTTTGCCGTTATGGAATTGCACGCCGCTGCGCAGCCTGATGATCCACGTTTGCGCGTTGTCGCGGCTATCCCAGCTTTGCGCGAGGCCCGGGCGCAACGAGCCGTCGTCGTTCAGGTCGGTCAGCGTATTGAATAGCTGCCGGCCGATGTTGTACATGAACTCTTCGAAATAGAACGCGGGATCGATCCGGTCGCTGCTCGACGCCGAATCGAGTCCGAGTATCAGGTGGCCGCCACGTTTCGGTGTGTCGGCCGCGAACGCGCGCGGTGCCAGCAGCGAGGTCGCGGACAATGCGGCGGCGGTCGAGCCGGCGCGTTGCAGGAAACGGCGGCGCGCGCGTTTTTCGGCGGACATCGGCGTGTCGCCCGGGTGAGCAGGATGCATGGTGTGCTTGATTGGAAAGTGGAAGAAGAGGCTGCGGCGCGTTTTGAATCAGCCGAATTCGCGGCGTACGGCCGAGGACAGCACTGCAATATGCTCGGGCCCGATGCCACAGCATCCGCCGATGATCGACGCGCCCGCATTGGCCCAGCGGCGCGCAAAGGCCGCATAACCGTCGGGTTTCAGGTCTTCGCGCAGCGCGCTCAAACCTGCGTTCGCGGCGCCGCGCTGACGCTCCGGTTCGAACGTGTTCGCGTAGACGCCAAGCGCGATTGCAGCATGGCTCGCGCCGCTCGCATCGCGCGCTGCGCGAGCGCGGCGTACCGCTGCTTCCATGATTTCCGCCTGGCTGCAATTGAACAGGAAGGCGCTCGCGCCGAGCGATGCGGCGACGTCGAATGCGGTGTCGATGCTTTCGCCGGAACGTAGCGTCGGAGCCTGCCTGCCGTCGACGATCGCATCGATGTCGACGGTGTCGTCCAGTGTGAACGACAGCCAGAGCGGACGCGGATCGCCGTTCAGGGCCTTGTGCGCGGCGCGCGCTTCGGCCGTCGAACCAAGCGTTTCGCCGAGCCAGAGATCGACATACGGCGACAGGCCGTCGACCAGCTTGCGCAGCAGCGGTTCGGCTGCTTTGGCGTCGAACAGATCGGGGCGATACGAGCCGAACACCGGCGGCAGCGATCCCGCCACCTGTACCGGCCGGCTGACCGCGTTGGCGGCATCGCGCGCCAACTGACCGGCGAGTGCAGCGAGCCGTTGCCCCTCTTCTGCAAAACGCGTGTCGCCGATGTGGAACGGCACGACCGCATACGAGTTGGTCGTGATGACGTCCGCGCCGGCACTGACGAACGAATCATGCGCGGTGCGCACGTAATGCGGCGCTTCGATTAATGCAAGTGCGGACCACTCCGGCTGTTGAAACGGCGCGCCGATTCGCAGTAATTCGCGGCCCATGCCGCCATCGAGAATGTGTATTGCCACTGGTTTCGCTCCACCAAAGTTCGAATCGTATCCAGTTGCGAGTTAATGGCGAACGAACAGTTTCTTCGATCGATATCTGATGAGCATCTGTCGAAAGTTTGATTTCCATTTCTTTCTGCCCGCCGCGAATGCAGATCACGCCCGCGTTTCGTCAGCCTGCCGCTGCTGTCGTTATCGATTATGTTTGTTTGTCGAGCGACGCAGATCGGCGGAGGATGCGGGGTTTCGCGTTCACTTCAGAGGTCTACGTCCGTGTCTTCGTCTTGCAGTATTGCAATCCTCGGCACCGGTGTTTGGCCGATTTTGTCCTCAACGTGACCGTAAATGCTCTCGTACTGATACTGTAGGGCCGATAAGATCAAAGCTTCTTACATGGAGGAGGTCAAAAATGTCCGAAGCTACACCGCGCCGGTCCGCTCTCATCGTTATCGACGTGCAGGAATCGTTTCGCCAGATGCCCAACTGGTCGGATGTCGATCTGCCCGCTTTCAAAGCCGCTGTGCTGGACCTCGAACGTGGCGCGCGAGAGGCGGGCGTCGCGGTCGTCCACGTATTTCATCTCGGTAAGGCCGGCCCGTTCAAAAAGGACTCCGGCTTCGTGAGGCCGCTGGACTGGCTGCCCGACGGTCCCGACGTCGTCTTCGAAAAGCACACGCACAACGCATTCACCGATACCGGACTTGACCTGTGGCTTCGCCGTCGCCAGATCGATCATCTCGTGATCACGGGTATCCGCACCGAACAGTGCTGCGAGACCACGACGCGTGTTGCCTCCGACATCGGCTACTCGGTCGACTACGTCACCGATGCCACCTTGACGTTCCCGATGATTCACGCCGGCACCGGCCGCGAATATTCGCCCGCCGAGATCAAGGCACATACGGAACTGGTGCTGCAGGATCGCTTTGCGCGCATCGCTAGCGTCGCGAATGTTCTGGACACGTGGCAAGCGCAGCGGTCGGCATGAAAGCGTCGATTTCCGTGTGGTTTGTGCTGACGCCGCCCGTGCTGATGCTCGACTACGCTGGGCCGGCTGAAGCGCTGCGGATGGCCGTCGATTGCGGCGCGCCGTTCGAGCTTCATCACTGCGGTCCGCTCGCGCGGGTCGCGACGTCGATCGGCACGTTCATCGACGGGCTCGAAGCGCTGCCCGCTGGTTTGCCCCCGCGCAGTCTCGTGATGGTGGTCGGCACGACGGAATCGCCGGAGCCGGGCATCAGCGCGCCGTTCGATGCGGTCACACACTGGCTGCGCACGGCGCCGCGCGAGGACACGCGGATGGCCAGCATCTGCTCGGGTGCGTTTCTGCTCGCGCGTGCGGGCCATCTTGCCGGGCGCCGCTGCACGACGCACTTCGCGCTGGTCGATTCGCTGCGGCGCGAGGAGCCATCGGCGCGCGTGCAGGACGACTGTCTGTTCGTCGACGACGACGCTGTGCTGACGAGCGCCGGTATCACGGCGGGAATCGATCTGGCGCTGCATCTGATCGAGCATTACGCCAGCGCGGAAGTCGCCGCCGAGGTTGCGCGCCGTCAGGTTGTTTATCAGCGGCGCGCAGGCAACGAGACGCAGTTGTCGCCGTGGCTCGCGCATCGCAATCACATGCATCCGGCCGTGCATCGCGCGCAGGACATCATCGCGCGAGACTTGACGCGAACCTGGAGCGTGGCCGAACTCGCCGATGCCGCCTATGTCAGTTCGCGGCATCTGAGCCGCCTCTTCAGCGAGCATGCGGGCATTTCGATACTTTCCTATCAGCAGAGCCTGCGTGTCGCCCGCGCGCAGCAGTTGCTGGGCAGCCCGAATCTGACGATCGAGCAGGTGGCGGAACAGTCGGGCTTCGCGTCGGTGCGCGATTTCCGACGCGTGTGGCGGCGATATCACGAGGTGCCGCCGACCCGTTTCCGGGACGCGCAACAGGCGGTAGAGGGGGCGCTTTCGTGAGTGAAGCCGCAAGCGGGTTTGTGTGATGCAGCGGGGCAACTGATCGACGAGGAAATCTGCGACTTCGACGATACCGCGGCGACGCTGGAGAGCAGGCACGCGCTACGAGCACCGTACAGGCTGCTATGCGGGGACCTTCGCTTGGGCGTCGTTGGGTACCGGCCGCGTACCGTTCGGCGTCACGCCAAGATGCGCGAGCAGCCCATCTTTTGTGCGAATGAAGGAGGCGCTGTCGGCGTCGCGTGGAGGCGGAAGATTGATATGCAAGTCCAGCGCGATCTTGCCTTCCTGCGCAGTTGCGAGAGCTTCGTTACGGAAATCGGGTGAGTCGCGAGTTTTGTCTCATGCGGAGATACTTGATCGGTCCAGACTTACCAGATCATCTTGGCGATAGCGGAGGAGGGAAGATGTCTGCTGCCGCGAACAGGATTAATTCTCAGTGGCTTATTTAATTGAAGACTAATTCTCAGACTTTATCGTTGCCACGTCATCCTAAGTAGTATCCGTGATCCATTTCATCATGAAACGAAAAGGGCGATCTGCATGCAATACGAGAACCGCTTCCATTCGGAGCATGGAATGACGAACCGCCTTCTGCCGAGGAGAAGATTGCCGATAAAGTTTCGGATAGCTCGATGCAGCACCTTTTAATTTTGCACCTGCCGTCGTGGCGGCATCTGATTCTGCACGGGAACGGTGACCTGAGTTTGACGAGCGACCGGGGCTTGACTCACGGGTGACGTCAATTGAGCCTGGGAGGGCGTCTCCGCGGCGCCGTCGTCGGAGGTCGCCTGCGCGGACTGAGCACTCGTGTTCGCAACCGCTTGTGGCGTGGAACTTCCGCTTCCGTCGCAGCCTGTGACAAACACTGCGCTGCCCACTGCAACCATCACACCTGCCGAGCCACAACTCAATATTTTCAGGAGACGATTGGCAATCATAGCTGCCACCTCACTGCACTTGATGGTTATAAAAAACAAACACAATTAACTAAACATAGCATTCCTTCGGAGTTCTTTATCTGCTGAATTTAATTCCGTCGAATGCATTAGTTCGGAGTGTTACAGACGTACAAGAAAATGATAGTTCGTCTGTGTAACCATGTGTTACGAATCTTTCCATTTCTGCGTTTGGGACTATTGTCAGTTGGACATTGGTCGACACGATCTCGACACGTCGATGATCTGAAGCGACCGCAACCGAAGCGGGTGGCGCCATGAGTATTCGATATGCAGTTGCGATCCTTCTTGGTGCTGGTGTTGTCGTTGCTTACTCCGCGCCACCACTTACGCCATCGACCGAAGCTCAGGTGAGTGTCATTGTCCAGTCGCTACTCAGCCAGATGTCATCGGCGCAGAAAGTGGACTACATCAGCGGTACTGGCGCCTGGGATGTGAAGCCCGTACCGAGCTTGGGCCTGCCGCAAATCAAGGCGAGTGACGCGGGACTTGGCGTGCGGTTAGCGACGCCGCCGGGGGTTGCCTATCCGGCCGGTCCTGCGCTTGCATCGACGTTTAACTCTGATCGCGCTAAGGAAGTGGGCGTCGCCCTCGGGCTGGAGACGCGCTTGAGCGGCTTCCAGCAAATAGCCGGTCCTGGCATGGATATGTATCGCACACCTTATGCGGGCCGTTCGTTCGAGTATGTCTCGGGAGAGGATCCTTATCTCGGCGCAGTGCTGGCCGCAGCGGAAATCAACGGCATTCAGTCGCAAGGAGTCTGGGCAGACGCAAAGCACTACCTCGCCAATGAACAGGAGGTCAACCGCTTCAGTTTGATGGAGACCGTCAGTGAGCGCGCGCTGCGCGAAATCTATCTGGTCCCATTCGAATCGTCCGTGAAAAATGCGAACGTAGCCGTCGTGATGTGCGGGTTCCAGGGGCTTAACGGTGCCGATCCGGTCTGCGAGAATAGCCACGTCATTCAACAGGTGCTCAAAAACGAATGGGGCTTTAGAGGATTCGTCGAGTCCGACTACGCCGCATTGAAACATACGCTGCCCGCCGCGCTTGCCGGCGTGGACATGGAGCGTCCGTCAGCATCGCTTTTCGCGCCAGAGGCATTGAGTCCCTATATCTCGAGCGGCCAGATAACGCAAAGCCTTATAGATGACAAGGTAAGCCGCATCCTCGGTCGCGTGGTTGCCTACGGGTTCAACAATGGCGTGCCCGCAGCGACAAACGTGTCGCATCCTCCGTTTGCCGAACGCGCTGCGCTCGACGTGGCGCGAGAAGGAATCGTGTTACTCAAGAACTCCGGAAACCTGCTGCCTCTCAGCCGCAGCAGCGTCAAAAGTGTTGCCGTGATTGGCGAGCTGGCGACGGGTCAACCGCCTACTGGATATGGCAGTGCAAACATTATCTCGCCCGTCTATATCAGCGAGCTAAGCGGTCTGCAACAGATTGCCGGCGGTGCGCGGGTCGACCTGATCGATGCCATGACGCTGGACCCGTCGCGCAGCGTATGGACTACCACCAGTGGGACAGCAGGCGTTCAGGCGCAGTATTTCAGCAATGCGACCTGGAGCGGAAGTCCCGTGCTGACTCGCATCGAACCGAACATCAATCTGGTGACGGCCGGTGCATCGACAGGCAGCGGAAGTACTACCACGACCGGGCCAGGAAGCGGCACAGGTACGGGCAGCGTGACAGGCAGTGCAACGGGGACTGCTACCGGACCCGCCACCACGTATGGCAGCGGAGGAAGCACGTCAACCCCCGCGTCTGCGCGTTGGATCGGTGTCGTAACACCGACAGTCACGGGAGCGCACGTTTTCAAGGCAAGAGCAGACGGCGCAGTTCGTCTTTACGTCAATGGGCAGCTAGTTCTCTCCAATGGAGACGGCAATCCACTGCCTGGAAATTCAATTCCGCCCACTATTCCGTCAAGCGCTCGGGTCTTGCTGCAAGCGGGCCAGAAGTACACGGTGCAATTCGATTACTCTCCACGGTCTGGGTACGTTGGCGTATTTGGAGGGTTCCTCGGAGCGCAATTGAGTTGGGCTTCTCTCGTGCCCCCTCCCAACCTAAGCAGCTATGACGCGGTTATTGTCGCTGTCGGGAACAGCTACGAATATGAAGGTGAGGGCTTTGACCATCCGTTCACGCTTCCAGAGTTTCAGGACGAGTTGATATCCAACCTTTCTAACGTCAATCCGAAGACTATTGCGGTAGTGCACGGTGGCACAGGTCTCGACATGCATTCGTGGATAGGGCAGGTCGGCGGCGCACTTCATGCGTGGTACCCAGGAGAGAACGGAGGACAGGCGTTGGCCGAAATTCTCTTTGGCGACGTGAACCCCTCCGGTAAGTTGCCTATCACTATCGAGCGCAGTATCACTGACAACCCGACTTATCCGAACTACCCGCAGTACTCAAATTCTCTCGACTTCGATGCGATGACCTACACCGAGGACATTTTCGTTGGATATCGTGGATTCGAGAAGAACAATCGCACGCCACTCTTTCCATTCGGTTTCGGATTGTCCTACACGACGTTTTCTTACTCGGGGCTGAGGATCTCTCCGCAAGTCGCATCAGCCGATAACCGTATTGCGGTGTCGTTTAACGTGACCAATACGGGCCAGGTTGCCGGGTCCGAGGCAGCCCAGGTTTATGTTGGCGAGCAGGGTGCTCCAGTGCCTCGCCCTATTAAAGAACTCAAAGGTTTTGCAAAAGTATTTCTTCAGCCCGGGGAAACGCAGCGCGTCACCGTGTATCTGAATCAGCGGTCGCTGGCGTACTACGATACCAGCCGCACCGCATGGGTCTCAGACGCAGCGCCCTTTGAGATCCTCGTGGGGGCATCGTCACAGGATATCCGGCTGCGCGGACAATTGTTCAACATCACGCAGCACGTCACGAGTACTACGACCAGTAATCCATTGGCATTGCCGCAAATGGTCAGAGTGGGACGCGTCCATCTTTGACGATCGCATATCGACGGACAGTACGCGGAAGAAGCGATTGGCCGCCGCTGAAACCTGGCGGCTGGTTCTGCTAATCCAGTGTGCAGTAGATATGCGTGGCCGAAGCAGATATCTCATCGGGCCAAAGCCGACCCCGAGCGGCTCGCCACATGGTTACTTGCCGCTGACCGCGCCGTTGATGGTGTCGAGTACCTGACGCAGCGCTTTGGCATCCACCTGGCCCGGCGCCGAGGCTTCACCGATCATGCCGAAAGTGAGATCGGAGCCGAACACCTGGCCAGAGAAGCGCGATACCGCACCCAATCCGCCCATCGACATCGTCAATAGCGGCTTGCGGGAATAGCGGTCCCGAATCTGCTCCGTTGCGGTGAGCAGCTTGAGCACATCGGCAACGTTATGCGGCATCACAGCGATCTTCAGGATGTCCGCGCCCATCTTGTCCTGCTTGCGCAGGCGGGACACGATCTCCTCTGTCGAAGGTGTCTTCCTGAAGTCGTGGCTGGACATCACGACCTTGATTCCAGCCGCGTGCGCGGCGTCGACTACTTCGCGCACGACGGAGGGTTGGCGGAACATTTCCACGTCGAGAATATCGATGAAGTGCGCCTTGATCAGAGCCAGGTACAGGTCTCCGTATTCCTTATCGGTGATTTCCTTCGAGCCGCCTTCCGATTTGGTGCGGAAGGTCAGGATAAGCGGCTTGCCGTTGGCCGCGGCGAGGACCTGCTTTCCCAGTGCGGCCACTTGCGCGGCATCGGTGTCGAAATTCAGGTAATCAATGCGATATTCGATGATATCGACAGCGGGGTTGCTACCAATCGCCCGAGCCTGAGCTAGCACTTCGTCTGCTGTCGAAGCCGTGGTTGGAACGATGATCTTCGGTGCGCCTTCGCCAATCACGACGTGACGGATGGTGACCGGCACAGCGTGCTGCTGGGTGACTGCTGCAGCCGGCGCGCTGGTCGCAGCCGATGCGGGTGCGGATACCGCGAGCGCCTGGATGCCCAGCAAAATCGACATCGAAATAATTGTCTTGCGCATATTCATTGTCTGACATTCCTTTTCATGTGTCTGGATATTGAGCCGCCCCGTCGCGCGGCGAGAGTGCATCCTGTCTTTGACCAGGACGGATGGACGGCAGTCGCTGAAGCCCGTCACGCGGCTTGAGCGCGGGCGTGAGGGCAATGTGAGGAGATATGCGAAGGTCCGGGCGTTGTGGCCCAAGATCCATCATCTTTCAGGCGCGTCGTTCGTGCGGATCGGCATCGGGCACGCGTCGTATCCATCTTTGCGCGCGGCTCATCAATGTGCCGATGCGCACGACGTTTCGGTCAACCGGCCCGCTGCGAGACGGCAAGCCATAGCGTAGCGAAGTAGCAGGCGGATCTATCTAGCCGAAAAATGAAGTTTTCTTTAGGGGGGCGAGATTGCGCATCGCGGTCGAGCAGGTCAATCACAACAGGCTTCCCTGAAGTCGTACATTTTTCGAGCGGGTTGCCAATTGAACAGGCGGCGATCGTACGTACCGGAGAGAAATTGACGCGATACGTCGATCTGATCGCGAGTTCTGCCGGTTTTTGGAAAGCGAGGTATCGTGAGGGGCGTTTCGATCGAAGTAGTGTTGACGTGACATGCCGACTTCATCATCCCGTCGATTTGCGCGAAGCGTCAATGAAGATGTTCCCCTTGATCAACCGAGAATGTGAGCTATGAGTCAAAACCTGTACGACATACCTTTGACGTCGATCGAAGGTACGGCACTGACGTTGAAACAGTTTGAGGGAAAGGTACTGCTGGTAGTGAACGTTGCTTCCAGGTGCGGGCTGACGCCGCAGTACGAAGGGCTGGAGAAGCTCTATCAGGACAAGCGTACACAAGGTCTTGAGGTGCTCGGCTTTCCGGCCAACAATTTCAAGGAACAGGAGCCGGGCAGCGACGAAGAAATCCGGGCGTTCTGTAGCACGAGCTACGACGTGACCTTCCCTCTGTTCTCGAAGATTTCCGTGGTCGGTGGTGACCAGCATCCGTTGTACAGCTCGCTGACGAACAGTCAGCCTGCCGCGACAGGTGATGGTCCGTTCCGCGAAAGACTGAAGAGTTACGGTATCGAACCCAATACGGCGCCTGATGTGCTGTGGAATTTCGAGAAATTTCTGGTGAGCCGTGATGGTCGGGTTGTCGGTCGCTTTTCGCCCGATATCGTGTCTGACGATCCTCGCCTGGTGGCGGCTATTGATGCCGAGCTGGGCCTGGCACCTTAGCCTTTCGGAACGGCGGCTCCGGACGGGGCCGTAAAAAGGCCACGCGTAGTTGACGCCTGCGCGGATCGACTCCCCTGCGATATAGCCTGGTGGCCGTGCTCACGCATACCCCTCGTCGCCGTACCCGTCGGGCACCTGCTCCCCGAGCAGGTCGCTGGACACTTCCCTCAGACACGCACTGAACAGTTCCGCCGCCGGGGTGGTCGAGTCCGCGCGCCAATAGGCGACGACCTCGCCGAGCGGTTGCAGCGGCGGTAGCGGCAACACGCGCATGTTGCCGCGTATCACCTGGGGCCGTGCTACCGACATCGGCAGGATCGAAATGAAGTCGCCGCTGCGAATCAGCGCGACGTTCAACGCGAGCGAACTCGATTCAACCGCGCCCCGGTCAGGCGAGAGATCGTGCGACGCAAGCGTCTCGACCAGCGTGGCGTACGCCGGCGAACTTTGCATCGGCGTGATCCAGCGGCATCCCTTCAAATCGGCCCACGTGGCCGGGCGATCGGGGTCGCCCAACGGATGATGGGTGCCTGCCACGAACACGAACGGCTCGCGATGCAGGACCTCCTGCGTGAGTGTCGACTGAACCCCGTTGCCGGGGGCAATCCGGTTGCGACCGAGCGCGATGTCGAGGTCGCCGTCGTCCATCATCCGCATCAGACGGTCGAGCGTGGTTTCGGCAAACGATAGCGATGCGGACGGCGCGCGCCGGATAAACAGCTGCACCGAGTGCGCAATCAGTGGCTCGGGAATCGTGACGACCGCGCCGACCCGGACATGTCCCGCCGTACCGGACGCGAGCGCGCTGACGTCGCGCCGTGCCAGTTCGATCTGGCGCAACACTTCTCTTCCGCACGACACGATCACCTGACCGATGCCGGTCAACTCGAGCGCGTTGCCGACCCGGCTGACCACCGTCACGCCGAGCGCGTCTTCGATCTCCGCGATCTGCTTCGAAATGGCCGGCTGTGTGACGTGAAAGGCCGCCGCTACCCGCGTGACCTGGCCGAGATCCGCGAGGCTCACGAGTATCCGCAGATGCGGCAATTTCAGTCCGTTGCGGAAGAATCGCTCAATCGGATCGTTGCTGGACATCACAGGGTTTTCCCCAAAATCGGCGGATGACATAACCGTGGAGTTATAACTTTCGCCGAATTCGTGATTTGCGGCAATGACCGCCACGTCGTTAATCTTTAATCGCCGGGATGGTAAGCCGCTTGAGCGCCGCCCGATCCGGCCGCCGCCGGAACCAGGCGGCGCAGGCTTTGCATACCCACAAGATAGCGTCCGCTGCATCGGCTCCGGTGCAACGCGAGATGCTCAGGAGACTTCGTGCCAGCGGCACGAACAGGACACAGAGATGAACGCTGATTCATACGGCAACGGCGTTGCCTTCGGTCATGAACTCGACGGGCCGGCGCACGCCGCGCTTTACACAAAGCCCACGCGGCGCATCGTGCCTTTCCTTTTTCTGGCGTTCGTGGTCGCGTATATCGACCGCGTGAACGTCAGTTTCGCGAAGCTGCAAATGCTGAGCGACCTGTCGCTGAGCGAGACGGTCTACGGTGCGGGCGCCGGGATTTTTTTCCTCGGCTATTTCATCTTCGAAGTGCCCAGCAATCTGATCCTCCATCGGGTCGGCGCGCGTCGCTGGATCGCGCGGATCATGGTCAGCTGGGCCATCGTGTCGAGTCTCACGGTGTTCGTCAGCGGCGCCACGTCGTTTTACGTGCTGCGCTTTCTGCTGGGCGTCGCTGAAGCCGGGTTCTTTCCCGGCGTCGTGCTGTATCTGTCGAACTGGTTTCCGGCGCAGCGTCGCTCGCAAATCATTGCGCTGTTCATGGCGGCGATCCCCGTGTCGGGCGCGATTGGCGGACCGCTGTCGGGCTGGTTGATGGCGCATTTCGCCGGTGTCTACGGGATCGCGGGCTGGCGCTGGCTGTTTCTGATCGAAGGGCTTGGTTCTCTGGTCGTCGGTATCGCAGCTTTCTTCGTGCTGACCGACAACATAGCCGACGTCCGCTGGCTGAATGCGGAAGAGAAATCCCGCATTGCCGCCGACCTCGCGCGCGACGCGGCGACCCGCAGCGAAACCACCGCGCGCGGCGCATTCGCGAATCCCAAGGTCTGGTTGCTGGGCCTGCTGTATTTCTGCATCGCGATGGGCAACTACGGGCTGGCCTTCTGGGTGCCCACCATCATCAAGGCGAGCGGCGTGGCGAGCATCGGCAATATCGGCTTGCTGTCGGCGGTGCCGTCGCTGATCAGCGTCGTCGCGATGATCTGGATCGCACGCCATGCCGATCGCAGCAACGAGCGGCGCGTGCATGTCGCGCTCTGTTGCGTGATCGGCGCGCTCGGCCTGCTCGCGTCGGTGCTGTTTGCCGCCAACGTGGCCGTCGCGGTGCTCGCCCTGGTGGTCGCGGCCATCGGTATCAACTCGATCGCGCCCGTGTTCTGGGGCATTCCCACTGCGCTGCTCGGCGGCGCGGGTGCCGCTGCGGGTCTTGCGGTCATCAATTGCACCGGCAATCTGGCGGGCTTCGTCAGTCCGTTCATCGTCGGCTGGCTGGCGGATCTGAGCGGCGGCAAGCTGCTTCCCGGCATGCTGGCGATCGCCGCCGCGCTGCTGATCGGCGCAGCGATCGTGATGGTTATTCCGTTTCATCGCACTTCTCAACGCTCTGAAGGGACGTTCAAATGACACAATCGAGCACGCCTGTCTGCGTGATCACGGGGGCGGCTTCCGGCATCGGCGCGGCTTGCGCGTTGCGCTTCGCGCAGGCGGGGTGGTCGGTCGCAATCGGCAATTTCGACGACAGCACACGTGATGCGGCAGCGGGCGTCGAGGCCGCATGTCGCGACGCGGGCGCGCAGACCCTGGTGTTCGACGCCGACGTGGGCAACGACGCGGATTGCCTCCGCGCGGTCGATGCGGTCGCGAGCCGCTGGCAGAGAATCGATACGTTGATCAATTGCGCCGGCACCACGCGCGTGATCCCGCACAACGCGTTCGATCAGATCGACGACATCGAATTCGAGCGCGTTTATCGCGTGAATCTGATCGGTCTTTACCAGATGACCCGCGCGGCCGTTCCGCTGTTGCGCGAATCGGCGAGCACCGAGCGCAGCACCAGCGTCGTCAATGTGTCGTCGCTGGCGGGGCTGAACGGAACCGGGTCGTCGATTGCCTATGCGGCGTCGAAAGGCGCGGTGAATACGCTGACGTTGTCGCTCGCGCGCAATCTCGCGCCGCGCATTCGCGTCAATGCGATCGCGCCCGGCCTCGTCGACGACGGCCTGCTGCTGCGCGTGCTCGACGCCGACGCCTACGACGGCGTGCTGTCCCGGATGACCGAACAGGCGCCGCTCAAACGTGTGTCGCAGCCCGCCGAAATCGCTGCGCTTGCATGGTTTCTCGCGACCCAGGCACCGGCTATCACCGGCCAGGTGATAGCGGCGGAAAACGGCCTGCTGCTGAACGGCGGATAAATGCAGCCCGCGCGCATGACGATCAGAGCTTGCCGCGAGTCATCGCCAGCCGTCGCCACAGCGACCTCGGCCGCGAGCGAGTCCCCTTAAATGAAAACGAAAACCCCATCCATGACCAATCTCCATAAACACCGTTCCCGCATGGTGACCGACGGCGTGACGCGCGCGCCGCACCGTGCGTTTCTGCGCGCGACCGGGCTCGACGACGAGTCGATGCAGAAGCCGTTTGTGGCGATCGTCGATACGTTCGGCGAGAACACGCCATGTTCGATGTCGTTGAACCAGGTGTCCGACAATGCGCGGCTCGGCGTCGCTGCGGGCGGCGGCGTGCCGATTCGCGGCTCCGCCATCTCGGTATCCGACGGCACCTCGATGAATCATGCGGGGATGCGCATGAGCCTCGTGTCGCGTGAGGTCGTCGCGGACAGCGTCGAGTTGTTCGTGCGCGCGCATGCGTACGATGCGCTGGTCGGAGTTGCGGGTTGCGACAAGACCTTGCCCGGCATCCTGATGGGCATGGTTCGCGTCAACGTGCCCGGCGTGTTTCTGTTCGGCGGCGCGATGCTGCCGGGCGTCGCGCCGGGGCAGATCCCGGGCGGCGCGGGCACGGGGCTGCAACGCCAGGCAACCATCCTCACCACCATCGAGGCGGTCGGCACCGCGCAACGCGGCGACATGACCCGCGCGCAACTCGATGCAATCGAGAAGCAGTGCACACCCACTGCCGGTTCGTGTCCCGGGCAGTTCACCGCGAATACCATGGCGATGGTCGCCGAGACGCTCGGCCTCGCGCCGCTTGGCTCGGCGATGGTGCCGGCCGTCTATAGCGAGCGGATCGCGATTGCGCGGCGCGCGGGCGAAACGGTGATGCGCACGCTGAAGGAGGGTGGCCCGCTGCCACGCGATCTGGTGACGCTCAAAAGCCTGGAAAACGCCTGTGCCGCAGTCGCCGCGACCGGCGGTTCGACCAACGCCGCGCTGCACATTCCGGCGATCGCTCATGAAGCCGGCATCCGCTTCACGCTCGACGATGTGCAGCGCGTGTTCGCACGCATTCCATTGATCGGCGATCTGCAGCCTGGTGGCCGCTATCTTGCGCAGGACCTGCATCACGCGGGCGGTGTGCCGGCGGTGCTCAATGCGTTGCTGGCAGGCGGCTTTCTGCACGGCGACGTTCCCACTCTCGAAGGCATCACACTGGAGCAGGCGTTACGTGACTACGCCGGCCCGGACGGGACCGTGGTGCGGTCGTGCGACGAACCGCTCGGCGAGAACGGCGGCCTCGTGATCCTGCGCGGCAATCTCGCACCGGATGGCGCGTGTCTGAAAATCGCCGGACTCAAATGGCTGACCTTCTCGGGCAAGGCGCGGATCTTCGAATGCGAAGAAGACTGCATGGCGGTGGTCGCTGCCCGCGACTATCGCGAGGGCGAAGTGCTCGTGATTCGCAACGAAGGGCCGAAAGGCGGCCCCGGCATGCGCGAGATGCTCAGCGTGACGGCGGCGATCTATGGGCAGGGCATGGGCGAGAAAGTCGCGCTGCTGACCGATGGCCGGTTTTCCGGCGCGACGCGCGGCATGTGCATCGGCTATGTGGGACCGGAAGCCGCGATGGGCGGACCGATTGCGTTGCTGCGCGACGGCGATCTGATTCACATCGATGCGCGCAGCGGCAGCTTGCGTGTCGATCTCTCCGACGAGCAGCTCGCGCAACGCCGCGCGGAGTTGCCCGCGCGCCCGAAGCGTCGACTCGCGGGCGTGCTGGAGAAATACGAAGCGCTGGTGCGGCCCGCGCATCTCGGCGCAGTCACGCATTCCGGCGCGCTCGACTGGCCCTACGATGCGCCGACTCACGGCGACGACGGAGCCGTCGCGTGAGCGCGCGCCCGATCGGCTTTTGCGGTCTCGGTCTGATGGGGCTGCCGATGACACGCCGTCTCATCGACGCGGGGCACAGCGTGCGTGTGTGGAATCGCTCGCATGAGAAGGCGACGGCGCTGGCGGAGGAATCGTCAGCCGACGTCGGGGCTGCGCCACGGTGCGTCGCCTGCCGCACACCCGCCGAAGTCGCCAGGGCCGCCGACATGGTGATGCTATGTCTCGCCAACGCCGACGCGGTCGAAGCCGTCGTGTTCGGCGCTGACGGACTCGCCACCGGCGCACGCGACGGCACCACGCTGGTCGACCATTCCACACTGTCGCCGTCGCAGACGATTGCGTTGGCCCAACGCTGGCACGCGCGCACAGGCGGCCACTGGATCGACGCGCCGGTTTCCGGCGGCACGGCAGGCGCGGCCGCCGGCACGCTGGCCGTGATGGCGGGCGGCTCGGCAAACGCGTTCGACGCAGCGACACCGGTGATCGCCGCGTACGCAGCTCGTGTGACCCGGATGGGCGACAGCGGCGCGGGACAGGCCACCAAGCTCGCCAACCAGACCATCGTGATGACGACCATCGCGGCTCTCGCCGAGGCGACACGCCTTGCGCAACACGCGGGCATCGACGTTACGCGGATACCTGCCGCATTGCAGGGCGGATGGGCCGACTCGGTGCTGCTGCAAACGCTGATGCCGAGAATGATCGAGCCGCCCGTTCGCGCATCCGGGACCATCCGCACGATGCTCAAGGATCTCGACGCAGTCGAAGCGCTCGCGGATGACTCGCGCGTGAGTCTGCCGGTTGCGTCGCTGGTGCGGCTGTGGCTCGCGCGAGCGGTGGAGCAGGGGCTCGGCGACGAGGATATTTCGCAGATCGTGCGCGTGCCGCTCGAAGCGTAGTGACCCGATACGGTATCGCTGCAACCGGCTAGTTAAACCTGTACCAGCCGCCGCACGGCATGGCGTGCGCGCCGGGCCGCTCCTATAAGCCATGCGTCAGGAGACATGATGCCAACCCTCGAAACCACCACGGCGCGCAGCGTCCCTTTCGACCGCCTGAGCACGAGCCAGTGGCGGCTGATCATTCTCGCGAGTCTGGGCGGCGCGCTGGAGTTTTACGACTTTGTCGTCTACGGCGTGTTTGCGCAGTTCATCGGGCGCGCGTTTTTTTCGATGCTCGATCCGACCATGGCGTTGTTGCTGTCGTTCGCCGTGTTCGCTATCGGTTATCTGTCGCGGCCGATTGGCGGCGCCGTGCTGAGCTGGTTCGGCGATCGCTACGGACGGCGGCGCGTGTTCATCGTCTCGGTGATCGTCGTGTCGCTGTCGACGATCGGCATGGGCCTCGTTCCCACCTACGCCAGTTGGGGCATTGCGGCGACCGTGGCGATGGTGCTGCTGCGGCTGATTCAGGGCTTCTGTCTCGGCGGCGAATTGCCGGGCTCGATTACCTACGTGGTCGAAACCGTGCCGCGCCGGGCCGGCTTTGTCTGCGGGATCGTGTTCTTTTGCGTGAACTCTGGCGTGCTGCTGGCAGCGGCTGTGAACCTCGGCGTCCACGCGCTTCTCACCCCCGACGATGTAGCCGCCTACGGTTGGCGGATTGCGTTTATCTTCGGCGGGATGATCGGCTTGCTGGGGTTCTGGTTGCGTCGAAAGCTCGAAGAGACGCCGGAATTCGCGCAGATGAAAGGCATGGCCGCAAAGCATCCCTTTGCCGAACTGATGCGCGACTATTGGCGTCCGGTGTTGATCGGCGTTTTGACGACGGCGGCGACGGCGGCTTATAACGGCTTGCTGTTCGCCCACATGCCGGCCTATCTCGACAAGGTGTTGCACTACGATCCGCGGCAGGTCGCGCTGGGTCAGAACGTTGCGCTGGCGACGGCGTCAATCGGAATTCTGCTGGTTGGACGGCTCGGGGATAGCGTGGCGCGGCGTCATCTGATGCGTGCCGGTGCATTGTTGCTGATTGTGCTGACCATGCCGTTTTATCACGCGGCTGCCGGCCACCGGATCGATCTGATTGCGCTGATGTTTCTCGGTGGGCTGGGCGCGGCTTTAATCAACGGCACTTTTGCTTGCATCATCGCCGATATGTTTCCGACGCGCGTGCGCTTTAGCGGTGTAGCGCTGGCATTCAATCTGAGCTTCACAATCTTTAGCGGGACCGCACCGCTTGTCGGTACATGGCTGATTGCACGCACGGGCGATGCCGCTGCGCCGGGCTACTTCATGGTGGCGTGCGCCGCATTGACGCTTGCAGCGACGTTTGGATTGAAGAGCCTGAGCGGGCGGATTGGAGCGCCGGGGTTGGCGATGGCTTCAGTTGAGCAGTAGTCCGCCGGCTTCGAAGGGATTCATACGATCGGGGCGAAGCATACTGATACGCAACTAACTGTCATTGGCCGACCCCGCTTTTCACCGCTTCGCCACACACCCGTTCGGCAGAAGTAAGGGAGGGTCCGCCACCGTGCGGACGGTGCAGTGGTTGCACCGTCCAAAGGACAAAACAAACCCTCTCGCGGTGACCGAAGACGGTGCCCGCTCTTCCGCGATGTCACACCGGCTTTACGCCGCAAGCCTTCGCATACGCGCGGATTACTTCGCGCACCTTACTGCGCACAATGCTCTCGGGCGAGCCGTCGATAGCACCGCGTCGCACTTCCCAATACTGGGTCGGCAGGAACTGGCTCAGCAGGTTTTCAGGGATCGTCACGCTGGCTAGATTGCTCAGCAGCTTGTGCGCGGCTGCATCGATTTCAGGATCGGCCCAGTAGTAACGCACGCGATCGCTGTAGCTATACGTGCGCAGCAGGCGCGTCGTACGCGCGTCGCCGTGATAGTACTTTTCCCAGTTTCCCGGACGACGCAGCATCACCGCTTCAACCACGTCACGCAGCCCCGAGCGCTCGCTGTCAGGCAGCAGATCGGGCAACAGCGCGGCTTCGATATCGGCGAGCGCATACAGCGCCTCGCGCAGCGCGAAGGTGACGCCCGGGCCCACTTTCAGGATCGCGAAGCCGTCTCGTACCAATGCATCGAGCGCTTCGGGTTTCTGATAATCGGTCGAATGTGCTTCGAAGACCATGCCGGGCAGGTCCTTCAGCGCCTCCGACAAACCGGTCGCGAGTTCCGGCCGGTAGTCGATCACCTTCGTATGATCGAATTCGACGCCTGGCTGCACCACTAGCGCAATCACGCGTTGCCATGCGTCGTCGAGCTGGCGCGCGCGCCACGCGTCGCGGTGTACCGCGACTGTTTCGAGCGCCGCGAGGCGGCTGGTCACATCGACGGTATTGAGCGTTTCGCTCGCACCGCCCGGCACCGGCACTTCGGTGCCGACCACGTAGACCGGCGGGCGGCCATTGCCCAACCGCGCTGCGGCGGCCTCGGCGACCGCACACAAACGCGACGCCCGTTCGGCGACCACGCTGTCGGACAGCCGTTCTGGATCGCCGCCGCAGGCCATGCTGGTATCGAGGTGAATCTTCGTGAAACCGGCGGACACGTACGCGTCGATCAACGTATCGGCGCGCGTCATCGCTTCGTCGGCAGGAAGGTGGCGCCACGCGTTAGGGCCGAGGTGGTCGCCGCCGAGAATCAGGTGCTCGCGCGCAAAGCCGGTGTCGTCGGCGATGCTGTGGACAAAGCGAACGAAGTCGGCGGGCTTCATGCCGGTATAGCCGCCGAACTGGTCAACCTGGTTCGACGTCGATTCGACGAGCAGCGGTGTGCCGTCCTCGCGTGCCTGTTCCATCGCGGCCGCGAGCACCCAGGGGTGCGCAGAACAGATCGAATAAATGCCCTTCAACGATGCAGCGGCCGGATGTCCGTTCGACAGACGGGAGACGATGTCAGACATGGTGAATCTCCGTTTTCGCGATGAATTCATCGAGTTCCGCCAGAGTCGCGGTGCCTTCCATCGGACCGCGTACGGTGACTGCACGCGCGCCGCTCGCGCACGCGTAGCGCAACGACTGTTCGATGCTCATTCCCTGCGACCAGCACGCGATATAGGTCGCGCCGAAGCAGTCGCCCGCACCGGTCGGATCGATTTCGTCGACCACGAATGCGGGCAGGTGAATCTCGCGTGTGCCGTCGTAATAGCTGCAACCGTCCTTGCCGCGCTTGACGACGACTTCCCGCACGCCGCGCTCGAGCAATTCGTCGATCGCCGCGCGCTCCGAACTCGCGCTTGCCAGCAGCGTCACTTCGTGGCCGCTCGGCAGGAACACGTCGGTGTAGTCGAGGATGAAATCGAGTGCCTCGCGCATCTCGGGAATCCTTAGCATTTCCTTGCGGATGTTCGGATCGAAGCTGACTGTCCCGCCTTGTCCCTTGACCGTCTCGATCATCTTTTTCATCGCTTCGATGATCCTGAACGAGAACAGCGACGAGCCCATCACATGAAAATGGCTGCAGTCTTTCAACTGTTCGTCGCGGATATTCGCCACCGAAAAGCGTGCCGACGCGCTGTTCGTGATGTTGAAGATGAAGTCGCGTTCACCGTCTTCCCGATAGGTGACGAACGCGCTGCCGGTCGTCGCGTCCTTGATCACGGCAATGCCGGACACGTCGACACCGTCGTGGCGCAGGCGTTCGACGTTCAGCGTACCGAAATCGTCGGCACCGACACAGCCGATCATCGCGCAGCGGCTGCCCATGTGCGCGACCTGGTCGATGAAAATGGCCGGCGCGCCGCTCGCATACGGTCCGATCAGCGTGCCTGGCTGGCGAAACGACTGGCCACGTTCGGTCGCCATGATTTCGACGAGAATCTCGCCCATTGTCAGGATGGCACCGTCCGTTCTAGCGGAAGTTTTTTTCAGATCAGGCATGGCGCTTCTTCGTTTGAACATCGATGCAGACGGCGACGAGAATCACGACGCCTTTCACGATGAGTTGGTAGAAATAGGGGACGCTCAGCAGGTTCATGCCGTTATTGATCACGCCGATGATCAACGCACCGATCAGCGTGCCCATGATGGTTCCGTAGCCGCCGCTCAGGCTGGTGCCGCCGAGCACGGCCGCAGCAATCGCGTCGAGTTCGTAGCCCATCCCGGCGTTCGGTTGCGCGGAGTAGAGGCGGGACGTCATCAGCACGCCGCCGATGCTCGCCATCAGCCCCGAAATCATGAAAATGCCGATCCGCAGGCGGCTGACGTTAATGCCCGAATACAGCGCGGCTTCGCGGTTGCCGCCTGCCAGATAGGCTTTGCGTCCGAACACGGTGCGCGACAGAACGAAGTGATTGATCAGCAGTAACGCCGCGAGCACCCAGATCGGAAACGCGATGCCGAGCAGTGTGCCGTTGCCGAGCGCGGCGAAGCGGTCGTCGTCGACGGAAATCGGCAGACCGTTCGACGTGATATATGCGAAGCCGCGGAACACGCCCATCGTCGCGACCGTCACGATGAACGACGGGATGGTCAGCATCGCGGACAACGCGCCGTTGATCCAGCCGAGCACCAGCCCTGCCAGCATCGCGGCGAGCACCGCGAGCGCCGGATGCAAGCCGTGCTGCATGGCGAACGCGGCGATCCCGCCGACCAGCGCCATCACCGCGCCGACCGACAGGTCGATGTCGCCGAGCAGCAGCACATAGGTCATGCCGAAGCCGAGAATCGCGATGATCGACACCTGCATCACGATGTTCAGCAGATTGTTCAGCGCGAGGAAATTCGACGATAGCAATGCAAACAGCACGCACAGCGCGATCAGACCGCAGACGATGCCGCCGTATTGGCGCAGGAGTCGCGACAGCGCGCCGCGGCCCGCCGACGGGCTTCGCTTGCCGTCGCCATCCTTGCCGGTTTGCGGCTCCGCCTGAAGAGAAGTGGATTTCATGACTGCATGGCTCCCGTTGCATACGACATGACGGTTTCGGGCGTGAGCCCGGCCGTGTCGAACTGTTTGACGATCCGCTTTTCGCGCATGACCACGAGGCGGTCGCTCATCGCGAGTGCCTCGGGCAATTCGGACGACACCAGCACGATGGCGGTGCCCGCTGCGGCAAGTTCACGAATCACGCGATAGATTTCGAATTTGGCGCCGACATCGACGCCGCGTGTCGGCTCGTCGAGGATCAGCAGTTTCGGCTTCAGCGCGAGCCATTTCGAGAACACGACTTTTTGCTGATTGCCGCCGCTGAGGTCTCCGACGCGTTGATACGGACCGTGCGCCTTGATATTCATCTGCGTGATCGCACTGGCCGTTTCGTCGTTTTCGAAGCGGCTGCGCAGGATGCCGAAACGTGAGCCTTTGCGCTCGAAACTCGCCATCGTCACGTTTTGCGCGATCGAGTGCATCAACACGAGACCTTGATGTTTGCGGTCTTCGGTGACGAAGGCGATGCCGGCGGAGATGGCGTTTTCCGGCGAGCGCAACTTCAGACGTTTGCCGTCCATCACGATCTCGCCAGACGGGCGCCCGATGCCGAACAGCGCGTTCATCACGTCGGAGCGGCCCGCGCCGATCAGGCCGAAGAAGCCGACTATTTCGCCCGGATGCACGTCGAACGAGATGTCGTTGAATTTCGTGTCGAGCGTCAGTCCGCGCACGTCGAGCAGCGCTTTCCCGCCGCGCAGGTAGGGCGTGGCCCGGCGCGGATAGACGTCGCTCATTTCGCGGCCGACCATCAACGTGATCAGCGCGCCGATGGTCGTGTCGGTTTTGTTTTCGGTGGCGATGTAGCGACCGTCGCGCATGACCGAAATATCGTCGGAGATGCGCATGATTTCGTCCATCCGGTGCGAGATGTAGACGATCGCCTTGCCGCGCGCCTTCAGCTTCATCACGATGTCGAACAGCAGATCGGCGTCGCGATCGGATAGCGACGAGGTCGGTTCGTCCATGATCACGAGATCGGCATCGCGGCTGAGCGCCTTGGCGATTTCGACCAGTTGCCGCTGCGCCATCGACAGCTTCGACACGGACGCAGCCGGGTCGATCGGGATGCCGAGTTCGACGAGCAGTTCATGCGTGCGGCGCGTCAATTCACGGAAATCGACGACGCCGAAACGCCGCGGCTCGTGGCCCGCGAAGATGTTCTCCGCGACGCTCAGGTTCGCGGCGAGGCTGAGTTCCTGATAGATGATCGACACGCCCGCATGCTGTGCGTCGGCGGGGCGGCTGAACACAACGGGTTGGCCGTCGAGCAGCAGTTCGCCGCGCGTCGGCTGGTAGACACCCGCGAGGATTTTCATCAGCGTGGACTTGCCCGCGCCGTTCTCGCCGAGCAGTGTGTGCACGCGGCCGCGCCGGAGCTTGAGCGACACATCCTTGATCGCCTCGACCGGCCCGAACGACTTCGCGATTCCGCGCAGTTCGAGCAGCGGTGCGACCGCTTCGGGACGCAGGCTAGCGGCGCCAGGGATCGCGTCCGCCACGCCGCTCGGCGATGATGGCCGGCCCGGACCGGGCCGGTTTGCGTCAGCGCGAACGCTCATTTTGCGGCTTCTTTGGCGTTTTCATGCAGGTAGACGCCGGGCGTCACCGGAATCGTCTTCGCGACCGTCTGCTTACCCGCGACCTTGACTGCGGTATCGACCGCGAGCGCTCCCATCCTTTCCGGATACTGACGGATCACACCGACGAAGTTCGGATTCTTGTCGACGGCGGCGCGTGCTTCGGGCATGCCGTCGAAGCCGATGATCTTGACGTGATTGCCCGCCGACTTGCCGGCTACCGCCGCGGCCATCGCCGCATCGTCTCCGAAACCGAAAATGCCGTCGAGATCGGGATGCGCCTGCAACATGTTCTGCGCGGCGCTCAGCGCGTCTGCGCGCGTGATGCCCGGCTGCACCGCCACGACCTGCACCCCCGGACAGCCGCCGAGCGCCTTCTTGAAGCCGTTCACCCGATCGATCACCGACTGGATGGTCGGATAGTCGATGATGCCGACCTTGCCCTTGCCGCCCAGCACCTTGCACATCAACTGCCCCGCGCTCTGGCCGCCGGCGTAGTTGTCCGTCGCGATGTGCGAGGCGACTTCAACGCCTTGCGCCTGAATATCGACGGTGATCACCGGGATGCCTGCGTGTTCGGCAGTCAGCACGGCGGCCTTGACGCCCTTCGAATCGACGGGCGAGAGCACGATCACATCGACCTTGCGCGTCACGAAGTCCTGGACGTCGGCAATCTGCTTGCTCAGATCCTGGTTCGCAATCGAAATATCGAGTTGCGCGTGATCCTTGGCCGCTTCCTGCTTCATCGCGTCAGCCAGCGCGACGTAAAACGGATGCTGCTGGGTCAGCAGCGACACGCCGATTTTCACGTCGGCCGCATGAGCCGCGGGCGAAGCCGCGATCAACGTGGCGCCTGCGATGGCGGACAGCATTGCCGTGAATGAAGTGCGCTTTGTCATGTCTCTTCCTTTGATTGGATTAGTGCGTGGCTCGACGGAATTCGAGAATTCCGTTTTCTCGTCGATACAAGTCGAGTTGCTTGTTGGGAAACAGGTCCATGGTCGGTGGGTCGATGCCGTCATCGATCACGACGCCGTCGAGGTCCGCGAGATTGCAGAACACGTGGCCGTCGCGTTCGGACAGGCGCGGTTGCCACGCGACCACGATGCAGCGGGTCGCAGTAGCGACTGCGGCCTGGAAGACGCGCGCGAGGCCCGGGTCCGCGCAGAGCAGATTGCCGTCTACGTCGAGACCGGTCGCTTCAAGAATGCAAAGATCGAGCGAACGTGTCTTGACCGAGCGTTCGGCGTCCGGCCCGGTCAGCACGGTGTTGTTCTGGTCGAGATGGCCGCCGGTCAATTGCAACTCGCAATGGATGAAGCGTTGAGCCGTTTGTGCCATCGCGATGTCGTTGAGCAGCAGCGCGAGGTTGGCGCGATCCGACAGCAGGGGCAGCAGCTTGTGGACGATGTCGCCTGCGCCGAGCATCACCGACGCATAGTCGCCGACCGAATCCGAAGCAAGCCTCGCGACCGACATCTCTCCTGCCTTGCGCGTTGCGAAATCGGAGAGCGGCGTCAGCACGCTTTCGTCGGCACGCTGCGCGAGGTAACGCGCCTTGCCGAACGAGCGCACCAGATAGCGCTGCTCTTCGAGATACGTCAGATCGCTGCGGATCGTCACGCTGGACACGTCGAACGCCTGGCTCAGTTCTTCAACGGTCACTTCGCCGCGCTTGCGCACCATCTCGACAATCTGCAGCCGTCTTTTCAGTGAACTCTTGCTTGCCAGCATGTCTCCGCTCTTCGGTTGCGTTACTTTCGTTTCGAAGGAGTTTAGTTTCGACTCGAAAGTTAGTCAACGAAGTTGCGATGCGAAATAGGGCAAGGTTTTCCCTGGTGGGGGGCTTTTTGATGAGTGAGGGAGAGAGGGCGGAGCCTTCACCGGCTCTTACCGGCAGCCCAAAAACGTTCACGCCCAACGAACCCGTCGGGCGCCTTCGCCACGCGGCTCAGAATTCAACAAACCGTTGACCACGGCAAATTGTTTGCGATAACATTTGCATTGAATGTTTGCGCTGCCATTTTTGCGGACGGCAGGAGATGACGGCATTGGCACGACCTGCTGTCGCAGTGCTGCGCGCACACAGACAGACATACCGGTCCGCCGGAAACAGATTCCAAAAAAACAGGAGACATGATGTACGCGACCAGCAATGGAGTAGCCCGCTCGCCCATATCGAGCGCGTTCAGGAGCTTTCTGGCATCCCGGGAGGCGGGTGTACTGGCAGCAGTGATCTGCCTGTGCGTGCTGTTCGCGTTCGCCAGTCCCGTCTTTCTGACCAGCATCAACATTCTCAACCTGCTCAGGCAGATCTCCCTGCTGGGCGTGCTGGCAATCGGCGCGACCTATGTGCTGATCATCTCCGAAGTCGATCTTTCGGTTGGCTCCCTGTACGGCTTTTCCGGCATGGCGGCCGGCATGATGCTCGTCCACGGTGTGCCCGAGCCGGTGGCGATTGTTGTGACCTTATTGCTGGGCGTGGTGTTCGGCATGCTCAACGGGGCCATCACGGTGGTCGGACGCATTCCGTCGTTCATCACGACGCTCGGCACGCTGTATCTGATCCGCGGCGCGACGCTCGTGATGAGCAACGGCATGTCGGTGTCGCTGCCGACCGATCAGTCGATCTCGCCGATCATCAAGGCGCTCGCGCAAGGCAGCCTGATCGGCCATCTGTCGAATCAGGTGCTGGTGCTGATCGTCATTGCGGCGATTGGCTACGCACTGCTCCACCGCACCACCTTCGGGTTCCATATTTTTGCGGTGGGCGGCAATGCGCGCGCCGCGAAGATCGTCGGCGTGCCAGTGGCGCGGACCAAGATCCTCGCCTTCGCATTGGCCGGGCTGCTCGCGGCCTTCGCGGGCACGATCAACCTCGGCTTTCTCGAGAACGTCCAGGCCGTCACGGGTTCCGGCCTCGAACTCGACGTCATCGCCGCCGTGATCATCGGCGGAACCCGGCTCGGCGGCGGCGAAGGGTCGGTTGTAGGAACGCTGCTCGGCGTGCTGCTGATCGGGGTCGTGCGTGACGGCCTGATCCTGCTCGGCGTCACACCTTTCTGGCAAACGACGCTGATCGGCGTCGTCGTATTGGTCGCTGCTCTGATCGGCGGCGTCACTTCATCAAAGAAATGAAATCCTGATCCAACGAGGAGACACCATGACATTCGTATCGAAGTGCGCAGTGCTGCTTTCAGCAGCGATGACCCTGATGTCGGCCGGCGCGAGCGCGGCGACGCCCGACGCGAACTTCCAGCTTGCGCCCGCCATCAAGGCGCAGGCGGCGGCCAAAACCAAGCCGACCTTCGTGGTTTCGTATCACGATCCGGCGCTGTCGGTCGCGGCTCCGATGCGCAAGGGCGTCGGGTTGGCGGCGAAGGAACTCAACGTCAACGCGGTCTTCACGGGACCGGTCGGCGGCGGCGCCGAGAAGCAGGTCGCGGAACTGGAGAACTGGATCACCAAGGGCGTGGACGGTATCGCGGTATCGTCGTCGTCGACCGATGCGCTCGCGCCTGTGATCAACAAGGCGATTGCCGCAGGCATCCCGGTCGTCACGTTCAATACGGACAATCCTGCCTCGCATCGGCTGAGTTTCGTCGGACAGGACCTCGCCTATTCGGGCGTGGTGATGGGCGACACGCTGGTCAAGCACATGGGTCAGAAGGGCAAGGTGCTGGTGTTCACCGTCGATGCAGCGGCCGAATGGTCGAAGGATCGCGAGAAGGGGCTGCGCCAGTCGCTCGCAAAATATCCGAACATCGCCATCGTCGGACTGGTGAATACGAGTAACGAGCCGCAGCAGATCTACGCTGCGATCGAAAACGCGATGCTCGCGCATCAGGATGTCACCGGCATCGTTTCGCTGGATTGCTGCAGCTTCCCGGCCATCGGCCAGTATCTGCAACGCAACGGCCTGGCGGGCAAGATTCCGGTGGTCGGCTCGGACCTGTTGCCGCAAACCAAAGATCTGATCAAGGGCGGTGCATTGACGGCGACGATCTCACAGAACCCGCAGCGTCAGGGTCATGACGCCGTGGTCGTGCTGAACCAGATCTTCACCGGCGCGAAGATGCCTGACTCGCACACCGATACGGGCGTCCAGGTGATCGACCGGGCGAGCGTGGATCAACATGCAGCCGAGTGACGTGAACGGCCTCTCGCCGGCGAGCGCGGACAACACGATGACGCCCCCCGCGCTTCGCCTTAAGGCGCTCGGCAA